>NZ_JBVIRY010000022.1:0-158973 GCF_055575795.1 Kitasatospora sp. NPDC034023
GATCCGACAACCGCTCACCCGCACACGACTTGACCTGCCCCACCCTCGCCACACCACAACCAACGACACACAGACCACAAAGTCACCGGCATTGGTCCTAGGACTGCAAGCCGTCGTAGGACAGCATGCAGTCGTCGAACACCTGATCAATGCCGGTGGACCGGGTGCCCAGGGCGCTGCGGTCAGCTCATGCCGACCAGCATGTAGAACATGCCGACGGCCGTCACCGTCCGCCGTGCGGCACCGAGCCCGGGTACCGGTGGCCCGGCGGCTACGCTTCCTGCACCAGCAGCCGCGCATTGATGGTGGGATTTCCTGCCTGGGAGAGCGGGAAGGCCGTACCGATTTCCTCGGGTTGCCCGGGAACGTCGATGCGGACGGACAGCGTCCGGTCGAGAAGCTGTTCCTGTGTCATTCGGAAGTCGATGTTGACGAGGCCGTGCTGCGCGCAATTCTCGCAGTTCCGCGGATTGTCCGGTTGGAAGAAGAAGCGCTTCGCGATCGGCTCACCGTCCGCGAGCAAACTCACGATGAACGAACCCGGGATGTTCAGCCGGTCGATCCCCTTGACCCGCACCGAAACAGGGTTGGCGCTCCGGAACGCGAAGGTGCGGGCGGCCTCGATGTTTCCGGACAGATTCTCCAACACGCCCTCCGCGGGGTCGGCGAGTTCCAGCCGATCGTACGAGACCTCGGTTTCGATCGTCTGGCCGGCGGTCGCGGTGAACGGTGGCAGCGCGCCGCCGAGCGGATCCGTGGGCCAGTTGGGGTCCTGTCCCAGCGTGGTTCGGAATCCGGCCAGCGTGGTCGCGCCGACGCGGGTCTGCCAGCTCAGCCAGAGGCGGTCGATGTTGCAGTGGAAGAACCAGAACACCGGGTCGAAGGAAGCTACCCACTGGTTGCCCATCGTCGGCCCGATCGACCCGTGGCCACCGTCGTGGGCCTGGATCGAGAAGTCCTGGTAGCCGTTCAGATCGGACGCCCCCCACACCGACTGCTTCAGCGAGGTGGCGATTTCATCCAGGACACTCAAATCCTTCACGTTCTGTGCGATGTCGGCGGGCGAGAAGCGTTGCGTGGTGTACGGGAAGAATCCGGTCTTGGGCGGCAGGGCGGTGGCGCCGGGATCGGCGGGAAGAACGTACTGGTCGAACGGCGGATGCTGCAGCCGGTCCGGCAGGTCGGTCGCGATGTCCCAGTAGGGGAGTGTCACCTCCGCGCAACCCGGGACGGAACGCAACGCGTCCTCGAACACCCGCAGGTAAACGCGGTGCCAGGGGTTGAAGCGGTTTTCGTGGTGCAAACACCATTTCTCCGGGAGGCCGTGCTGCCCGGCCATGGCGAAGTAGCCGTCCGGAGCCTCGGGAGGGCGGGCCATCACCGCGGTGAACGCCGTCTTCAGCAGCTCGAACTCGGCGTCGCTCAACGTCGTGATGTTCTTGCGGAGCCGGGTCGGGGGCGTCACGGGCGGTGGTGGCTCGACCGGGGTCGCCGTACCGAGGGGGAATCCGTTGAGGATCCAGTTCCGGAATGTCTGCGAGCGTTCGGCACTCCATTTCCCCTCCGCGTCCGGGGGCATGTGCGAGTTCGGCGGAGAGGTCTGTGCGTAAATCGCCAGCGCGTTTCTCTTCACTCCCTCATAGGTGCCGAGATCGATTCCGATGGTGGCCATGTGGTCCAGGTCCTGAGGCCGGAAGAAGAAACGAATGTCCGCCAGATAAGTCGGCGCTGCAACGACTTGATCATCGGTCGGGCCGTTCTGGGTCGTGGTCATGCTTCCTCCGGTGGGCTCCGAATAGGCGCTGCGGTTGATACAGGGCCAATGGTCGACGATGTATCAACCAGCGGCGAGGTCGACTGGTCCGATGGGGCGGCCTTGCCGGAGCGTCGGGCGCGAGTCGATTTGATGAGCGCCGCGATTTGCGGAATCAAATTGTTCCGCTTGTTCCTCCCAGCCTTCACTCCGAGTCCTCAGGACCTGCGTCCGGCGGAGGTCCGGGCGTTGGTGCTCGACGCGGTGCCGCGCATGATCCGACCGAGGCGGGCCGAGGCCGGCGTCAGCCGAAGGCAGCGGAGGGCTCTCGAGGGCAGAGGTACTTTGCCGAATCTTGAAGAAATGCCGGTCGGACTGGAACCATGGCGTGCGGCCGCACGTCGAAAACCACGGGTTATCGGCCGGGGGGACAGGCCGCCCGGCACGTTACGCTGCCCTGAGGGGGAGCGGCGGCGTTGCCGCCATCGGACCACTGCCGGGACCGGCCCGCGGCTCCACGGGGAGCGCGGCCGGTCCCGTCCTGCCACGGAGGTACTGGCCTTGCACATCGACGCCTGGATCGAGGGCATTCCACCGACGGCGGTGTACGCCGTGGTCGGCCTGATCATCGGGATCGAATCGCTGGGCATCCCGCTGCCCGGCGAGATCGCCCTGGTCACGGCGTCCCTGATGGCGGTCAAGGGCGTGGTGAGCCCGTGGGGCGTCGCGGGCTGCGCGATCGCGGGTGCGATCATCGGCGACTCGATCGGCTACTCGATCGGGCGTAAGGGGGGCAAGCCGCTCTTCGAGAAGCTGGGACGCAAGTTCCCCAAGCACTTCGGGCCCTCGCACCTGGCCACCGCGGAGCGCTCGTTCCAGAAGTGGGGCATGTGGGCGGTCTTCTTCGGCCGGTTCATCGCCCTGCTGCGCATCTTCGCCGGTCCGCTGGCAGGCGCGCTGAAGATGCCGTACTGGAAGTTCCTGATCGCCAACGTGCTGGGCGGCGTCGTCTGGGCCGGCGGCACGACGCTGCTGGTGTACAAGGTGGGCAAGAGCATCGAGCCGTGGCTGTCCCGCTTCTCCTGGGCCGGTCTGGCGGCAGCCGTCGTGATCGGCGGCCTGTCGGCCTGGATCATGAAGCGTCGGGCCGCGAAGACGCACGCCAAGATCGAGGCGGAGGAGGCGGCCGCGACCGCGGCCGCCGCCAGGACCGCCGTCCCGGAGTAACGGAACGGAACCCAGCAGAACGCCACGGGACGGGACTGACGGCCGTCCCGGAGCCATCGGGCCCTCGGAGTAGCATCGGCGGAGTACCTGCCGATCTTGCACTCCGGAGGGCCCGATGACGTTGCAGCCGACCTGGGACGCGGTGGACGCGTACTTCTCCGAGCAGCTGGTCGGACACGATCCGGCGCTGGAGGCGGCGGCGGCCGCCGCCGACGCGGCCGGGCTGCCGAACATCGCGGTGGCCCCCAACCAGGGCAAGCTGCTGCACCTGCTGGCGCTGACCCAGGGCGCGAAGCGGATCCTGGAGGTCGGCACGCTCGGCGGCTACAGCGCGATCTGGCTGGCCCGGGCGCTCCCCGCGGACGGCACCCTGATCACCCTGGAGATCGACCCGAAGCACGCCGAGGTCGCCCGGGGGAACCTGGCCGCCGCCGGACTGGAGAAGGTCGCCGAGGTACGGCTGGGCCGGGGCGCCGACTCGCTCGCGGCGCTGGTGGAGCAGGGCGTGGAGCCCTTCGACCTGGTCTTCATCGACGCGGACAAACCGAGCAACCCCGAGTACTTCCGCCGGGCGCTCCAGCTGACCCGGCCCGGCTCGCTGATCATCGTCGACAACGTGGTGCGCGGCGGCGCCGTCGCCGACGCGGACAGCACCGACCCGGCGGTGCTCGGCACCCGGGCCCTGCACGAGCTGATCGCGGCCGAGCCGAGGGTCACCGCGACCTCGGTGCAGACGGTCGGCAGCAAGGGCTACGACGGCTTCACGCTCGCCCGCGTGCAGGGCTGAGTTTTTCAGCACCACCGAGGAACGGAGACATCGTGCGGATCGGACTGCTGGGCACCGGCCCCTGGGCGGAGCGGGTGCACGCGCCCGTGCTGGCGGAGCATCCCGGGCTGGAGTTCGCCGGTGTCTGGGGCCGCCGCCCGGAGGCGGCCGAGACCCTGGGCGCGGCGCACGGTGTGCCCGGGTACGCCGACCTCGACCGGCTGCTGGCCGACGTGGACGCGGTCTCCATCGCGCTGCCCCCGTCGGTGCAGGCGGGCCTCGCGGTGCGGGCCGCCGAGGCCGGCTGCCACCTGCTGCTGGACAAGCCGGTCGCGTTGACCGTGCCGGACGCCGAGGCCGTGGCCGAGGCGGTCCGCGCGCACAAGGTCGCCTCGGTGGTGTTCTTCACGGTGCGCTTCGGCGGCCCGCAGATCCCGTGGCTCGAGGAGCAGGCGGCGTTGGGCGGCTGGTACACCGGCCGCTCGGACTGGCTCGGCTCGGTGTTCGCGCCGGGCAGCTCCAGCCCGTACGCGGCCTCGCCGTGGCGCAAGGAGAAGGGCTCGCTGTGGGACGTCGGCCCGCACGCGCTGTCCGTACTGCTGCCGGTGCTCGGCGACGCGACGCAGGTGACGGCGGTGGCGGGCCCGCTGGACACCGTGCACCTGGTGCTGCGGCACGCCGGCGGCGCGTCCAGCACGCTCGCGCTCAGTCTGACGGCGCCGGTCGCGGCCGGCGGGACGGGCCTGGAGCTGCGCGGCGAGCACGGCGTGGCCCACCTGCCGGAGCGCGGTGAGGGTCCGCTCGCCGCGCTGCACCGGGCGCTGGACGCCCTGCAGTCCGCGGCGGCCTCCGGCGAGCCGCATCCGTGCGGGGCGGACTTCGGGCTGCGGGTGGTGGAGATCCTCGCCGCGGCCGAGCGCTCGCTGGCCGTCGGCGGACCGGTGCAGGTCTGAGGCCTCGCGGACTCGGTGACGCCGGGCGGGGCGCTTCGGTGCCCCGCCCGGCGTCGTCCGTTCGTGCGTCCTTCGTTCGTGTGTCGTTCGTGCGCCGGGCGTGTCGGGCCGGTCAGGCGCGCCAGGCGTGTCGGGCGTGTCAGCCCGGTCGGGCCGGTCGGGCCGGTCAGGCCGGAGGCAGGGCCGGCGGGGACCCGGCCGGGCGGCGGTCGGTGGGCCGGGCCGGGGGGATGACGGCCGCGCGGAAGTCGCGCGGGCCGGTCCAGAGCGCGGGGACGGCGTCGCTGCGGCGGGCCAGTTCGTACGCGACGGCCTCGTAGTTGACGCGCCAGCCGTGGAAGTGCGCCCAGGCGTCCTCGACCGGGCGTTCGCGGCGGAAGCCGGCCGCCATGATCATCGCGACGGCGCCCAGGTACTCGGCGTAGGTCAGCCGGATCGGGACCTCCGGGTCCGGGTCCGGGTCGAAGGGGATCCGCAGCGCGCGGGCGATGTCGCGCATCGCGGTGAACCCGGCGCGGATCACCAGCCGGGCCTCGGCGGGGGCCGTGCGCGGGCACAGGGCGAGGTGCAGCGCGGCGGCGTCCATCACGGCGATCAGGCCGACCACCCAGCTGCGGTTCGGTTGCGGGGAGCGGAAGGAGAGCAGCACCGGGTAGTTGGAGTGGCTCTCGCCGATGTCGGCGGCGAGGCGCTCCCAGTCCCGGTAGAGCTGGGGGAGCGCGTTCTCGGTGTCGACGAGGGACTGGCGGGCCAGCAGCTCGGGGCCCCAGGCGGGTTCGCCGGCCCGGGACTGCAGCAGGGTCACCTCGGTCTCGCGCCGCTGGTAGGCGGCGTAGAGGGTCGGCAGGTAGGCGATCTGCAGGGCGACCACCAGCGGGCCGCTGGCGGCGGCCATGAAGTCGATCGCGGACAGCTGCAGCCGCTCGCCGCTGGCGTAGCCGAGGGTGAAGAGGCTGGAGCCCCCCTCGCGGATCGAGGTCGACCAGTTGAGGTCGGACGTGCCGTGCAGCAGCAGCGTGTAGGCGACCAGCATCCCGCTGAGCCACAGCCCGAGCATCCCCAGCAGGACCAGCGGCGCGAGCCAGGTGAGCGCCCGGTCCTGTGCGCGGTAACCGCCGAACGGCGTGGCGGAGAGCCGCAGCACGCCCCGCAGCACCGCCCAGAGCCGGTTCACCAGGGACGAGTAGAGCCCGCGCGGGACGACCAGCGTGCGCAGGATGCTGCCGACGACGAGCAGGAGCAGCAGCGCACCGATCACGGTGTGGATCAACCTCATGGCGCCATTCTGACGGTCGGCCGGAGCGGTTGCGGCGGAGGCCCGGTCCGGTTCCGACGCGCCGTCGCGCGCAGTATGACGACGATCACATCCTTTCCCCGCCGTCGGAATGCCGCCCTCATCTCGTCTATCTGTTCGAGAGGGTCGTCGGATGAGCGAAGCGGAGAGCGGACTGTGCGTCCACAGCGAGGTGGCGGGGCCGAGGAGGAGAAGCCCGGACGGCGGCGACGCCGGCGACGGCGGCCGTTGCGGTGGCTCGACTATCCGCGCCAGCGGCGGCGCGGGGTCCGCCGCTGGCTCCCGTCCTGGCGGCAGCTGCTCCTGGTGGCCGGGGTGGGGGCCTTGCCGCTGACGGGGTGGCTGGCCTGGTTCTTCGCGACCACGAAGGTGCCGGACGACCTGAACTCCTTCGCCACCCAGCAGAACAACGTCTACTTCTGGGCGGACGGCACCGAGATGGCCCGCATCGGCGAGACCAACCGGCAGGAGGTGCCGTTGGAACAGGTGCCGGAGTCGGTGCGGTGGGCGGTGCTGGCCGCCGAGAACGAGACCTTCTACTCGGATCCCGGGATCTCGGTCAAGGGCATCGGCCGCGCGTTCTGGTCGATGCTCTCGGGCGGCGACACCCAGGGCGGCTCGACCATCACCCAGCAGTACGTCAAGAACATCTACCTGAACCAGCACCAGGACTACGCGCGCAAGCTCAGAGAGGCCGTCATCGCGATCAAGCTGGACGACCGGATGAGCAAGAACGACATCCTGGCCGGCTACCTGAACAGCAGCTGGTTCGGCCGCGGCAGCTACGGCATCGAACGTGCCGCCGCGGCGTACTACGGCAAGGACGTCTCGCAGCTCGACCCCAGCGAAGGCGCCTTCCTGGCCGCCCTGTTGAAGGGCGCGGGGCAGTACGACCCGGCGCTCGGCGCGGAGAACCGGAAGAGGGCCGAGGAACGGTGGTCCTGGATCCTGGACCGGGAGGTCGAGGTCGGAAAGCTGTCCCGCGCCGAACGCGCCCGGTACACGGTGTTCCCCGAGCCCATGGCCCAGCCGAAGTCGGCGGGCCTGGGCGGCCAGGTCGGGTACCTCGTCGACACGGCCCGGTCCTACGTGGAGAGCCACAGCGACATCACGCCGGCCCAGCTGGACCTCGGCGGCCACCAGATCTTCACCACCTTCGAGAAGCCCAGGGTCGACGCGCTGGCCGTCGCGGTGCAGGAAGCGACCAAGGGGATCGACCCCGACAATCGCGAGGCCGACAAAGCCCTGAAGGTCGGTGCCGCCTCGGTCGGCCTCGACGGGAGGATCGTCGCGCTCTACGGCGGCCCGAACTACCTGAAACAGGGCTTCAACAACGCCAACACCTCGACGGTGCCGATCGGTTCGGCCTTCACCCCGGTCGTGTACGCCACCGGGCTCAGCCAGGGCGTCCAGCGCGGACGGGGCGGCAACCGCACCCCGATCACGCCCACCACCACCTACAACGGGGACAACGGGGTGAACGTGATGACCCCGGAGGGGCCGTACTGGGGACGTGACGGCAAGATCGTGAAGACCGCCAACGACGGCAAGCGCGACTGGGGCCCGGTGAGTCTGAGAAGTGCCGTGGAGCAGTCCGTCAACGGGCCGATGATGCAACTCGGCATGGACATCGGCCTGGACCGGGTCCAGAAGACCGCCGCCGACCTCGGCCTGCTCCCCGGCAGCATGGGCGAACTGGTACCGGCCTTCGCGGCCGGCAACTCCACCCCCAGCGCCATCAGGACGGCGGACGCGTACACCGCCTTCGCCGCCGGCGGGAACCGGACGGACCCGTACTCGGTGCTCCGGATCACCCGCAACGGCGCGCCGCTCGCGCTGCGCCTGCCGGCCGCCGCGCGGGCACTGCCGGTGGCGGTGGCGGGCGAGGTGGACGCCGCGCTCAAGGGTGCCGTCCGCGGCGGGAGCGCCACGCCGGCGGCGGAGGCCGGCCCGGACCTGGCCGCGAAGCCCGGCACGACGGCGGACCGGACGGCGGGGTGGATCGTCG
The DNA here is from genome assembly GCF_055575795.1 of Kitasatospora sp. NPDC034023. Classification (NCBI taxonomy): domain Bacteria; kingdom Bacillati; phylum Actinomycetota; class Actinomycetes; order Kitasatosporales; family Streptomycetaceae; genus Kitasatospora; species Kitasatospora sp. NPDC034023. The sequence continues at coordinate 8,002 of NZ_JBVIRY010000022.1, forward strand.
GCTACAACGGGCAGCTGTCGACGGCGGTCACCGTGTTCCGGGCGGACCTGCGGGACATGAAGCTGCTCTCGCTGGAGGGACTGGGCGGGGCGGCGCCGGAAACCCCCGACTCGGCGCTGCCCGCGCGGATCTGGACCTCGTACATGAAGGCGGCGGGCGGGCCGGCGGGCGGGCGGTAGGCCGGGCCGGGCGGCTGCGGAGCCCGCAGCCGCCCGGGGCCGGTCACTTCACCAGGCGGGACCAGTCGGCCGGCTGCCCGGGGTCGAGTTGGCGCAGTTTGTCGAGCACCTTGGGGTCCTGGGCGTCCAGCCAGTCGGCGACCTGGCGGAAGGAGACGCAGCGCACCTCCTCGCGCTTGCAGACGCCCTTCATCACGTCCTCGATGGCCTGCATGTAGATGCTGCCGTTCCAGTCCTCGAAGTGGTTGCCGATGAAGAGCGGCGCCCGGCTGCCGTTGTAGACCCGCTCGAAGCCGGCCAGGTAGCCGTCCCGGGTGTTCTTCTCCCACTCGTCATACTTCTTCGGGTCGCCCTTGGTGGTGTTCCCGGACTGGTTGGCGAGGAAGTTGAAGTCCATCGAGAGGACCTGGGCCGACGTGCCCGGGTAGGGCAGCATCTGGAGGGGGAAGTTCCACATGCCCTCCTTCTTGACGGGCCAGACCTGGAACTCGCCGGGCGAGCTGGCGTCGTAGCGGAAGCCCGCCGCCTTCTCCGCCGGGAGCAGGTTCTTCTGGCCCTCCAGGCAGGGGGCACGTCCGCCGACCAGCTCCTTGGTGTAGTCGAAGGGAAGCGGCGGGAGGTCCTTGTAGCCGGTGTTGGTCTTCCAGTTGGTGACGAAGGAGACCGCCTGGTCGAGCTCGCTCCTCCACTCGTCGGTGGACCAGTCCCCGCCGCCACCGCTCTTGGGGCCGCAGAAGTGCCCGTTGAAGTGGGTGCCGATCTCGTTGCCGTCCTGCCAGGCCAGGCGCAGCTGCTCCAGCGTGTCCTTGAGATGGCCGTCGGTGGCGAAGTCGATGGCGGTGGCGCCGACGTCGTGCTGCGGCGGGTGGTAGAGCGTGCGCTTCGACTTGGGCAGGGTGTAGATGCCGCTCAGGAAGAACGTCATCTGGGCGTTGTTCTCCAGGCCCAGCTTGCGGAAGTGGGAGAACTGGTGGTCGTCCCCCTCCAGAGCCCCGTCCCAGGAGAAGACGACGAACTGCGGCGGCTTCTCACCGGGCTTCAGCTTCTCGGGCACGGGCTGCTTGGGCTGCGGCCCGGTGTCGGAGGTGGAGCCGTCGCCCAGCACCTTGACCTGGCCGTCCCAGGTCGGCACCGGGGTCGGGGTGGGGGTGGGAGCGGGGGTGTCGGAGGGGGCCCCACTCGGGGTGGTGGGTGCGGGGCTCGCGGAAGTGGTGCCGGTGGCGGTGGGTCTGCTCCTGGTGTCGGAGCATCCCGTGGTCAGGACGAGAGCCGAGACGACCCCCACCGCCAGCAGACCGGTCGCGCCACGAGCAAGCCGCACCGTACCTCCGAAAATCGCCCTGAAGTTCGATCATTAGAACACCTTGATCGACGTGTGAGAGGGCGGGAAAGGTTGCGCCTGCCGAGGTGAACCACCAAGCGGCGGGCCTACGTTGAACGGTGTCCGAGACTCCGCTGGAACGCCTCGGCAGCCGCGAGAGTGTAGAAGCGCCGGATCCGGTCCGAGGAACCGGGAACGCGGACGTAGTCGTTGCGAACCTGGTCCCAGAGGGCCCAGCACTCCAGGGTGAAGAAGTGCGGGCTCCGGGAGTCGATCACGCGGATCTCGAGCTCCGTGGGGGTGGTGGGGCCGTCGGTCATCGCCGCGTCGCCACCTGGATGAACCCGGAGGCCTTCTCCACACGCTTGGAGAAGTCGTCGAACTCGCCCTCGATCGGCGAGATCGCGGCCTTGTGGGGGACGAGGATCGCGCCGGCCTGCCTGTCGAGGACCCGCTGCAAGGCGGCCCGGAGCATGGGCCGGTGCTCCGGCCCCTTCCGGTTCACCTCGTCGTCCACCACGATCAGGTCGATGCCCCAGTTGAAGGCCCCGGCATAGGCCTCACACACGCTCAACTCGCGCTCGGGGAAGTCGGAACCGCTCCGCGCCAGGTACATCACGACCCGGAAGGGCGGGGTGGGGTTGTCGCAGGACGTGGGACTGGCCATCGTCCACTCCTCTCCGTAGTAACTCGACTACCAGGTGTGCCCACTGTCGGCTAAGCTTGGCAATCGTTCAACTTGCCTGCGTCTCAAGTGGAATCGGGTGTGAGCTTTGAACCGCAGAGAGCTTGATCCAACGTCATCCCCGCGAGAGTCCTTCGGCGCCCTGCTTCGCAGCTCGCGCGAGGCACTGGGCTGGACCCAGCAAGACCTGGCCGCAGCCATGGGCTACTCGGACAGCTACATCTCGGCGGTGGAAACAGGCCGCAAATCCACCAGCCGAGCCTTCGTCAGGGCGGCCGACAAGGCGCTCGGGACGGGCCAGACGCTGGAGCTGATGTGGCTCGGGATGAGGCGCAAGGGGTTCTTGGAGGGCTTCCCCGAGCATGCCGCGCAGGAAGCCCGGGCGTCCGAGATCAGGATTTACGAACCGAACCTCGTCCCCGGGCTCTTCCAGACCAAGGCCTACGCATCCGCGATCGAGGCGGCGGCAGTGCAGCGGGGGAGTAGTACGCCTGACCAGGCCGAGGAGCGAGTGAAGTTCCTCATGAAGCGGCAGGGGCTTCTCAAGCGTGCCAAGCCGCCGGTCATCCATGCAGTGATAGACGAGAGTTGCATCCGGCGCCCGGTGGGCGGCGCTGGGACCATGCATTCCCAGCTCGATCACCTGGTCGAGATGGTGATGAAGCCCCATGTGATCTTTCAGGTGGCTCCGTTCGCCATGGCCGAGCATGCCCCGTTCCGCGCGTTCGTCACCTTGCTGACGTTTGCCGACCGTTCGGTGGTCGGCTACACGGAATCTGCGGACCACGGCTTTGTCGTGCGGGAGGACAGGACTGTCAGGGAGTGGGAAACGGCCTACCATCGGTTGCAGGTGGAAGCGCTGACCAGAGCTGCTTCCCTTGACCTGATCCGCAAGGCCCGAGAGGAACTTTGACCCATGATCCGGCCAGACCTGTCCCGCGCTTCCTGGTTCAAGTCGTCGCACTCCGGCAACGGCGGTTCCTGCGTCGAGGTCTCGCCCGACTTCCCCGGCGTCGTTCCTGTCCGCGACTCCAAGGACCCGGAAGGGCCCGCGCTCGTCTTCCCGATCGGTGTATGGCGGTCCTTCGTCGCCGCCGCTGCCGCAGGCGAGTTCGGCGGCAACTGACCGCCGTCGAACGCTTCGTCACGAACGTGACCGGTATCCCGCGATCAGGCTGAAACCTTGTCGCGTCGTTCGTCGACCTTGTCACGGGAGTGATCGAGGTCGACGGGTGCGTGGAGGGAAACGCCAGGGCTGGGCCCGCCTCCGCCCCCAGAACCCGACCGTTGCAGAGTGAACGACTCTTCGCGGGAGGGGGCGTGTGAATGAGTGCAAATCCCGCTGATGCGGTAGTGGACCGTCTGACCGCCATCGCGTGGACCAACATGGAGGGTCACAACGCGCATTCGATCTCGATGTCCCGGCTGATGGTCGAATATCTCCGTCGGGCTTCGCTCTGGGCCGAGGTGCTGGGCGGTCCGCCGAAGTGGCCCATCTTCGACATCGCCGGAGCGCTCGCCCCGGAGATCCAGGTGGACCCCGAGGTGGCCGAGCGGCTTGAGGAGTTCCTCGTGGCGCATGTCGGCGGCATCTCGACCGAGAACGCCTGCCGTGCGGCCGTGCGGTGGGCAACCCTGCGGGACACTCCGGGAGTGCAACTACCGGACCTGCCGGATCCGTTCGAGCCTCTCATCGTCATGTACGAGCGGGGCGGAAAACTCGTCCCCGACGAGAGCTGGGCCTTCAACTTCGGTATCCGCCGAGTGCAGATCAAGCCCTGGCGTGAGCGCCTCTCCGCAGAGCCCGTCATCGCCCTCGACCCCGCCACCCTGGACGCCCTGGACGCTGCGGAAAGCGGCCTCTGATTCGCGTCGCGCCCGTGCGGACGACCCCCTGGGCCGGGTGGCCCGGGGGGTTGTGGCATTGACAGGGGCAGCTCTCGGTTGAATGCTAAGCAAGCGCTTAGTCAATCCCTGCCGATCCGAGGAGCCGCCCGATGCCCGAGACTCCCGTCGACCCGCCCGGCCTGGACCTGGCGCGTCTCCGTGTCCACCTGGACCGTGAGCTGCCCGGGACTGTCCAGGGGCCGCTGCGGGCCGACCTGATCGAGGGGGGCCGGTCCAACCTCACGTACGTCCTCTCCGACGGGGCCTCCCGCTGGGTACTGCGGCGGCCGCCGCTCGGGCACGTCCTCGCCACCGCGCACGACATGGGCCGCGAGTACCGGGTGATGTCGGCCCTGCGGGGCACCGGGGTGCCCGTCCCGCGCATGCTGTTGATCGACCACACCGAGGACGTCCTCGGCGCGCCCTGGTACCTCATGGAGCACGTCACCGGCACCGCCCACCGGGATGCCGCCCCGCTGGCCGCTCTCGGGGAGCAGCGGGTGCATGCGCTGGGGCAGAGGCTGGTCGACACCCTGGCCACCCTGCACCGGATCGACCCGGCTCAGGTGGGGCTGGAGGACTTCGGCCACCCGGACGGCTACCTGGAGCGCCAGCTGCGCCGCTGGTCCAAGCAGCTCGCCGCCTCCCGCAGTCGCGAGCTGCCCGAGATGGACCGGCTGCACGCCCTGCTCGCCGAGCGGCTGCCCGTCTCGCCCGCGCCCGCCCTCGTGCACGGCGACTACCGGCTCGACAACGTCCTGGTCGATGAGGATGACACCATCGCCGCGGTCCTGGACTGGGAGATGTCCACCCTCGGCGACCCGCTCACCGACATCGGCCTCCTCGTGATGTACACCGAGCTGGCCGGCGTCGGCGGCGGCATCATCCCCTCCGCGATGACCGCCCCCGGCTTCCCGAAGCCCGACGAGATCGTCTCCCGGTACGCCGAGGCGACCGGCCGCGAGGCCGCCGACCTGGACTGGTACGTGGCCTTCGCCTCGTTCAAGCTCGCCGCCGTCGCCGAGGGCATCCACTTCCGCTTCCAGCAGGGCCGCACCCTCGGCGCGGGTTTCGAGCGCGCGGGCGAGATGGCCCCGATCCTCGCCCGGCACGGCCTGAGCACCCTCAAGGAGAACTGACCGATGGACTTCGCCTACGACGCCCGGACCGACGAACTCCGGGCCCAGCTGCTCGCCTTCATGGACGAGCACGTCTACCCCGCCGAGGCCGTCCTCGCCGCCCAGCTCGCCGACCCGGCCCGCGCCCCCTGGACGATCCCTCCGGTCGTGGCCGAGCTGCAGGCCGAGGCCCGCAAGCAGGGCCTGTGGAACCTCTTCTTCGTGGACCAGCAGGGCGTGCCGGGTGAGCGTGGTGCCGGCCTCACCAACCTGCAGTACGCCCCGCTCGCCGAGATCACCGGCCGCAGCCCGCAGTTGGCGCCGCCCGCGCTCAACTGCGCGGCCCCCGACACCGGCAACATGGAGCTGCTCGCCCAGTTCGGCAGCGTCGCGCAGCGCGAGCGGTGGCTGCGGCCGCTGCTGGACGCCGAGATCCGCTCCGCCTTCGCGATGACCGAGCCCGAGGTGGCCTCCTCGGACGCCACCAACATCGCCACCCGGATCGAGCGGGACGGCGACGAGTACGTGATCAACGGCCGCAAGTGGTACATCACCGGCGCGATGAACCCGGACTGCAAGCTGTTCATCGTGATGGGCAAGACCGACCCGTCCGCCGAGCCGCACCGCCAGCAGAGCATGGTGCTCGTCCCGCGCGACACCCCGGGCGTGACGGTGAAGCGCGGCATGACGGTCTTCGGCTACGACGACGCCGACCACGGCGGCCACGCCGAGGTGTTGTTCGAGGATGTCCGCGTCCCGGCCGACCACCTGATCGGCGAGGAGGGTTCGGGCTTCGCCATCGCCCAGGCCCGGCTCGGCCCGGGTCGGATCCACCACTGCATGCGCGGCATCGGCATCGCCGAGCGGGCGCTGGAGCTGATGTGCCGCCGGGCGAGCGAGCGGGTGGCCTTCGGCAAGCCGCTCGCCGAGCAGGGCGTGGTCCAGGACTGGATCGCCGAATCACGCGTGCGCATCGAGCAGTTGCGGCTCCTCGTCCTCAAGACCGCCTGGCTGATGGACACCGTCGGCAACCGGGGCGCGCACACCGAGATCCAGGCGATCAAGATCGCCACGCCGCGCACCGTCGAGTGGATCCTGGACAAGGCCGTCCAGGCCCACGGCGCCGCCGGCGTCAGCCAGGACACCCCGCTCGCCCAGCTCTGGGCCGGCAACCGCACCCTGCGCCTCGCCGACGGCCCGGACGAGGTGCACAAGCGCTCGCTGGCCCGCCGGGAGCTGAAGAAGTACCGCTAGGCGGGGGAGGGGGCGGCCCGGCAGCCCCGGGCACGGGTCACCCCCGCATGAAGCCGATCCTCCGGGAGGCGGTCGAGTTCGCCGAGGCGCTCGGGCTGGACTGACCTGCCGTCCGGGGAGCCGACGCGGCACCGGAGGTAGCCCTTAGGGGTGTCATACCCGGGTATTCAGGGGCTGGTTGGCTCCCTGGTATGACGGCGGAGGCCCGTCTCCGCCCGTAGTGTCCTGCGTGTTCGATCGATCGGCACGAGGAGACACATCATGGGCAGTGGGGGACGGGCCTTGGCGGCGGTTCTGCTGGCGGCGACGGCGGTGCTGGGCACGGTCGGCGCGCCCGCGGCGGTGGCGGCGGGGGAGGGCGGGAGCGCCGGGCAGCAGGCGCGGGCATGGCTGCCGGAGCCCACCGGGCCGTACCCGATCGGGACGACCTCGCTGCACCTGACCGACGCCGGCCGCGAGGACCCCTGGCAGCCCGGGCACCGACGCGAGCTGATGATCAGCCTCTGGTACCCGACGTCCCGCCCGGCCGGCCCCGCCGACCGCGCCCCGTACATGGAGCCCGCCGCCGGGGCGCACTTCGGCGGCGCCGAGGGCCTCGCCCGGGTCAACTACGGCACCGAGCCGGACCGCACCGACTGGTCGGGCATCCGCACCCACGCCCGCGAGGACGCCCCGGCGCTGCCCGGCGGCCGTCGCCCGGTGGTGCTGTACTCGCCGGGCCTCGGTGACCCGCGCACCTGGGGGACCGCGCTCGTCGAGGACCTCGCCTCGCGCGGCTACGTCGTGGTCACCGTCGACCACACCTACGAGGCCTCCGAAGTCGCCTTCCCCGGCGGGGAGTTGGCCTCCTCTGTGCTGCCCGGCATGCTCGGCCGGCCGGATCTGGACATCGGCGCCGTGCTGCGCAAGGCCCTCGCCACCCGAGTGGACGACACCCGCTTCGTCCTGGACGAGCTGGCCGGGCTGGGCGCCCGGAAGGGCCTGCCGGCCGGTCTGGCCGGGTCGCTCGACCTCGACCGGATCGGCATGGTCGGCCACTCGGCGGGCGGCTTCACCGCGCTCCAGGCCATGCACGACGACCCGCGGATCGCCGCCGGGATCAACCTCGACGGCCAACTGCACTTCCCCGGCCCGGACGGCCACACCGGCGTGTTCCTGCCCAGCGTCGCCGAGGACGGCCTGGACCGGCCCTTCCTGCTGATGGGCACCGGCAGTGACGACTCCGGGGACTACCGCAAGCAGCCCGGCTGGAACGCCCTGTGGCAGCACAGCACCGGCTGGCACGCCGACCTCACCCTCACCGGCTCCCGCCACGGCTCGTACACCGATGCCCAGTCCCTGCTGCCGCAGCTCGCCCGGCAGGGCGCGCTGACCAAGGAGCAGCTGCGCTCGGACGTCGGCGACATCCGCCCGGGCCGCGCCGAACTCGCCACCCGCTCGTACGTCGCCTCCTTCTTCGACCGCTGGCTGCGCGACCACGACGACCACCTGCTGGAGGGCCCTTCGCCGCGCTTCCCGGAGATGGCGTACGAGGGTTAGTGCACCGGCCGGCGGCGGGATTTTCTGACGCTGATTCACCGATCGTCGGAGTCGCCGGAAAGTGGTGATCCGCCGAATGCGGAACAGTATTCCGATCCACATTCAGTGAATGAGCTACGCGCGTTGATCCGCGTTCATCCCACCCCGGCCATCTGCGCCTTTACCTGCATGGACGCGTTTCTTAATCAGTCCTTACTCTTCGCCGTTGACCAGTGTTCATCAGTACTGCTTTCCTTCTGCCCAGCAGACGGCGCCGAGTCGACGGACAGTCAATTCCGAATGGGTGAAAGACCCCGAACGGAGTCGACTCCCGGCGGAATTCGCCGTTGCTCCCTTCCCCACAAGGGATCGTTCGCGGCCTCCCCCTAGCCGCAGGGCGATCGGCAGAAGAGAGGCACCCTCACCCATGGGTCACTCCCCCAGAATCGGACGCGCGAAGTACGCGGCGCTCACCGGAATAGCGTCGCTCGCGCTCGCCGCCGCCGGCCTGGCCGGCGCGGCCGGCCCGGCCTCCGCGCAGGACATCTCCAGCTCGCAGGGCAGCACCGGCAACGAGTTCAACCCCTGGAGCCCGCAGAACGGCCACCCGTACCGGCACGGTGCGGTGCCGGGCATGTCCCAGCACGAGAACTACAAGAAGTGGCTGGACGCCCACAACCAGGCCGCGGCCACCGGTCAGCAGACGCTGTCCTACGGCGGCGGCGTCGACGGCATCGGCGTGCAGAGCGGGCACTCGAAGGTCTACCTGATCTTCTACGGCACCCAGTGGGGCACCCAGAGCACCGACGCCAACGGCAACGCGAAGTTCACCAACGACTCGGCCGGCGCGGCCGGCGCCACCCAGCAGATGTTCAAGGGCATCGGCACCAACGGCGAGACCTGGTCGGCCGACCTGACCCAGTGGTGCGACGGCCCCAACGTCGCCACCGGCGCCGTCAGTTGCCCGTCCAACGCCAACTTCATCCCGTACCAGAGCGGCGGCGTGCTGTCCGGCGTCTGGTACGACAACGCGGCCGCCTCGCCGAGCCAGGCCACCGGCAACCAGCTCGCCCAGGAAGCGGTCAAGGCTGCCGGCCACTTCGGCAACACCACCGCCGCGGCCAACCGGGACGCCTACTACATCGTCCTGTCGCCGCACGGCACCAACCCGGACGACTACCAGAACCCCAGCACCGGGTACTGCGCCTGGCACGACTGGAACGGCGACACCACCCTCACCGGCGGTGCGGCGAACTCGCCCTACGGCGACATCGCGTTCTCCAACCAGCCGTACAACATCGACGCGGGCGCCAACTGCGGCGTCGGCTTCGTCAACTCGCCCGGTACGCTGGACGGCTGGACGATGACCCTCGGCCACGAGTGGCACGAGATGATGTCCGACCAGAACCCGGCCGGCGGCTGGACCAACCACGTCTCCGGCAGCAGCTACAACGGCCAGGAGAACTCCGACGAGTGCGCCTGGATCCGGCCCGGCAGCACCGGCGGCGCCGCCAACATCTCCTTCGGCTCCTTCGGCAGCTACGCCGAGCAGGCCAGCTGGTCCAACGACACCAACTCCTGCGCGATCTCGCACGCCATCCTGACGCACGGCAACACGGTCACCGTCACCAACCCGGGCAGCCAGACCGGCACCGTCGGCACCGCGGCCAGCCTGCAGATCAACGCCAGTGACTCGGCCTCCGGCCAGACCCTGACCTACTCGGCCACCGGCCTGCCGGCCGGCCTGTCGATCAACTCCTCGACCGGCCTGATCTCCGGCACCCCGACCGCCGCCGGCACCTCCAGCGTCACGGTCACCGCCACCGACACCACCGGCGCCACCGGCAGCACCAGCTTCGGCTGGACCGAGTCCACCAGCGGTGGCGGCGGCAACCCCGTCGCCAACGGCACCTTCGAGACCGGCAACCTGACCGGCTGGACCGCCGCCGGCACCACCTCCGCCACCACCGGCGCCGCCCACAGCGGCAGCTACGGCGCCATGGTCGGCTCCGCCAACCCGACCGGTGACTCCTCGCTCGCCCAGACCTTCACCGCGCCGACCGGCTCCAGCAAGCTGTCCTTCTGGTACAGCAACACCTGCAACGACACGGTCACCTACGACTGGGCCACCGCCACCCTGAAGGACAACACCACCGGCACGACCACCACGGTCCTCGCCAAGACCTGCACCACCACCGGCAGCTGGACCAACAAGACGGCCACCGTCACCCCGGGCCACTCCTACACGCTCACCCTGAGCAACCACGACGACAACTACCCGGGTGACCCGACCTACACCTACTACGACGACGTGACCGTCTCCTGACGATCACCGCGCCGAACGCACCGGGGTGGGCCCAGCGCCCGCCCCGGTGCCGTTTTCCGTCTGTCCGTCCGTCCGTCTGTCCGCCTGTCCGTCCGTCCGTCTGTCCGGAGGGAACCGGGATCCGGGGTCGGGGATCCGGGATCCGGGGTCGGGGATCCGGAATCGGGAACCGGGATCGGGAATCGGGGATCCGATCAGGCCCCCGGTGCGTCGAATCGACACCGTCGGCACCGCTCACCCACCGGTACCGCTCGCACACCGGCAGAAGGAACCACCGTGAACCTGAGAAGACCCGCCACCCTGGCCCTGGCCGCCGCCCTGCTCACCCTGGCCGGCTGCGCCTCCACCGGGACGAGCCCCTCGGCGACCGCCCCCGCCGCGACCACCCCGAGCCCGGCGACCGTCACGGTGGACGAGCACGCCGACCACACCACCGTGAAGGTCGCCGTCGGCACGACCATCACGCTCGAGCTCCACAACACCTACTGGTCCGCCGCCGCCAGCTCCGCCCCCGACGTCGTCACCCCGAACGGCACCCCGACCACCGCCCCGTCCCCCTCGTGCCGCCCCGGCGGCGGCTGCGGCACCGTCACGGCCTCCTTCGCCGCCCACGCCCCCGGCAGCGCCCACCTCACCGCCACCCGCACCAGCTGCGGCGAGGCCCTCAACTGCCCGCCCGAGCAGCGCGCCTACGACGTCACGGTCGAGGTCACCGGCTGAGGTCCGCGGGGGACCCGCCCGTCAGGCCGGCCGGGACAGCCGGGACAGCCGGGCCGGCCAGGACGGTCGGGGAAACGTCAGGACGGCCCGGCAACGTCAGCACGGCCCCAGCAAGGTCAGGACGTCGTGGCGGCCCGGTCGGACGCGCTGCGCAGAACGCAGAATTCGTTGCCCTCGGGATCGGCGAGGATCGCCCAACCGGAGCCATCGGGATTCCGGTGATCGCTGACGAAGGTGGCGCCGAGGCCCAGCAGCCGGTCCACCTCCTGCTCACGCGAGGTCTCCGGGCGCAGGCACAGATGGATCCGGTTCTTGACCGTCTTGGCCTCGGGCACCTGGTTGAAGTACAGGACCGGGCCGTCCGCCAGCATCACCTGAGCCTCCGGAACACCCGGTTCGTCCTCCGGATGCAGCGGCCGGCCGGTCACCCTGCTCCAGAACCGGGCCAGCTCGTAGGCATCCGCACAGTCGATCGCCACGTTCTGCAGTACTGAGACCATGCGGGTGAGCCTTCCCGATTTCCACCCCGGACGCCACCGGGTTCCTGCTCGTTCCGTCCCGCCGTAAAATTCTTTCGCTCAGCAGGCAACCCGGTGCGTCGCCCATCGCGTTCAGCAGCCGTGAGGATGACACGACGGACCCGGCCGACCAGGCCGCCACAGCTGACGGGAACGGCACGGCGCCCGGGCCCTGGCCCGCTGATTGGCACTGCTGAGCGGCCCCGCCGACCGGCACCGTGGCGCGCGAGGGGCGAGGCCCGGCGCAGGTCCTACCGGATCTCCGAGCCCGGATTGGCCTCGTCCCAGTCGCGACGGGAGGCGACGATCGCGTCGTGGTGGCCGTAGGACCAGTCCGCCATCGCCCGGACCAGGTGGGTCAGGCTGTGGCCGAGCGGCGTCAGCTCGTACTCCACCTGCGGCGGGACGGTCGGGTGGACGGTCCGTGACACCAGGCCGTCCCGCTCCAGGCGGCGCACCGTCAGGGTCAGCATGCGCTGCGAGATCCCCGGCAGCGCGCGCTGCAGCTCACGGAACCGCCGTACGCCCTGGGCGAGTTCGACGACGGTGAGGACCGACCACTTGTCGCCCAGACGGTCCAGCAGGTCGCGGATCCCGCAGTCCACGCCGTCCTCGCACCAGACCACCGGGCGGGGGGTGGTTACCGCGCTGTGCCCTGCTGACATGAAAGTGCCTCCTTATGCCGAACGCCCAGGCTATCGAGAATGGTCACGTCGCCGACCGCCGATCACCCCTGGAGGAACCCATGCTGCTCGTCACCGGTGTCAACGGAGGTCTGGGCGCCCTCGTGCTGGAGCGCCTCGCCGGACGGGAAGGGGTCGTGGCCGGCTCCCGCACTCCCGAGAAGGCGCCGGGCGGCACACCCGCCCGGCTGGTGGACTTCGATCGCCCGGACACCTTGGCCGAGGCCTTCGCCGGGGTACGGACCCTGCTGCTGATCTCGGCCGGCGCCGCCGAGGACGATGTGGTGATCGCCCGGCACGGCGCGGCGATCGAGGCGGCGGAGCAGGCGGGCGTCGGGCAGGTGGTCTACACCAGCCTGTCGGGCGACGGCGACCACCTGCCGTTCGCCCTCGCCCACCGCTGGACCGAGCGGCGGCTGCGCGAGTCGGCATCCCTGCGCTGGACGGTGCTGCGCAACGGGCTGTACGCGGAGTTGCTGGCCGCGGTCGCCGCACCGGACCCGGACGGGGTGATCACCGCGCCGCTCGGGGACGGGAAGCTGGCGGCCGTGGCCCGCGCCGACCTCGCCGAAGCGGCGGTGAACGTGGCTCTGGCGCCGGAGGAGCACACCGGCCGGACGTACGAGCTGGTGGGGGAGCGGGCGTTGGGCGGTGCGGAGGTGGCCGAGGCGCTCGGCGCCGAGTACCGGCCGGGCCGACTGGCCGAAGCCCGTACGGCGGTGGCGGCCTCGGACGCGCTGGACTTCCAGGTGCCGATGGTGGTGGCCACCTACTCGGCGATCGCCCACGGCTTCCTGGCCGGGCCGGGCAAGCCGGGCGACCTCGCGACCCTGCTCGGCCGCCCGCCCCGCCCGGCCCTGGAGGTCATCGCCGCCGGGCGATGAGGCCGCTCGGGCGGTCACGGTCTGTCGTCACACCGCCGGTCCCGGATCGCCGTCGGTTCCGGATCGCCGTCGAGAAGCGAGAAGCGAGAAGCGAGAAGCGAGGCGCGAGAAGCGAGGCGCGAGGTGTGCGGCATCAGCCCGGAGCCCGGTCCCGGCCGACTGGGCCCAGGACCGGACTCCGACCCGATGGAGCGTCAGACAGTGTCCTCCACCTCGGCCTTGGCGACCCAGTCGGGAAGCGGTTCGCGGCAGGCCAGCCACTCCTGCGGTACGTCGGCGAGGCCGGTGCGGGCGGCGACCACACCGCCGGTGATGGCGCAGGTGGTGTCCACGTCGCCCAGGCCCTCGGCGGTGGTCCACAGGGCGTCGGTCAGGCTGTCCAGGTGGTGCGCGGCGGACCACAGCGCGAAGGGGACGGTGTCGCCCGCCCGGATCTGCTGCCCGTTGCCCAGCAGGTCGGCCGCCCGCCACGGCTCGGTGCCGGCGGACAGCCCGGCGGCCCGGTGCAGCCCGTCGCGGACCTCGCCGGCCGGTGTGCGCTCGGCGACCTCGGTGAGCAGTTCGGCGCCGGTGAGGGCGAGAGCGGGAGCGGGTGCGGGGGAGCCGGCGGGGGCGGGCGAGGGCCCGGAGCGGCCGCGCGCGGCGAGGGCTGCCGCCAGGGCGACGGCCACCGCCCCGGCGACGCCCTCCGGGTGCGCGTGGGTGACCTCGGCGGACAGCGCCGCCTGCTCCGCCGCCTCGTCCAGGTCGTCGTGGAACCAGGCGCCCAGCGGGGCCACCCGCATCGCCGCGCCGTTGCCGAGGCTGCCCTGGCCGTCGAACAGCTCCCGCGCCTCGGTGCGCCAACTCCCGGGCGCCTCGGCCAGCTTGGGCAGCAGCAGGTGCATGCCGTGCCCGTAGCCGCGGCCCGAGTCCGCCCGGTAGGAGGCCCCGAAGGCCTGGGCGAGCCGCTCCTGGTGGACCGCGTCGAAGGCGGTCAGGATCCCGTACACCGACAGCGCCATCGCGGTGTCGTCGGTCCAGTGCCAGGGCCCTTCCTCCGGCGTGTGCCGGGCCCGGATCTGCTCGAACGCCTCCTGGGGCGACCGGAAGAGGGGGAACCAGCGCTCCCCGAATCCGTCCCCGAGGGCCAGGCCCTCCAATGAGTCGCGAGCGGCGGAAAAGGATGTCATCCCGGCATCCTGGCAGGGCCGTGGTGCCCGCGCAGCCGGATTACCGGCCGGGCAGCCGGTTCCGCCCGCGCGGGCCGGGGTCAGTCGCCCAGGACGGCGATCCGGCCCGTGCTCAGCCCGTCGGCGACCCGCTGGACGGCGTCCGCGGCCCCGGCCAGCGGCACCCGGGCGCTCACCAGGGGGCGGACCGTGCCCTGCTCGGCGAGCTTGGTGAGCTCGTCGTGCGCGGCGCGGACGGCGCGCGGGTCGTGGGTGTTGTAGAGGCCCCAGTGCAGGCCGAGGATCGCGTAGTTCTTCACCAGCGCGTGGTTGAGCCCCGGCGCCGGGATCTGCCCGGCGGCGAAGCCGACCACCACGATCCGGCCCTCGAAGGCGACGCACCGGGTGGAGCCGGTGTAGGCGTCGCCGCCGACCGGGTCGAAGACCACGTCGGCGCCGCGCCCGCCGGTGGCCTCCTTGACGGCGGTGACGAAGTCCTCGGCCTTCCGGTCCACGACCAGGTCGGCGCCGAGCGCCCGCGCGGCCTCCGCTTTCGACGGCCCGCCGACCACCGCGATCACCCTGGCCCCGGCGGCCCGGCCGAGCTGGACGGCCGCGCTGCCGACGCCGCCGGCCGCCGCGTGCACCAGCAGCGTCTCGCCGGAGCGCAGCCGGGCCCGGCGGTGCAGAGCGAACCACGCGGTCTGGTAGCCGATGTGCAGTGCCGAGGCTTCGGCGTCGTCCAGCGCCTCGGGTGCCGGGAAGGCGGCGGCGGCGTCCAGCAGCGCGTACTCGGCGAAGGCGCCGTGCGGCAGCACCGGGTTGCCGATCAGCCGTTCGCCCTGCCTCGGCCCGTCCGCGACCTCGCCGCACAGCTCCACTCCGGGCGTGAACGGCAGCGGCGGGCGCACCTGGTACTGCCCGCGCACCATCAGCGCGTCCGGGAAGTTGACGGCGGCGGCCCGCACCCGGACCAGCAGCTGCCCCGGGCCCGGCACCGGTCGCGGCACGTCCTCGACGAGCCGCAGCACCGCGGCCGGCTCACCGAGCTCTCCCACCTGCCAGGCCCTCACAGTGCCTCACTCCTCTCCAGTCCCTGCTGGAGCCGGTTCATCCCGGCGATCCAGCAGTCCGGTTCGGTGGCCCGGACCCGGTAGTACTCGGCGACGTCGGGGTGCGGCAGGATCAGGAAGCGGTCCTCGAGCAGCCAGGCCAGGGCCGCCTCGGCGACGTCCTCGGGGTCCAGCGCGGTCGGCGCGAGCAGGGCCTCGCCGACCGCCCCGGTGGAGGCGAGCATGTCGGTGCGCACGCCCTGCGGGCAGAGCGCGTGCACCCGTACGCCCCGGTGGCGGTAGGTCGCGGAGAGCCACTCGGCGAAGGCGAGCGCGCCGTGCTTGCTGACGGCGTACGGGGCCGAGCCGAGCATGGTGAGCAGCCCGGCGGCGGAGACGGTGGACAGGAAGCGGCCCTCGCCGCGTTCCAGCCAGCGGGGGAGCAGCAGTTCGGCGGCCCGGACGTGGGCGAGCACGTTGACCTCCCAGGCGCTGGCCCAGGCGGCGGCCGGCGCGTCGGCCCCGCCGACCGGGGCGACGCCCGCGTTGGCGCACCACACGTCGATCTCGCCGAGGGCCGCGCGGGCCCGGTCCACGAGCGTGGCGAGGCCGGTGGCGGAGGCGGCGTCCCCGGGCAGGGCGGTGCCGCCGCAGTCCTCGGCGACGGCATGGGCGGCCTCGGCGTCGAGGTCGTTGACCACCACCCGGGCCCCGGCTGCGGCGAAGGCCCGGGCCAGCGCGGCGCCGATGCCCCGCCCGGCGCCGGTGACCACGACGCCCTGGTCGTGGAACGCCCCGGCCGTCACAGCCCGCCACCGAGCGTGACCCCGCCGTCGACGACCAGGGTCTGGCCGGTGATCCAGCCGGCGTCCGGGGAGAGCAGGAAGGCGACCGCGCCCGCGACGTCCTCGGGGACGCCGAGCCGGCCGAGCGGGTAGGCGGCGGCGACCTGCTCCTCGCGGCCCTCGTACAGCGCCTCGGCGAACCTGGTCTTGACCACGGCGGGTGCGACGGCGTTGACCCGGATGCCCTGCGGGCCCAGCTCGGCGCCGAGTTCGACGGTGAGCCGGATCAGCGCGGCCTTGCTGACGCCGTACATGCCGATCCCGGCGGAGGCGCGGATGCCGGCGATCGAGGCGACGTTGACGATCGAGCCGCCGTGCTCGCCCATCCACGCGGCGTGTGCGCGGCGCGTCCAGGCCAGCGGGCCGAGCACGTTGACGGCGATGATCTTGGCGGCGGCGTCCTCGTCGGTGTCCAGGACCGGCCCGTAGACCGGGTTGATGCCGGTGTTGTTGACCAGGTGGTCGAGTCGGCCGAAGGCCTCCAGGGTGCGGGCGATCGCCTCCTCCTGGTGGGCCGGGTCGTCGGCCTTGCCCGCGACGGCGATGGCGTTCTCCGGGCCGCCCAGGTCCTGGACGGCCTCGGCCAGCGGCTCGGGGTTGCGGGCGGTGAGGCAGACCTTGGCGCCGCGGTCGACCAGTTCGCGCGCGATGCCGAGGCCGATGCCCCGGCTCGATCCGGTGACGACGGCCACCCGGCCCTTGAAGGAGTGCACCACGGAGCGTCCTGCCTTTCGTGCGAGGATCCGGCTTACCATCGCTGACTAAGCGCTTGCTCAGCATGGTGTCGGTGCGGGAGCCTGTCAACAGCCCGCCGACCCGGCCGGTGGGAAAGTTTGTGCGAGTCCCCGTGTGGGTTCTCTGGGAGGATGACGCCATGACCAGCACCCCGATGGCCGACCTCTGGCCGACCCTGCCCGGCGCCGATACCCGCCCCGAAGCGGCGTACCGGCTGCTCCAGGCGGCCGTCGAGTCGTTCGCGGAGCGCGGCTTCCACGCCACCACCACCCGGGACATCGCCACCGCCGCCGGGATGAGCCCGGCCGCGCTGTACATCCACTACCAGTCGAAGGCCGCGCTGCTGGCCGAGATCAGCCAGGCCGGGCACGCCGCCACGCTGGCCCTGGTCCGGGACGCGGTGGTCGGCGAGGGCGGCCCGGCGGTGCGGATGCGGCGACTGGTCGAGCAGTTCACCGCCTGGCACGCCCGGGCCCGGACGGTCGGCCGCGTGGTCAACTACGAGCTGCACGCGCTGCCCGAGGACGCCTACGCGGTGGTCGCCGCACTGCGGCTGGACATCGAGCGCGAGGTCAGCGCACTGATCGAGGCGGGCGCGGCGGCCGGCGAGTTCCAGGTCTCGGAGGTGCGGACGGCGGCCCGCGCGGTCACCTCGCTGGGCATCGACGTCTCCCGCTGGTACACCGACCGCTCGACCGAGACGCCCGAGGAACTCGGCCGCCGCTACGGTGAGTTGGTGCTGCGGATGCTCGGCGCCCGGATCTGACCCGAGCCCCGTCCGCCGACTGCCCGACCCCGCCCCGCCCCGCCCCGCCCTTGACCTGGCCGGGCGCGGCGCGCAGACTCGTATACGAAGTACGTGTGCCTCGTAGGCGTACAGCGCTGGGAGCGGCACGCAGCGTCACACCGCGAGCCCTCCCCGACGCACTCCCACCGCAGCCCGACACTGCGGATCGAAGCAACCCATCTCCCACGGCGACCGCGCCCCCGACCGGCGGCGCCGAGGGGAGCGACCCCCGACCCGGGCCGGCCCGGCCGGCCCGTGCCGCCGCCACGGTGCGGCGGCACGGGAACGGCGCGCACTGCGTCGCGGCGCGGCCCGGGCGGTTGGAGAAGGGGAGGCGCAGTGATGCCCTTCCGACAATCGAATCCGGTCCGGCCCCGCTTCTGGCTGGAGACGGCCCTCGGCGGGCTGTCCGGACTGTTGTTCCTGCTCACCCTGGTGTGGCCGCAGTGGATCGAGACGCTCCTCGGCATCGACCCGGACGCCGGCAGCGGCGCGGCGGAGTGGCTCGTGGTCGCGCTCGCGGCCGCCGTCACCGCCGCCTGCCTGCTCGGCGCGCGGATCGAGTGGCGCCGGGCGCACCCTTCCTCGGTCCGCGCCGCGCGATGAGGGGGGAGGGAGATCGTCATGACTGACGCAACATCGACTGCCGAGCACGACCAGCTGACCGCACTCGTCCGGCAGGCCCCGCTCAGTTTCCGCGGCACCGTGACCAGGGTCGGCGGTACGTCCCTGGCGGCCGTTCCGGTCGAGGACCGCAACGAACGGACGGCGGTGGTGAAGGTGGACGAGGTGCTGCACGCGCCCGACGCCTTCCGGCAGCTCGCGGGCAGCGAGGTCACCGTCCAACTGGCGCCCGACGCCGATCTGCTCAAGGTCGGTGACACGGCCGCGTTCTTCACCCAGGGCCTGGTCTACGGCGAAGGCCTGGGTGTCACCGAGATCGGCCGGCTGCCCGCAGCGGCCGTCCAGTCCCACATCGCGCTCGCCGCGACCACCGCCGACGAGATGCCGTTCTCGTCGGTGCAGCGCAGGATCCGGAACGAGGACATCGTCGCGCACGCCGCCGTGGCCGACGCCGTGGTGGTCGCCAGGGTGGTCGGGCTGGAGGACCTCGGAAAGGAGGCCTACTCCGAGCACGCGCCGCACTGGTGGCGTGCCGCCCTCGACGTCTCGATCGTCCATCGCGGCGAGCTCTCCCCCGGGCGGACCACCGTCCTCTACCCGAGCAGTGTGGACGTCCGCTGGCGCGATGTGCCCAAGCCGGAAGCCGGGCAGGAGGCCCTGTGGCTCCTGCACGCGACGGAGAAGGGCAGCGAACTGGCCGCGGAGGCGCCGTTCCGGCTGCTCGACCGCGACGACCGCCAGCCGGCGCAGAAGCTCGCCGTACTGCGGGAAGGAAGGTGAGCCGACATGCCCACCATCAAGGTCGTCAACATCACCCCCAAGGCGCTGAGCGGCGACCGGCTCCTGGACAGTGAACCCAGCCTCGCGGTCAACCCGGAGAACCCGAACGAGATGGTCGCGACCGCCTTCACCCCCGACCCGATGGGCGGTCCGCTCGCCCCGGTCTACGTCTCGGCCGACGGTGGGAACACCTGGGTGCTGAACAGCGTCGTCCCGGGCAACGGGGACCTCGGCACCGGGGACATCAGCGTCGGCTTCGGCTCGCAGGGCGGCAAGCTCTACACGGGCATCCTCAACGGCGTGACCGGCGACATGCAGATCCTGCGCGCGCCGAGAATCACCGCGGCCACCCCGATGTCCGTGCTCGTCGACCGGACCGACGAGGACCAGCCCTGGGTGGTCGCCACCACCGTCGCGGTGAACAACCACAGCACCGACCGGGTGTACGTCGGCAACAACGACGCCTCCCAACCGGCCGGGTCCGCCACGGTGGACGTGTCCAGCGACGCGGGTACCGGGCCGCGCCCGGCCGGGTTCGCGCCGGTCCGGCTCGACCGGCGCCCCGGTACGCTTTTCGACGGGCCGCCGGTCCGGATCGCCACGCACCCGGACGGCACGGTGTACATCGCGTTCCAGAGCGTGACCGGCACCAGCCCGGGGGACATCTTCACCTTCGACGTCGTGGTGACCCGCGACGACAAGGGTGGTATCGGACCGAACCCGTTCGAGGACCTGCTGGACTCGGTCGACGGCGAGATGGGCCAGCGGGTGGTCACCGGCCGGAAGGTCCGGTTCAACTCGCAACTGCGGACGCTGGGCCAGGAGCGCACCGGCGCGGACCTGTCCATCGCGGTCGATCCCACGGACTCCAACAGCGTGTGGGTCGCCTTCTGCGACAACGTCGGCGGAAACGCCCCCACCGACTACGTCCTGCACGTCCGCCACTCGGCGGACCGGGGACAGACCTGGACCGCGCCGCGCAAGGACATCATCAACGGCAAGAACCCGTCGTTGGCGGTGAACTCCGACGGCCTGGTCGGGCTGGTCCACCAGGAACTGGCCCACAACCAGTGGTCGACGGTGCTGGAGTTGACCGACGACGGTTTCAAGACGGTGGACAGCCACGTGCTGCACCAGGCTCCCGGCGACGTCCCGTCAGCGGGCGCTCAGCTGCCGTACCTCGGTGACTACATCCGGATGGTCACGGTCGGAAAGGACTTCTACGGAATCTTCGCCGGCAACAACACGCCGGACCTCGCCAACTTCCCGGTCGGCGTGACGTACCTGCGCAACGCCAACTTCACCACCCACCAACTGCTCAACCTCGACGGCGTGTCCCGCGTCCCGCCGTCCATCGACCCGTTCTTCTTCCACCGGGCCGCCTGAGCACGCACACCCAAGGCGCCCGCCACGGTCGGTCGTGGCGGGCGCCCTGCTGTCGGGCACTGTGGCTGGGGGTCGTTGGGGGTCGTCCGGCTCGGGGTCGTTCAGGTCGCGGCCAGGCAGAACTGCAGCAGCCCGGCGTCCACGTCGAGGACGATCTTTTCCATCTCCGCCCACGGCGGGTGGAACTCGGTGCCCCACTCGACGGTGAAGCCGAGCACCTTGCCCCGGTCGGGTTCGACGAAGTGGCGGGAGTAGACGTAGTCGTCACTGGTGCCGCTGGTCGGGTACAGGTGGAAGCCGGTGATCGCCTTGTACGTCAGGCCGCGCACGCCCTGGACGCCATGGCAGAACGCGTCGGCGAGCAGCACGGCGCTGTCGAGGTCGGTCTTGGGGATGTACTCCGCGTACGCGTCGTCGTCGGGCAGTCCGCGCTTGTGGTCGTACTGGGAGTTGCGGAAGTTCATGTCGGGGTCGATCGACTGGTTGTCGTCGTCGCCCCAGTTGTAGAGCATGTCCTGCGAGTAGCTGTGCACGTCGACGAACCACCTGGTCCGGGGGAACTGCTCGAGCAGCCAGCGGACGTTGCGGGTCTCCGGCTCGGAGAACGCGGTCGGGCCGGCGTAGACCATCGGGTCGCAGGGGTCGGCCGACACCTGGGGGTTGGCGTTCGGGTCGAAGGCGGTGGCGAAGTCGAAGAGGAAGTCGTAGTTGCGGTTGATGTCGACGCCGATGCAGGCCGGGCGCGGGTTGATGCCGGCGTTGGCCGGGTTGCGGTTCTTGCGCCACATCGACTTGACGGTCTGGCTGTAGTGCCGGCCGTCGGGGTTGACCAGCGGGAAGAGCACCAGGTCGAGGCGCCGGAGCAGGGCCTGCACCTGGTCGGCGGTGAAGGCGGTGTCGCCGTAGCCGAGGCCGGTGCCGTCCCGCTGGGCCTCCAGCAGGTCGGCGGCGAGGTGGATGAGGATCTCGCAGCTGCCCCATTCGCGGGCGTGGACACCGCCGATCATCATCAGGCACGGCTTGGGGAAGGGGGCGGGGCCGCCGATCTTCAGGGCGTGGGCGGTGCGGTTCTCGTAGGTTTGGTCGGGCAGGGTGATGAGCTGGGTGAGCCCGGGGTAGGCGGTGGCCAGGCTGGTCACGGCGGATTCGACCTCGGTGACGTTCAGGTACGGCATGGCGGGCCTCCCGGGTCAGCCGGCGAGCTTGGCGGCCAGGCCGCGCGGGACGGCGTCGGCGGGGGCGAACCGGTCGCCGCTGCCGACCTCGGCCTGGGCGGCGCGCCCGGCCTCGCTGGCGTTGCCGGTCCGGGTGACCGTGATGCCCTCGCGTTCGAGGGCCGGGACCTGGTCGGCCGTGGCGTAGACGTCGATGCCGACGCGGCCGTCCGCCTCGACGTGCGGGCGTCCACCGGTGTCGGGTCGGGTGTCGCGGAGCAGCGCGCGCAGGGTCTCCGGGTCCCTGGCGGTGACGCGCAGGCGCAGGATGTCATCGTGGAGTGGTTCGTTCGGAACGGCGGACATGGGGGACTTCTTCCGGGCGCCGTCGAAGCGTGGCCGGAGCGGTCTCTGGCGGCCCGCCCGACGGCGCCGATATGAGCGGATATGTCCGACGTGTACCTCGTATCCTCAGGATGCGTCGCCGCCGTAGAACGCGTCAAGGGGTGGCTGCGGCATCCCGTCCAGCAGGCTGTCCAGGCCGCTGAGCATCTCGCCCTCGTCGTCGAAGTCGGCGAAGCGGGGCACCAGGGCGCGCAGCCGCGGGTACTCGGCGGCGGGCAGCCGGTGCAGGCCGAGCCGCAGGGCAGGGTCCGGCTCCTCCGGGTTGTCGACCACCTGGCGCTTGTCCACCAGCAGGCAGCCGAGGTTCCAGGCCACGAAGGCGCGGTAGACGGTCAGCGCGGTCGCGTCGTCGAAGCCGGCCCGCCCGAGCACGGCGAGGATGTGCTCGGTGAGTTCGAGCACCGGCGCGGGCCGCCGCGCCATCGGGACGGCCAGCGGGCGGGTCGCGACCAGCGGCAGGATCTCGGGGTGGGCGTGCGCCGCGGCGGCGAAGGACCGGGCGATCCGGCGCAGTTCCAGCCGCCACACGGCCAGGCGCTGCTCGGGCCGACGCCGCTCGGGCCGGTGCCGCTCGGGCTCGCGCGGGCCGCTCGCGGCGCTGGTCCGCAGCCGGGCGTTGACCTCGGTGAAGTAGGCCTCGATCAGGCCGTCGAGCAGGGCCTCCTTGCCCGGCGTGTAGCGGTACAGGGCCATCGACTCGACGCCCAGTTCGGTGGCCAGCCGGCGCATGGTCAGCGCGGCCAGGCCCTCGCGGTCGACCAGGGCCACGGCGGCGTCGAGCACCAGCGGGCGGCTCAGCCGCCCCCGCTTCTCGGTGTCGTTCCGCTCAACCATGTCCGCGCTCCTCGGGGTCGGTGCCAACGTCGTCGGCCGTGCCCGAGCCGGTCGGGCGGACCGGCGGGGGCTCTGCGGCGGATCTCTCTCGGCGGATCTCTCCGCGGCGGATGTCAATCAGCGGATGTCGCTCAGCGGATCCCTCTGCAGCGGATGTCACTCAGCGGATACAGAACCAGGATACAAGGTATGAATCGGGCGTAACGGGTGCTGCTCCGCCGCTCCGCCGCTCCGGCGATTCCGCTGGTCAGCCGACCAGCAGCCGGACCGCGAGCCAGGCCACCAGGGCGGAGGAGCCGAGTGCGGTGAGTAGTCGGCCGCGCGGACCGGTCAGCGCACGGCCCAGCAGTGCGCCGCCCGAGGCGAGCAGCAGCTGCCAGCTCGCCGAGGCGGCGAACGCGGCGGCCACGAACACCGCCCGGGCGAGGGTGCCGGAGGTCGCGTCGTCCCGGCCCCCGCCGCCGAGGATCAGGGCGGCGAAGTAGAGCACGGTCAGCGGGTTCAGCAGGGTGATCCCGAGCAGGGTGAGGAAGGCCCGGGCGGGGGCGGGCGGCGCCGGCTCGGGCGTCGCGGCTGCCCCGGTACGGTGACGGAGCGCGGTGTGGGTCGTCCGGGCGGCCAGGGCCAGCAGGACCAGGGCGGAGCCGATCCGCAGCGGCCGGGCGACCGGTTCCAGCAGCGGTGCGAGACCGCCGCCCCCGGCCGCCGCGAGGAGCGCGTACAGCCCGTCCGCGGCGGCCACGCCGAGGGCGGCGCAGGCGCCGGTGCGCAGCGAGGTCCGTGCGGTGAGCGCGACCAGGTAGGCCCCGACAGCCCCCACCGGGACGGCGACGCCGTACCCGGCGAGCAGGCCCGCGACCAGCGCGGCCCTCACGCGCGTGCGGCGTCGGGCCTCCGGGGGCGGCCGGGCTGCTGTCGGACCACGGCCGGGCGGGCGGCGGCGGTCACGGACAGCGGGCGGGCGGCGGAGTCGGTCATGCGCCGATCGTGGTGGCCGGGGCCCGGGGGCGGCAAGTGGTTTTCGGGGGTGCCGGGTAGCGTGGGGCCGTCCCCAGCCCCTGTTTCGCAGCCACTGCCCCGAGGAGAACCGATGATCAGTCAGAACGACCCGGTGCGCGCGATGTTGGCGGAGGCCTGGGCCTCCTGGGCGGAGCGCGGCGCGGCCCTGAGCGCCGAGGACTGGGACCGGCCGACCCGGCTGCCCGAGTGGACCGTCCGGGAGCTGTACACACACACGGCGCCGGTGCCGGAGATGTTCACCGGGCTGCGCACGGCCGTCCTCGACGGGCCGGCCGAGATCACCACCGGCGCCGGGATCCTGCGCGCCTACAACCGGCCCGGTGGCCTCGCGCACACCGCCGCCGGGCAGATCGCCGACGCGGCGAAGCAGGCGGCCGGGCAGACCGAACCCGCGCTGCTGCTCGCCCGGTTCGGGGTCGAGGGCCCGGCCGCCCTGGCCGCGCTCGACGACCTGCCGCCGAGCGCGACGGTGGCGCACCCGCTGCTCGGCAGCGTGACGGTCGGCGCGCTCGGCGAGGTGGCGTTGATGGAGGCGACCGTTCACCTGCTCGACCTGATCGCGGCCGTCGGCGGCCCGCCGCCCGCCGACGCGGCCCTGCGCGCGACCCGTGCCCTGCTGGCGGAGGTCGCCGACCCGGTGGCCTTCATCGAGGCGGCGACCGGGCGCAGCGTGCAGCCGGTGCTGCCGGTCATCCGCTGAGGCGGCCCTTCCGGCGGGGGCGGTAAGCCCTGGTCAGCAGTATGATCAGCGGCCGGAACCGGCCCGATCGGGGGAGAGTCAATGGACCAGGTCTTCAACTTGTGGTGGGTGCTGCCCGCCGTCCTGTACGGCAGCGGATGGATCGTCAAGGACGCCCGGAAGGCACTGAAGGTGCGGCACGAGCGAAAGATGGAGCTGCTCGCCGCCACCGAGCGGCAGCACGCGGCCCTCGAGGCGGGGAACCGGCCGCCGGAGCCGGTCTGCGGCTGCACCCACCACCTGGCCAAGCACGACAAGCAGGGCCGCTGCCACGAGGTCGTCGAGGCCCCGACCGCCTGGGACGCGGATCGCCGCCCGCTGCAGTACGAGGCGCGGCCCTGCAACTGCCAGCAGTACATCGGTCCGGAGCCGCTCGGCACGGTCTTCGCCCCGGAGCTGGTCGACCCGCGCTGAGCCGGTGCTGAGCCGGTGCTGAGTCCGTGCTGAGCCGGTGCTGGGCTGGTGCCGAGCCCGCGGCGGTCCCGCTCGGGGTCCCGCTCGGGGTTCGGCACCGGTCTCGCTCCGGGCCTGGTCGGGGCCCGTTCCCGTCTCACCTGGTGTCATGAGCCTTTCAACGGCACGCGTTTGCTGTCACGCTGCTCCTCCCGGCCCGCTCCCCCATGAGAGGTTCCGATGAGAAGACTCCTGCATGCCCTGACCGGCGCCGCCCTGTTCGCGGCGGCCGGCCTCACGGCGCTCGCCACCCCCAATGTGGCGAGCGCCGCCGACTGCACACCCGCCCAGGTGGTGGCCAACGGCGGTTTCGAGTCCGGCAGTTCGCCCTGGACGGCACCGAGCGGCGCGATCACCGCCGACAGCGGCCAGAGCGCGCACTCCGGCGGCTCCTACGCCTGGCTCGACGGCTACGGCTCCACCCACACCGACACGCTCTCGCAGTCCGTTACCCTCCCCGCCGGGTGCGGCACCGCGACGCTCGGGTTCTGGCTGCACATCGACACCGCCGAGACGACCACCAGCACCGCCTACGACAAACTGTCCGTCAAGCTGGGCTCCACCACCCTGGCCACCTACTCCAACCTGGACGCCCAGAGCGGGTACGTGCACAAGACCGTCGACGTCTCCGCCCTCGCGGGCCAGACCGGGACGCTCTCCTTCACCGGGGTCGAGGACTCCAGCCTGCAGACCAGCTTCGTGCTGGACGACGTCACCCTGGACGCCTCCGGCGGTACCACCCCACCCCAGCCCGGCGACCCGACCCGCACCCCGGCCGCGCCCGGCTACACCGTCAGCCTCACCAGTGACGCCTCCGGCGGCAGTTGGACCGGGCACGAGAGCGTGAGCTTCACCAACGCCTCGCCCACCCCGCTGACCGAGGTGTACCTGCGGCTGTGGGACAACGCCCACGGCAGCTGCCCCAGCACCCCGATCACGGTGACCAACGTGGCCGGCGGCACGCCCTCCCCGCTCACGGTGAACTGCACGGCGCTCAAGATCACCCTGCCGGCGCCGCTCGCGCAGGGCCAGAGCGGCACCGTCGGCTTCGACCTCGGCATCACCGTGCCGAGCGGCGCGGACCGCTTCGGCCACGACGGCGCGTACAACTTCCTCGGCAACGCCCTGCCCGTCCTGGCGATCCGGGACGCGGCCGGCTGGCACCTCGACCCGTACACCAACAACGGTGAGTCCTTCTACTCGGTGGCCTCCGACTTCACCGTCACCCTGGACCACCCGACGAGCCTGCTGGTGCCCGCGACCGGCACCTCGGTGGACACCCCCGGCGCGGCCGGCCGGACCGTCACCAAGGCGACCGCGAGCAAGGTGCGCGACTTCGCCTGGGGCGCCGGGCCGTTCACCAGGATCTCCGGCACCTCGGCGGCCGGGATCAAGGTCAACGTCTACTCGGTGGCGGGGATCAGCAGCGCGGACGCCAGGTCGATGCTCTCCACCGCGACCTCGGCCGTCGACGCCCACGCCCAGCGCTTCGGCGCCTACCCGTACGGCGAACTGGACGCGGTGATCGACAACAGCTTCTGGTTCGGCGGCATGGAGTACCCGGGCTTCGTCCTCGACCTGGTCAGCACCACGGCGCTCACCCACGAGATCGGCCACCAGTGGTGGTACGGCATCGTCGGCGACGACGAGTACAACGGGCCCTGGCTGGACGAGGCCTTCACCGACTACGCCACCGACCTCGCCCTCGGAAAGACCGGCAACGGCTGCTGGAACAGCGTCTCCTGGGCCTCGTCGGCGGAGAAGATCACCAACTCGATGGCCTACTGGGACGCCAACTCCTCCCGCTACGCCACGGTCGTCTACGACTACGGCAAGTGCGCCCTGCACGACCTGCGCCGGACGATCGGCGACAGCGCGATGACCACGCTGCTGCGCAACTACGCGCAGTCGCACTGGTACGGCGTGTCCACCACCGCGGAGTTCAAGGCCGCGGCGCAGGCCGCCACCACCGTGGACCTGACCTCCTTCTGGAGCCAGCACCGCATCGACGGCTGAGCGGCAGCGCCCATCCGCCGATCGCCCGCACCGCCCCCGGTCCCGGCCGGGGGCGGTGCGCTCGACGCCACGCGGGTTGACGCCGCGCGGGACCGGCGGGACGCTGTACGTGTACGACATAAACGTGTGCCGTATACGGACAGTCGAAAGCGCACGACCCACCGTCGCGAGCTCCCGGCGCTGACCCCGACCGCTGGAGCGATCATGTCGAGCACCCACTACGTGGCGCTGCCGGACAGCTCCCGCGTTCCGCTCGGCGGAGCGCGGGTCATCGGACCGGCCGACCCACGAACCCCCCTCACCGTCACCGTCTACCTGCGACGCGACCCCGGCGCGCCCCCGCGCCCGGACGTGTACGAGCTGGCGCTCCAACCGCCGACCCGTCGCACGGTGCCCACCGACGACGAGTACGCCGCCACCCACCGGTGGAGCGACACCGACCGCAAGACGCTCGAGGCGTTCGCCGCCGAGCACCGCCTCGCCCTCTCCGACGAGGACCCGCTGGCCCGCAGCGTCGACCTGACCGGCACCACCGAGGACATCGCCGACGCCTTCCGGGTCACCCTCGCCCGCTACCGCTTCCAGGACGCCCAGGGCAAGCCCCGGGTCTACCGCGGCCGGGAGGGCCAGGTCTACGTGCCCGCCCAGCTGCAGGGCATCGTCACCGGAGTGTTCGGCCTGGACGACCGGCCGATCGGCTCCCGCCTGCTGATCCGCCGGACCGCCGAGGCGACCCCGGTGGCCCACGCCGCCCCGGTGGTCCGGCCGGGCGCCTTCCTCCCGCCGGCTCTGCAGGCCCCGTACGCCTACCCCGAGGGCACCGACGGGACCGGGCAGTGCATCGCCGTACTCGCCTTCAACGGGGACACCGCGCCGGGCGTCCCCTCCGGGGGCTACTCGCTCGACGCCCTGCGGAACTACTTCGTCGACGTCCTGCACCAGCCGATGCCGGACATCACCGACGTGGTGATCCCGAACGTCGGAAGCCCCGGCAACGATCCGGGCCAGGACGCCGACTTCGACACGCCGGACACCACCGGCGAGATCATGCTCGACCTCGCGGTGGTGGGCGCTCTCGCCCCCAAGGCGAAGATCGTCGTGTACTTCACGAAGTTCACCGAGCGCGGCTGGGTCGACGTGATCACCCGGATCGTCAACGACACCGACAACCGGCCCACGGTGATCTCCTGCAGCTACGGCAACCCCGAGCTGGTCGCCGCAAGCCTGTTCACCGCCGGCGCGGTCGACCGGATCGACGGGGCCTTCGCGAGCGCGGCGGAGAGGAACATCAGCATCTGCTGCGCCTCGGGCGACGACGGCTCCCGCGACCAGGCCGACGACGAGCGCGCCCACGCCGACTACCCCTCCTCCGACCCGCACGTCCTCGCCGTCGGCGGCACCCGGCTGGTGGTGCGCCAGGGGCAGGTCGCCAGCGAGACCGTCTGGGACGACGGTCCGGGCCGACGTACGGGCGGCGGCGTCAGCGCGATCTTCCCGGTGCCGCCGTACCAGGACCACGTCAACGTGCCGCCCTCGGTCAACCCGCTGCACCGGCGGGGACGCGGGGTCCCGGACGTGGCCGCCCTCGCCGACCCGGAGACCGGTGTGGTCGTCCCGAGCGTGGACGGTGTGAACTTCCACCAGACCGGCGGCACCAGCGCCGCCGCCCCGATGTGGTCCGCCCTGCTCGCCCGGGTCAACCAGGCCCTGCCCGGTTCCGCGCAGGTCGGCTTCCTCAACCCGCTGCTGTACGGGAAGTTCGCGACGAAGGTCCTGCGGGACGTCACCCGGGGCAGCAACGGCGCGTACGCCTCCGGGCCCGGCTGGGACCCGTGCACCGGCCTCGGCAGCCCCGGCGGCCGGCAGCTCCTGGACGGCCTCAAGGCCCTGTGACCTCCTCGGTCCGGCGACCTCCTCGGTGGCCGCTTGGGCCCGGTGGCTCTTCGGCTCGACTCCGGCCGGTGCGGGGCGCGCTGCGGCGCCCCGCACCGGCACGGGTGCCTCAGCCCAGGGCGAGGGCCCGGAGGCGGTCGGCCGCGCCGTTGAAGTAGTTCTGGTCACCGGGGAAGGTGCCGGAGTCCGCGAACTGCCAGAAGGTCTGGTAGCCCCAGCCGTTCGGCAGGGTGCCGACGGTGGAGGCGTAGCGGGCTACCCAGAGCGGGTTGGTGGCGCCGAAGCCGCCGTAGTTGCCGGTGCACTGGGTCCACCAGTTGGTGGTGGTGTAGATGGTGGGGTAGCGGCCGGTGCGGGAGTGCACGGTGTTGCTGAAGTCGCGGATCCAGCTGACCATGGCGCTCTGGCCGAGGCCGTAGCAGGTGGCGCCGTAGGGGTTGTACTCGATGTCCAGGGCGGGCGGCAGGGTCCTGCCGTCGGCGGACCAGCCGCCGCCGTGGTTCACGAAGTAGGCGGCCTGGGTGGCGCCGGAGGAGGAGTTCGGCAGCGCGAAGTGGTAGGCGCCGCGGATCAGGCCGGCGTTGTAGGAGCCGTTGTACTGCTGGGCGAAATACGGGTTGGTGTAGCCGGTGCCCTCGGTGGCCTTGACGTAGGCGAACTTGGCGCCGTTGGCGGCGACCGAGGACCAGTTGACGTTGCCCTGGTAGCTGGCGACGTCCAGCCCGGGGGTCTGCGTGACGGCGAGGGAGGCGAGCGGCGCGGTGGCGCCGCGGCCCTCGTGGGCGGCGACGGTGGAGCCGGCGAAGTCGCGGTCCGGGTGGAAGGCGGGGTGGCCCTCGACGACGGGGGCGACCGGGGCGGGCTCGGCCGCGTACGCCGGGGCGGCCACGCCCGCGACCAGGGCGGTGGCGGCGGCGAGCGCGGCCACCGCGGGCAGCCGGCGGCGGGGGGTGGTGCCGGTGGTGCCGGTGGTGCGGGCAGTGTGGGCGGTGCCAGTGGTGCGGGCGGAGCGGGAAGAGCGAGGCATGAGCACTCCTCTGATCCGGTGCGGGATGGCCCAAATGGCCCGGTGCGGCCGGGTGTTGGCGCGGCCGTACCGCAGAGTAGCCATGTCCCCGCCAGTGCCGCCAGGCATCTTGGAACACATTTCTGAACCGGCGTCACAGGTGCCGGATCGCCACCACCGGCAACGCACGTTGCCGGTTCTGCCGATCCCGGGCCCGGGGACGGCCCGCACGCTGTGACACGATGCCCGCGGGCCGGCCGGCACGGGCGGCACCCCAGTACGGAGGAAGGACCAGCCATGACCGAGACCGCCACCGACACCGCCCGGCCCGTCGGGGAGCCCGCTTTCAGGGCCGCCACGCCCGCCGACGTCCCGGCCCTCGTGGAGCTGGTCGAATCCGCCTACCGGGGCGACTCCAGCCGGGCCGGGTGGACCACCGAGGCCGATCTGCTGGCCGGGCGGCGGACCAACCCCGAGGCCGTCGCCGAGGCCGTCGGCCACCCCGAGGGGCTGGTGCTGCTGGCCGAGCGTGACGGCGAGCTGCTCGCCTGCTGCCAGCTGGAGCGGCGCGGCGACCGGGCGTACTTCGGGATGTTCTCGGTGCGCCCCGGCCAGCAGGGCGGCGGGGTCGGCCGGGCCGTGCTGGCCGAGGCCGAGCGGCTGGCCGGCGAGGAGTGGGGCGTCGGCGCGATGGAGATGACGGTGATCGAGCAGCGCGCCGAGCTGATCGCCTGGTACGAGCGGCGCGGCTTCCGCCGGACCGGGGAGTTCAGCCCGTTCCCCTACGGCGACGAGCGCTTCGGCATCCCGCTGCGGCCGGACCTGCGGTTCGAGCACCTGGTCAAGGAGCTGAAGACCGCCTGACGCGGGGCCGCGCTCGCGGCCTGGTCAACGGGCCGTCCTCGGGGTTCGGTTCAGGCGCGTCGACCGGATTCCGCAGGTGATGCGGCGTCAAGTCACTGAGCAGGGGCGATGCGGAGATGTCATACCTCGTTCATGATTGGTCTAGGCCAATGTGAGAGGCTGAGGTCGAACGGCCACGTTCCGTCCGATGCCCAGGGGGGCCATTTCCGCATGCCCGTACTCCATGGCACCGCCATGCCCGCACCCGACGCCGGTCCGCGCCGGACACCCGCGGACCCCGACCCGCGCCTGCCCGACCCGCCCGACGACGAGGAGCTCTACTGGTACTTCGGCCCGCAGCGCCGCTGGGTGCTGCTCTGCGCCACCCTCTCCTACGCGGGAGCCACCGCCACGCTCGGCCTGTTCGCCCTCAGCAAGCCGCTGCTCTGGCCCTTCCTGCTGCTCACCGTGCTCAACGCGGTCACCTGGCTGCTCTCGCTCACCGACGGCCAGCGAGCCCGCCGCTTCACCCGCGACTCGCACGACCTGCTGCTGCGCGCCTGGCAGCCCGCCCGCCACCCGAGCGTGGACCTGCTGCTGCCCACCGCCGGCGAACCGTCGGCCGTCCTCGACAACGCCTACCGGCACACCGCCGCCGTCCGGTGGCCCGGCGAGCTGACCGTCCTGGTCCTCGACGACGCGGACCGCCCCGAGGTGCGCGAACTCGCCGAGTCCTACGGCTTCCAGTACCGCGCCCGCCCCGACCGCGGCCGCTTCAAGAAGGCCGGCAACCTCAACCACGGCCTGGCCGAGGGCACCGGCGAGATCATCGCCGTCCTGGACGCCGACTTCTGCCCCCGCCCCGACTTCCTGCACCACCTGGTGCCCTACCTCGACAACCCCGGGGTCGGCATCGTGCAGAGCCCGCAGTGCTTCGACACGGACGCGAACATGTCCTGGCTCGAACGCGCCGCGGGAGCCACCCAGGAGATCTTCTACCGCTGGATCCAGCCCTCCCGGGACGCGCAGGACGGCACCGTCTGCTGCGGCACCAACGCCCTCTACCGCCGCGCCGCCCTGCAGCGGATCGGCGGCTTCGCCGAGATCGACCACAGCGAGGACCTCTACACCGGCCTCGCCCTCGCCCGCGCCGGCTGGGCCACCCGCTACGTGCCCGCGCTGGTCGCCAAGGGCATGTCGCCCACCGGCCTGCCCGCCTTCATCAGCCAGCAGTACCGCTGGTGCCTCGGCTCCCTGGCCCTCGTCCGCGACCCGGACTTCCGCCGCGGACCGCTCTCCCGCTCCGCCCGGCTCTGCTTCTGGAACGGCATCCTCGGCTACCTCACCAGCGCGGTGAACGTCTTCGCCGTGCCGTTGCCCGCCCTGATCATGCTGTTCTTCCGGCCCGAGGAGATCGAACCCTGGCAGGTGCTCCCCTTCCTGCCGCCGATCTGGGTCGCCCTCGTGCTGCTGCCCGCGATGTCCCGCACCCGCTGGCGCTTCGAGGTCACCCGGGTCCAACTCCTCGGCGGGCTCTGCCACGTGGTCGCCATCGCCCACGCGCTGCGCCGCCGCTCCGCCGACTGGGTGCCCACCGGCGCCGTGTCGGGCGGCAGTTCACTCGCCCGCGCGGTCGCCCGGATCGGGGTCGGCTGGCTCGGGTTCGTCGTCCTTGCCGGCGCCGCCGGACTGGTCCGGGCCGCGCTGCTGCACGGCTGGCGGCCGTACTGGGCGCTCACCGCCCTGCTCGCGCTCACCGCGTACACCATGATCCCGCTGATCCGGTCCCTGTGGCCGCTCCTGAACGGTGCGAAGGTGGCGGGCGGAGCGAACGGTGGCAAGGGTGCCACCGTCGGCGAGGTCGTCGCCCCCGCACGCAGCCGCTCCGAGCTCGGGTTCGGACGCGCCGAGGCCGTCGCCGTCACCGCCGTGCTGCTGCTCTGTGGGCTGCTGGCGTCGGGCTGGGCCGATCCGCTGATCTTCTGATCTTCTGAGACTCCGTCAATTCCCTGCTCCACCCCCTGAGTTTCCTTGCGCGTCGCCCCACCGGCGCGGACTCCGCCCGGCCGCCCCAACGGCCCGGCGGCCCCGACCACCGCTGCCAGCCCTGCAAGGAGCGCCGCCGTGTCCACGGCCGTCCCACCGTCCGCCTCGTCATCATCCGCCGTCGGCTCCTCCGACCTGCTGCCCGACCTCGTCCGGGTGGACCGGGAGGTCGCCGTCCCGAAGGGCGCCACCGTCGCCGAGAGCGGGCAATCCCGCCGGCGCACCGCCTTCCGCCCTGACATCGAGGGGCTGCGCGGCATCGCCGTGCTCTCCGTCCTCGGCTTCCACGCCGCCGTCCCCGGCCTGACCGGCGGCTACGTCGGCGTCGACATCTTCTTCGTCATCTCCGGCTTCCTCATCACCGGCCTGCTGACCAGCCGCCCGCTCGGCCTGTGGGACTTCGCCGCCCGCCGCGCCCGGCGCATCCTGCCCGCCGCCGCCACCGTCCTGGTCGCCACCGCCGCCGCCGGCGGCGCCCTGCTCGACCCGCTGCGCGGCACCGACCTCGCCCGCGACCTGATCGCCGCCGCCGGCCAGTTCGCCAACTGGCGCTTCGTCGGCCGGCAGACCGACTACCTGGCCGCCGAACGCGACCCCAGCCCGCTGCAGCACTTCTGGTCCCTCGGTGTGGAGAACCAGTTCTACCTGCTCTGGGGCGTCCTGCTGCTCGGCCTCGCCCGCTACCTGCACGGGCGGCGCCGCACCGTCGCCATCACCCTCGCCACCGTCGCCGTCGGCGGCACCTCGCTGGTGCTGTGCCTGCGCTGGACACAGACCTCGGCGCCGCTCGCCTACTTCTCCACCGGCAGCCGGCTCTGGGAGTTCGCGGCGGGCGCCTGCGCGGCCCTCGCCGGCGGGGCGCTCGCCTCCCGCACCGCGCGGCGCCCGGTGCGGTGGTCGCTCCGACTGCTCGGCTGGGCCGGCCTGGCGGCCGTCGTCGCGCCGGTCCTCCTGTACGACCGCAGTACGCCGTTCCCCGGCTCCGCCGCACTCCTGCCCGTCCTCGGTACCGCCGCCGTCCTGCTCGCCGGACACGGCTCGCCCCGCGCCGTCGACGCCGGACGGCTGCTCGCCACCCGCCCGCTGCGCGCCGCCGGACGCCTCTCCTACGCCTGGTACCTCTGGCACTGGCCGGTGCTGACCATCGCCCAGGCCCGGTACGGCGCGCTGCCCTGGACCACCCTGGCCGCGCTCACCGCCGCCAGTGCGCTCCCCGCCTGGCTCACCCTGCACCTGGTCGAACAGCCACTGCGCTACGGCAGCAGCCCGGCACCCCGACGCGGACTCGCGGTCGGCGCGAGCGCCCTCGTCATCCCCCTGATCGCCGCGCTCACCCTCGGCGGCGGCACCGTCCGCGCCCTCGGAGCCGCCACCACCGGGCCCACCGCCGCCCCCGCCGGAGCCGCCGACGGGCCCGGCCTGCTCGCCCCCGGCACCCGGGTCCTCACCCTGACCCCCTCGCTGGCCCGCGCCCGGGAGGACTTCCCACCCGGCAAGGGCTGCGAGATCCCGCTCAACGCCGACACCAGCCCGCGCTGCCTCTTCGGCGCCGACAACAGCCCCGACCGGATCGTGCTGCTCGGCGACTCACACGCCGGCCAGTGGATCTCCGCCGCCCTCGCCCTGGCCGATCAGCGGCACTGGGCGCTGGAAGTCCTCGTCAAACCCGGCTGCCCACTGGCCACCCTCACCGTGCGCAACAACGTGCTCGGTCGCACCTTCGACGAATGCGACCGCTGGCGCGAGAACACCCTCACCCGGCTCACCTCCGGACCCAAGCCGCGCCTCGTCCTGATGGCCGGCCTCAACCGCTACGGCAACCAGGAGGAACGCACCGAAGGCTGGACCCGTACCCTCGACCGCCTCACCGCGCTCGGCGCCCCGCTCGCCTACCTCGGCGACACCCCGATGCCCGGCAAGGACATCCCGACCTGCCTCGCCGCCTCCGACGGGCGCTCGGACGCCTGCTCGTTCCCGCGCGACACCGCCTTCGAACCCGACCCGCTGCTCGACGGCGGGCTCGCCGCCCGGTACGGCGTCCGGGCCCTCGACCTCGGCCCACTGCTCTGCCCCGGCACCGGGACCTCCTGCCCGGCGGTCCTGGAGGGCGTGGTGCTGTACCGGGACACCGGGCACATCACCGACACGCTGGCGCGGGTACTGGCGCCGCGGCTGGACAAGGGGCTGCTGGGGGTTTCAGGTGTATCGGGGGTGCCTGGTGCGGCAGCGGTACCCGGTGTTCCGGCCGCTCAGCCGTAGACCCCTCGGCAGAGGCGGGCCTGCTCCGAGCCGGCCGGCCAGCGGCCGACGCGTTCGGCCTGGTCACAGATGGTGCCCGGTCCGACGCCCGGCACCGACGCGCCCGACCCCGGAACCGTCGGGGCGGGCGCGCCCGACGTACCCCGGGCCGGGGCGGTGGCGTGCGGGCTGCGGCCGGTCTTCGGGTGCGGGCTCGCCGACCCGTGCTGGGCGTCCGCCGCCCCCGGATCGGCCGCCGTCGCCGTCGCCGTCGCCGTCGCCGCCGTCGCCGTGCCCGTTGTGCCCATCATGCCCGTCGCACCGCCCCCCGGGACCGGGGCCGGCAGCGGAGAAGGCGCGGGCGTGGCAGGCGGCGGGGACACCGGCGGCAGGTGCGAGCCCGGGGCCGTGGCGGAGGGCGAGGCCGACGGCAACGCCACCATCCGCACGTCGTCGCCCGATCCCGGCCCGCACATCACGAGGACCGAGGCCAGCACCGCACCCGTCCCGACCGCCGCGGCCGCCCACGCCTTGCGCGAGCGGCGCCTCGGCGGGGCGGGAGCGGGCACCGGCGGCGGGGGAAGCGTGGGGACGGGAGGGGGCTGCCACGCGTTCTGCGGCCACTGCCACTGCCCTCCGGTGGGCTGCCCAGTCATGTGTTCGTCCTTCCAGCGGCCCCCCGTCGGCCCCCGTCGTACCTTCCCGTGCTCAACGAGCGCGCCGACGCCGGGACATGACCCGGAAGAGGGGTCTGAACGGGCGTTGATTGCCACCGCGCCACATGCTTGGGGTCATGGAGACCAACAGCACGACCGCACCCCTGGTCGAGGTGGCCGAGTTCCGGACCGACAGCCGCTACCGCCTCGTCCACTTCGAGGGCCACGGCTGGGAACCGCTCGCGCCGGAGGAGTTCGAACCGCGCATCCACCAGCTCTTCCCGGACCTCGACGCGCGTGACCCCCAACGCGTCCACTGGGCCGACCGTCCCTGGGAATGGCCCGCCTGGCACCCCGGCGAGGCCTGAACCGTCCCCACCCGGTCGTCGGGACTTCGTTAGGCTGAGCGGGTGAGTGTGGATCACTTCTGGCGCCGCCTGCCCGGCCAGGCCGCGGACACCTGTTCCCCGGAAGAACTCGGCGACCTCGCACCCCAGGACCGCGACGTCCGGTACGACCGGCTGGCCGCCGCCGGACTCGCCCTCGGCGAACTCGTCCGCCAACAGGGCACCGTGCTCGCCCGCACGGCCGCGCACCTCGGCTACCCGACCCCCTGGTCCGAATCCGTGGCCGCCAGGGTCGTCCACGACCTGCGCGAACTGCGCGACTTCTTCGCCGGCGCGGCCGCCGCCGGAGACGCGGTGCTTGTCCGGAAGGCGCCGTGATCGTCCGGGAGGCGCAGTGAACGACGACCTGGCCGGTACGGCGGGGTACGGGGAAGCGGCCGAGCAACTCGCCGTCCAGACGCAGATCGCGAACAACACGGTCCACACGGACACCCCGGCTTCGGACCCGAAGCGGGCCGAAGGGGCGGACCAGGTCGCCCTGCCGGACCTGCGGCGCTGTGCGGCAGCCCTCGGTGTACCGCCGGAGAAGGTCGATGCCGTGGTCGACTGGCTCGGTCGGATCGTGGCCGAGGACGGCCCCCCTGAGCCTGCCCCCCTCTCGCACGGGTACCTCACCAGGATGGTGACGGGCCGCGAGGTGAAGATGCGGGGATTCGGCCCCCTGGACCTGGCCGAGGGCGAGATCCGACCGATCGTCCGTCAGGCGTACGGTCCCCGTTTCGACTGACGGACCTACGACCGGCCGGGACCTGCGGTGGCGGCCTGCGCGGGAAGTCGGCCTGGCCGACTTCCCGTGCCGCTTTACCGTGCGCCGAAGTCCTCCTCGACGAGGCGGGTCGCCCAGGTGGTCAGGGCGGGGGCGAGGGGTGGGTGGGCGAGGCCCGCTGCGGTGGCGAGGCGGTCGGCGGAGGTGGTGTCGTACCGGTCCGCGGAGAGGAAGGTGAGGGTTTCCGGGTCGGCGCCGGTGAGGGTGCGGGGGAGGCGGCGGACGAGGGGGACGGGGATCAGGGCGCGGGGTGGGCGGACGCCGAGGTGGGTGGCGAGCAGGGTGATCAGGTCGGGGAGGAAAGGGGTTGTGGCGTCGAGGACGGTGTGGGCCTGGACGGGGACGCGGTCGTGGTCGGGGACGGCGACCAGGAAGCGCGCCAGGTGGTCCACGGTGACGACGGGCAGGAAGGTGCGTCGGGTGCCGGGCAGCAGGGGGAGGCGGCCGCGGTGGAGTTGGCGGACCAGCTGGGCCAGGCCGAGGTACTGGCCGGCTTCGCCGGTCCGGGAGTGGCCGATGACGCTGCTCGGGTTGACGGTGGTGAGCGGTACGCCGAGGTGGGGCGCGGTGACGCGGACGGCGGCGTCGCCGAGCTGCTTGGAGGCCTCGTACGCGCCGAGGCGGGTGTAGAGCGCGGCGGTGGCGCGCTCCGGGAGCGGGTACCGGGGGTCGGGGTCGCGGCCGACGCGGTAGCCGGAGAGGTGGACCAGACGGCGCAGCCGGGGACGGGTGGCGGACCACCGCAGCGCGTGCAGGGCGCCGTCGACGTTGGC
Source organism: Kitasatospora sp. NPDC034023 (assembly GCF_055575795.1). Lineage (NCBI taxonomy): Bacteria > Bacillati > Actinomycetota > Actinomycetes > Kitasatosporales > Streptomycetaceae > Kitasatospora > Kitasatospora sp. NPDC034023. The sequence goes on from NZ_JBVIRY010000022.1 coordinate 45,704, forward strand.
GGGTTCGGCCTGGGCGCGGGTGAGGCCGAAGTCGTAGCGGGCGGCGAGGTTGTGGACGTCGCGGATGTCGGCGAGCCGGGCGTCGTCCTCGGGGGAGAGGCCGAGCCCGGGGCGGGTGAGGTCGGCGGTGACGGTGGTGAGCGCCGAGTCGTCGGCCCGGTGTGCGCGCAGCCAGCGGCGGAGGTCGGCGGCGCGGCCGGTGTCGCGGGCGGTGGCGGCCACGGGTTCGCCGCGGGCGAGGAGTTCGAGGACCAGCCAGCGGCCGAGGAAGCCGGTGGCGCCGAGGACGAGCGTGCGGGGCGGCGGGACGGACGTCATGGGGCGCTCCAGGGTTCAGGTATTCAGTAGACCGGTCTGCATATTTTTTGGGCGTGCGAGGACGCGCGAGGATGCGACGGCGTGCGGAGGCGCCGCACGAACGGCGGCGTGCCCTCGCCTACGTGTCGCGGTTGCCGAGCAGCTGCCGGACGGCGTGCCGGGCGTGGTCCAGCGGTTCGCGGCTGCGCCGGACGGAGGCGAGCAGGACCGCTCCCTCCAGGAGGGCGAGCGTCTGGCCGGCGGCGGTCTCGGCCTCGGTCGGGCCGTAGCCTTCGGCCTCCAGCCGGCCGGTCAGGACCTGCTGCCACCGCGCGTACACCTCGGCGCAGACGGTCCGCAGCGGCTCGTTGGTGCCCGCCGTCTCCAGGGCGACGGTCGCGATCGGGCAGCCGCTGGTGTAGTCGGACTGTGCGAGGCGTTCGGCGAAGGCCTCGACGAGCCGTTCGGCGAGGGCGGCGGTGTCGGCGCCCTCGGCGGCGAGTGCGGTGAGCAGCGCCTCGACCTCCTGGCCGGCCTCGGTGAGCGCGGCCGCCACCAACTGGTCCTTGCCGCCGGGGAAGTGGAAGTAGAGGGAGCCGCGCGGCGCGCCGGTGGCGGCCACGATCCGGTTGAGGCCGGTGCCGAAGTAGCCCTGTGCCTCGATCAGGTCCCTGGTGCCGGCGATCAGCCGGGCCCGGGTCTCCTCGCCCTTGACTCCCATGCGGAGATAGTAGACCGGTCTGCATATTCTGTCGACGGCGGGTTGACGAGACCTCAGGGGCGCTGTCAGCAGCGCAGTGCGGGCGGGAAGCCGGTCCAGCGCAGCTCCTCGGGCAGGTGGCCCTGGTCGTTCAGCAGCAGGACGGCGGACGGGCGGCCGGGGGTGAACCGCAGTACGGTCAGCGCCGCGTTGGCGGCGTTGAGGCCGAGCCAGCGCCAGGCCGGGGCGTCCAGGGCGTGCCGGACCAGCCAGCCGACCAGGAAGGCGTGGGTGACGACCAGCTCGTGCCGCTCCTCGCCGCCCGCCGCCGGCCCGGTGAACCGCTCGACCGCCCGTGGCGCCAGCGCCGCACCGCGCTCGCACTCCTCAGGGGTGGCGTGCGAGAGGAACTCCAGCAGGAAATCGGCGCTGTCCTCGGGCAGTTCCGCCCGCTCCGGAACGTACGGGACGAAGTCGCCGGCCTCCTCGCACACCACCGGCGTCACGCCGTCCAGCTGCTCCGCGACCAGCCGCGCGGTCTGCGCGGCCCGGGGCAGCGGGCCGTGGTGCACCGCCGAGATCGGCCGGCCCGCCAGCCGCCGGCCCAGCAGGACGGCCTGCCGGCGCCCGGCATCGGTGAGCCCGCTCTCGTCGGGCGTGGCCTCGCCGTGACGGGCCAGGTAGAGGTAGCGGGTGGCGGTGGCGTCGGTCATGCTCCGGGACTCCTCAACAGGGATCGACGTTCGGTCGACAGGGCTGAGCGTCAAGTCGACAGGGATCAACGTCGGGTCGTCCCGGAGCGACGCGAACCGGGCCCCGCCCGGTTCCGGCTCAGCCGGTGTGGGCGTCCGTGTGGGCCTCGTCCAGCAGGGCGAGATCCTCCGCCGACAGTCGCAGCGCCCCGGCGGCGATGTTGTCCTCCAGGTGCGCCTCGTCGCCGGTGCCCGGGATGGCCAGGACGTGCGGGCCGCGGTGCAGCGTCCAGGCCAGGCGCACCTGCGCCGTGCTCACCCCGCGCGCCTCGGCCACCGCCCGTACCTGGGCGGGCTCGGCCGGCCCCGCGCCGCCCTCCCGGCCCGCGCCGGCGATGGCGTAGAAGGGGACGAAGGCGATGCCCTGCTCGCCGCAGAGCCGCAGCAGTTCGTCCTGCGCGGGCGAGGCGCCGATGCCGTACGGGTTCTGCACGCAGGACACGGGCGCGATGGTCTGCGCCTCGGCGAGCTGGTGCGGGTGGACGTTGGACAGGCCGAGGTGGCGGATCAGCCCGGCCTGGCGCAACTCGGCCAGCGCGCCGAAGCGTTCGGCGACGGAGTCGGTGCCGAGGATCCGCAGGTTGACCAGGTCGAGGTGGTCGCGGCCGAGTTCGCGCAGGTTCTGTTCGACCTGGGCGCGCAGCCGCTCGGGGGTGCGGGCGTGCTCCGCCCACTGGCCGTCGAGGCCGCGGGCCGGGCCGACCTTGCTGGCGATCACCAGGTCGTCGCCGTACGGCGCGAGCGCCCGGTTGATCAGCTCGTTGGCGGAGCGCAGCGAGGAGAAGTAGAAGGCGGCGGTGTCGATGTGGTTGACGCCGAGTTCGACCGCGCGGCGCAGCACCCGCAGGGCCTGCTCGCGGTCGCGCGGCACGGCGTGCGGCACCAGTGCGGGGCCGGTCTGCGGCAGGCGCATCGTGCCGAAGCCGATGCGGTGGACGGCGCGGTCGCCGAGGGTCCAGGTGCCGGAGGCGGCGGCGGACACGGGGGTGTTCAGGGCGGTGCTCAGGGCGGTGTTCACGGTGGTGTTCACGGTGGTCTCCGAGGTCATGCCTGTCATGATCGCCAATGCACTAGCCTGACCGCCAAAGATTCGAACATGTCTGAATCCACGGGGGTGGGCGCTTGGCGGCCGAGCTGCTGTTCACGGCGGGCGACCTGGCACGGATGCGCTTCGCGGTCTCCCCGATGTGGGAGGTCGGCCCGAGCCTGCGGCTGCTGCGCTCGGGGCTCGCCCACCCGGTCCACCGGCCCTGGGTGGAGCAGGTGCGCCCCCGGCTGGCGGCGCTCGGCCCGGCGTACGCGCTGCTCGCCGAACTCGTCCCGCCCGCCGGGTACGTGCCGGACTTCATCAACCCGGCCCCCGCCGGGCCCGCCCCCACCCTGGCGGAGGAACTGGCCGCGATCCGGGCCACCCCGGCCGAGCGGCTGCGCCGCGACCTCGACCGGCTGCGGGACGGCCGGGGCCGGCTCGGCCCCCGGCTGCGCGCCCTGTACGGCGACCCGGCGGGCGGGCTGGGCCGGCTCACCGAGGCGGTCGAGGCGTACTGGGAGCTCGCGCTCGCCCCGTACTGGGCGCGGATCCGGGCCGTCCTGGACGCCGACGTGCTGCACCGGGCCCGGCAGGCCGCCGAGCACGGCGCGGCCCGGGTCCTGAACGACCTGCACACCGAACTCCGCTGGACGGAGGACACCCTGCGGCTGCGCCACCGCTCCCGCCCACTGTCGGGCCGGACGGCCGGGGCCGGGCTGCTGCTGGTCCCGTCCGCGTTCACCGGCCCGGCGCTCTACACCCGGCTCGCCCCGCCGGACCCGCTGCAACTCGCCTACCCGGCGCGCGGGATCGGCGCCCTGTGGGCGTCCGCCCCGGCGGCCGGCACCGAGGCGCTGGCCGCCGTCCTGGGCCGCTCCCGCACCCGGCTGCTGACGGAGCTGGCGGCCCCGGCGTCCACGACCGAACTCGCCCGGCGCACCGGGCTGTCGCCGTCGGCCGTGTCCCAGTACCTGACGGCCCTGCGGGACGCCCGCCTGGTCAGCGCCCACCGGGCCGGACGGTCGGTGCTGTACGCGCGGACGGCCTCGGCGGAGGCGCTGCTCGCGCCACTGGCGCAGGGGTGATCATCCGTTCCTCCGCCTACCGTAATGTCACCCCGGATTCCGGTGTCGTCGGGCCGGATCCGCCGGACGCCCGTAGCGTGCGGGAGCATGACACCCATTCGGCACCCCCGGCACCGCCACCGCCGTCGGACCGTCCTCGTCACCACGCTGCTCGGGGCCGCCTGCGGCGCCGTCGCGCTCACCGGGGCACCTGCCCCGCAGTCCGCACCGCGGTCGGCCGCCCCGGCGTCCGACGCCCGGCTGCGCCCGGCCGGTGCGACGCCGACCGTGTACGCCCACCGCGGCGCCTCCTCCGCCGCGCCCGAGAACACCCTGGTGTCCGACGAGGTCGCCCGCCGGGCCGGCGCCGAGTGGATCGAGGACGACGTCCAGCCCAGCAAGGACGGCGTCCCGTACGTGCTGCACGACGACACCGTGGACCGCACCACCGACGGCACCGGCCGCGTCCGCGACCTGACCGCCGCCCAGCTCGACACGCTGGACGCCGGCTCCTGGTTCGCCCCGGCGTACGCGGGCACCCGCCTGCCGACCCTCGCCGCCCAGCTGGAGGACCTGCACACCCGGGGTGGCCGGCTGCTGCTGGAGATCAAGGGGCCGCACACCCGCGACGAAGTCGCCCGGATCGTGCAGGAGGTGCGCGACCACGGCATGACCGACCGCGTCCTCGTCCAGAGCTTCGAGGTGGACGCCCTCCGCTACACCCGCGAGCTGGCCCCCGAACTGCCGCTCGGCCTGCTCCGCGCCACCCTGGACGCCGACCCGGTCGCCACCGCGCACGACCTCCGCCTGGCCGCCTACAACCCCTCGGACGACGCGCTCTCCGCCCGCCCCGGCGTGGTCACGGACCTGCACGCCGCCGGGGTCGCCGTCAACGTCTGGACGGTCGACCGGCCCGCCCGCTGGAAGGCCCTCGCGGACGCCGGGGTGGACGGCATCATCACCAACCGCCCGGCCGAACTGGCCGGTTGGAACGCGGCCTGGTCGGCCTCGGGCGCCGCCGGTTAGGCTGCCGGGCGTGGACGGCGAGAACGCGGAGGGCAGTGCCCGCCCGGACAGCAGTGCCCGCCCGGACAGCAGCGCCCGCCCGGAGGGCAGCGCCCCGGCCGACGGCGGGAGCCTGTAGGACCTGCTCCGCGACCGGCAGAATCCGGCGCCGCAACCGCAGGGCTCGCTGACCGCCTTCGACGGCCGCCTCGTCCTCGACCTGGACACCCGGATCGCCACCGTGGACGGCCGCGCGGCGCAGCTCACCCGTGCCGACACCAAGCTGCTGCGCGGCCTGATCGCGCTGGGCGAGGGCGTGCACGAGTCGCGCGTGATCATGTGGGAGGTCTACAACGCACCGTTCCACCCCCAGGAGCTGAGGTACCCGATGGCCGTCCTGAGGGCGAAGCTCGGCGAGCCGTCCTGGATCGAGCGGACCGCGGACGGCTACGCCCTGCGGCCCCCGGCGCGTCCGTAGGTCAGGTCGCGGACGGCTGCCGGTTCCGGCTGTGACAGCTGTCATGCCCGATCCATGATCGTCTGAGCTGGCGCCGGACCCGGCCCGGTCGAGATGATGGCCGGGTGACCGGGCAGAACCGCCCGGGTCTTGTTCGACAACGGGGGTTCGGCGATGACGCCGCACGAGATCGGGTTGTACGCGAGCGCTGCCGTGGTGATCGGCGCGGGGCTGCGGACGTTGGTGCTGGCGGGATCCCCAGCGGGCTTGACGGGCGCATCCACGGGTGCGCCCACGGGCGCATCCACGGGTGCGTCCACCGACGCGACCACGGCGCAGGCCGGCGGCCCGGGCGACGTGCTCGCCGTCGTCCGCGCCGCCCTCGCACGTCGTCCCTGGGTCACCGCCGCGCTGTTCGCCGTCATGGCGGTGATGGCTGTGGTCCAGTACGCGGTGCCGTCCGTGATCGACGATCTGATGCGGCAGCCGGATGCGCTGTCCGACGGGCAGTGGTGGCGGGCCGGCACCGCGCTGCTGGTGCAGTCCTCCGGCCTGATGCAGATCGCGATCAACCTGCCGGCCCTGCTCGTGATCGGCGCCGTCGCCGAGTCGGTGCTCGGCTGGTGGCGGACGGCGGCGGTCTTCCTCGTCAGCGGCGTCCTCGCCCACGTGGTGAGCCTGTCCGGCTGGTCGCCGCGCGGCGGCGGCGACTCGGTGGCCGTCTGCGGCCTGCTGGGGGCCCTCGCCGTCACCTGCCTGCTGCGCGGGGACCTCCGGGGCCCCGGGCTCAAGGCCAACTGGCCGGTGCTGCTCATCCCCGTGGCGGGACTGTTCCTGTGCGCGATGCGGAACAACCACGGCGCCGGCCTGGTGGCGGGCTGTCTGCTCGGCCTGGTCCTCGCTGTCGGCGCGAGGACCCGACTCCCGCAGCCCGCCGCCGTGTGACAGCCGTTCCCGAGGCCGAGGCCGAGGCCGGGGCCGGGGCCGGCTGGGCTGACGCCTCCGCCGGTCGCGGCGCCCCGGGTCGCATACTGACGGCATGACTGACCGTATGACGGGCGGAGACGCCGGCCGGGGCACGGGCCGGCGCGGAGTGCTGCGGGCGGGCGCGGCGGCGGCGGTGCTGGGTGTGGCGGGGTGTACGAGCGAGGGCAAGCCGCAGTCGGCGGGGCCGAGTTCGAGCACGATGACGCCGGGAACACCGACCGTGACACCCACGCCCACCCCGATGCCCACGCCCACACCGACGCTCACGCCCACCCCGACGCCCACGCAGCTGCCCCAGCCGCCGCTCTGGCAGCCCGGCCCGTCCGAGATCCAGCCCGACGTGAAGCGCCGGGCCGTCGAGCTGGTGGCGGCGCTCGGTGCCTGGCCGCCCGGCGGGCAGGGGGTGGAGGCGGCCCGGGCCAGGGTGGCGGCGCTGGGTTTGCCGCCCGCGCTGGCAGACCAGGCGGGGCCGCTGGCGCCGGCGGCGTCGGAGGCGAGCCTGGAGGTGATTGTCGCCCAGTACGGCGGGATCCTCGCCGATTCGGCGAGTGTGCTGGTGGTGTGCCGTCAGTGGACCCGGGGCCCGGACGGTTCGGTGGTCGGGGGCGGCACGACGGTGGACGTGCGGCTGAGCCGGGCCGCGCCGCGCTGGACGGTGACCGAGCTGCATCCGGGGGTGGCGGGCCCGGCGGCCGACGCACCGCCGTCGGCGGTGGCCCGGGTGCTGGCCGAGCCGAGGATCGAGCTGCCGCCGGAGGCGGCGGCGGACCTGCGCAGCGGCACCGTCCACGACAGCGTGCCGGAGGCGATGCTGCGGATGGCCGGCCCGTACACGCTGTCGGTGAGCGTGGTGCGGACCGGCCATCCGTCGGACGTCTTCGGGACGACCCGGCCCAGCGACCATCCGCTGGGCCGGGCCTTCGACGTCTGGCGGATCGACGGCATGGCCGTGGTGGACCCGGCCACGCCCCGGCAGCTGATCGAGTCCTTCATGCGGGACGCGGCCGCCGCCGGTTCGTACAACGTGGGCGGCCCGGTGGCGATCCCGGGTGCCGGCAATCGGTTCTTCACCGACGACACCCACCACGACCACTGCCACGTGGGGTTCAACCACTAGGCCTGACAAGCTAGTTGACGTTGACGCCGCTCCACGCCGCCGCGACGGCCTTGTACTCGGTGCTGGTCGCGCCGTAGAGGTCCTTGGCCGCGCTGAGCGAGGCGGCGCGGGCGCCCTTGTAGTTGGTGGTGGAGGTCATGTAGACGGTCAGTGCGCGGTACCAGATCTTGGCGACCTTCTGGTTGCCGATGCCGGTCACCGTGGAGCCGTTGCAGGTGGGGCTGTTGTAGGTGTAGCCGTTGATGGTCTTGCTGCCGCTGCCCTCGCTGGCCAGGTAGAACCAGTGGTTGCCGACGCCCGAGGAGTTGTGCACGTCGAGCTTGCCGACCGAGCTGCTCCAGCAGTCGGCCGAGCGGCCGTCCAGCGAGGGCTTGTCGAAGCGGCGCAGCCACGGCGGGGTGGACTGGTCGCTGAACAGGTAGTCGGGGGTGTCGACCTTGTTGTTGGCGTACCACTCCACCATCGTGCCGAAGATGTCGCTGGTGGACTCGTTGAGGCCGCCGGACTCGCCGCTGTAGCGCAGGTTGGCGGTGGCGCTGGTGACGCCGTGGGTCATCTCGTGGCCCATGGTGTCGAGGTCGACCTGCTCGGGGTCGTGGCTGCCGTCGCCGTCGCCGGTCATCATGCAGAAGCAGGTGTCGGACCACTGGGCGTTGTCCCAGTTGGTGCCGACGTGGACGAAGACGGTGGCGCCCTTGCCGTCGTTCTTGATGCCGTTCCGGCCGAAGGTGTTCTTGTAGTAGTCGTACGTCCAGGCGGTGTTGGCGTGGGCGTCGACGGCCGCGGTGGAGCGGTCGGTGGAGAACTTCTTCCCGTCGCCCCAGATGTTGGTGGCGCTGGTGAACGCGGTGCCCGAGGAGGCCTTGATCGAGCTCGCGGCGAGGTTGTGGGCGTCCTTGGTGACGGTGCCGCGGACCGGGTCGGTCAGGGTGTAGCCCCCGCTGACCGGGGTGGTGTCGATGGTGACCGTGCCGGTGTACTCGGAGTTGCCGGTGCCGGACGCCTGGTGCTCGGCGTCGTAGGCCTCGATCTGCTCGCCGGTGGTGGCGTCGGTGACGACGACCCGGCCGGCCGGCTGGCCGTGCTCGCCGGTGCCCTCGACGGTGGTGCGCCAGGCGAGGCGGGGCGTGCCGTCGGCGGCCCAGACGACCAGTTCGGGGGTGCTGACGGCGTCCTGGACGCCGGGGGCGGCGGAGAGCGCGTCGGCGGCGCCGGACTGGGCGGGCACCTTGGGGACGGTCGACTTCACGGCGGCGTCGTGGGCGGCCGCGCGGGAGGTGTCCTTGAGCTTGCCCTTGGCGTCCTGGTGGACGACCAGGTCGCCGCCGACCACGGGCAGGCCCTGGTAGGTGCGGTCGAAGCGGACGTGCGAGGTGCCGTCGGCGTCGAGCACGACGTCCTTGAGCACGAGGTCCTGGTCGGCGCCGAAGCCGAACACCGAGGCGTTGTGGGCCACGTTGACGCGGGCCTGGGATATCGCGGCCTCGCGCGGGTTGGGCGCGGCGGAGGCCGTGGCGGCGGGGATGGTCGCGCCGGCGAGGGCGGCGACGATCGCGACGGCTCCGGCCACGCGGGCACGGCGGAAGGAGGACGTGGGGGTCACTCTGACTCCAGTGGGGGTTAGCTGCAGGGAAAGGAGCTGGGTCAGAGATTGACGGCGATCAGTCAGGTCCAGCTAGGGGAAAGGTCATAACTTTGCCAAGTTGTGTCCTTGGACAGTCAAAAGTGATCAGGAATTAACAAGTCCTCCATGGTGCGGTCGTGACGATCGACTACCTGTGGTGCGGCCCGTGAAAGCCCTAGGCTCTGCGTCCATGGACGGATGGGTGGGGGCCTGGACCGGTGGGCGGGCGGCGGTCCACGTGGGCGACGTCGCGGACTTCAACGCGCAGTTCTTCGCCCCCGGCATGGACGCGGCGCAGCGCCTGCGCCGGCTGCGGCAGGCGCACCACTACGCCTGCCTGGCCGTCTGCTACAGCCCCGAACCGGCGCTGCTGGTACTGCCCGCCGAGGTCGCCCCGGAGTGGACCGACTGGCTGGCCCGGGAGTTGGCCTGGGGCCCGGTCGAGGTGCACAGCGGCGTCGCGCCGGACCGCACGGTCGCCGAGGCGCTCGCCGCCCGCCCCGCCCTGGCCGCGCGGATCGCCGACTCCGGCCGCCCGGTGGTGCGTTGGGGCCGGACCGCCGCGCAGGGCGAGGGGCCCGAGCTGGCCGCCGTCCGACGCTACGAGTCCAAGGCCGCCGCGCACGACCTTTTCGCCGCCCTCGCCCCCGGGCACCCCGGGATCCGCCTGCCGGACCAGGAACGCCCGGCGGGCCGGCGCCGGGCCGCCCGCCGGCTGACCGTCCGCGCCGTCCGGGGTCTGACCACCGTCCTGAAGAGCCCGTACGGCGTCGGCGGCTACGGCACCGTCGTGGTCGAGCCCGCCGACCTGTTCGCCGCCGGCGGCGGCGGGGCGCTGCTGCGGCGGCTGGTCCGGGCCGAGATCCTGCCGCCCGAGGGCGAGTTGCTGCTGGAGGAGTACGTGGATCCGGGCCCGGCCGCCCGGCTGCGCGACCTCACCTACGACGCGCTGGTCGGCCCGGACGGCACCGTCCACCCGGTCGGCACGGGCGTCATGGACGTGGCCGGCACCCAGTATCAGGGCGTGACCGTCGGCCCCGGCACGGTGCCGCGCGACGCCGCCGGGACGGCCCGCCGGTTCGCCCTGGCGGTGGGGGAGCGGCTGGCCGCCGAGGGCTACCGAGGCTGGTACGACGTCGACTTCGTCACCGACCGGCAGCGCCGGCTCGCCCCCACCGAGATCAACCTGCGGCTCACCGGCCCGGCCGCCGCCTTCGTGCTGCGCGCCCGCCTCGACGGGGTGCGCGGCCCGGGCCACCTGGTCCGCACCCTCGACGGGATGCCGCTCGGCGCCCGGCTGGCCCCGGCGGCGCTGCACGACCACCTGGAGCGGCTGCGGCCCCGCTGCGCCCGGCTCGGCGTGACGCTGCTACCGCTGATCCCGACGGCCTGCCACGAGCCGGAGCCCGTCGTCGGCCTCGCCCTCGCCGGGCGGGACGCCGAGGCGCTGGACGCGGCCGAGGCACTGGTCGCCGCCGCGAACGACGGGCTGGCCGGGATGTTCGAGGCGCTTCTCTGATGCTTCGTCAGCTCCTCGCGGCAGTACGTGGTTTGGTCAGTAGGAAGGTCACCACGACGGCCGCCGCCAGCATCAGCGGGACGTTGAAGACGAAGATCATCGTGGTCTCGCGCGGCCAGTCCGTGGCGGCGGTTAGCCGGTAGAGGTTGTCCTGCGGCCACCAGGAGGCGAGCAGCCAGAACACCGACAGGTGGGTGAGCACGGACAGCCGCACCGAGCGGCCCTGTCGCAGCACCGCCGGGAGGCCGAGGAACAGGAAGGCCATCCCGGCGCCGAAGGACAGGTTCTCGCACAGGTAGAGCAGCTCGAACCCGAGGTGGTAGTCGGAGGGCACCGCCGAGAGGTCCGTGGAGCCCGGGTAGAAGATGTTGGTGGTGACCCAGGCGAAGAGCGCCCCGAACACCGTCAGCGCCACGGCGGAGCAGCCCGAGTCGCTCCCCGAGCCGCCCCCGCCCCCGGCCTTGCCGCCGCCCTTCCGGGAGCCGGACGGGCGGGACCCGGCCTTCCGCGACCCGGCCGGGTGGGCCCCCGCCGTGTGGGACCCGGTCCAGCGGGACCCGGCCGGGCCCGAGCGGGCGGCGGTGTACGCCGGCACGGCCGGCAGCGGCAGGGCGGCGCGGTCCAACTTGCCCGCCCGGGTGCGCGGCAGCTCGGACAGCGGGACGACGGCGGCGGGCGCCGACCGGCCGTCGAGTTCCCTGCGCAGGTACTGCGAGAGCGACCAGCCGTCCCCGCCGTCCACTCCCGGCGCGGTCACCGCGTAGCCGACCAGCAGCCGCTGCCCCGGCGCGGGCTCCACCTCGACGACGGTCGCCTCCCGGACCGCCGGGTGCCCGCGCAGCGCCGCCTCGGCCCGGGCCGCCGCCCGGACCCGCTCCAGCACCGTGGTCGCCCGCTGCGCGCCGAGCGGCCCGACCACGGTCGCGGCCCGGGCGGTGAACTCCAGCACGCCGTCCGCCCGCAGCACCCCGAGGTCGCCGGTCAGCAGCACCCGCCCGTCCGGGTCGAAGTCCGCCCGCACGAAGCGGCGGACGGTGTCCACAGGGCGGTTGAGGTAGCCGCGGGTCAGGCCGCTGCCGGCGACGGCGATCTCGCCGAGCCGCCCCTGCGGCACCGGGGTGCCGTCCGGGCCCAGCACGTACACCCGGGTGCCGGGGAAGGGGCGGCCGACCAGCGAGACCCGCTCGGCGCCGTCGGCGGCGGCCGTGCCCTGCGCGTCGAAGTACGTGCTGTCCACGGTGGCCTCGGCCAGCCCGTAGACGTTCAGCACCCTGGTCCCCTGGCCGAGCAGGCGCTGCAGGCCCAACTGCTCGTCCAGGTACCACTTCTCGGCGCCCACGGTGAGCAGCCGAACCCCGGGCAGCGCGCCCTCGGCCGGGGTGCCGCCGGTCCCGGTGCCGCCGGTCCGGGCGCCGCCGCGCTGCGTCAGCAGGGCGGCCAGCCGGCGCGCGGTGCGGACGTTCAGCTCCAGTACGGTGATCCGCTCGGCGGCCACCAGCTCGGGCAGCAGGACGAGGTCGGCGGTGCGGTCCAGGGTGAGGTTGTACGGGGCGACGACCAGGGTGGCGCCGGTGCAGAGCGCGCGGACCCAGTCGGCGGTGAAGACGTCGAACTCCAGGCTCGCCGTCTGCAGGATCCGGTCCTCGGCGGTCAGCCCGTACACCGTGCGCCAACCCTCGTGGGCGGCCAGCAGGTTGCGGTGCTCGACCGGCGTCCCCAGGGGCAGGCCGGTGGAGCCGGAGGTGTAGAAGACGCAGGCGAGGTCCTCCGGCGCGACCAGGGGCGGCGCGAACGGCGCCTTCGGGCGCGCCGCCGAGTCCACGCAGACCAGTTGCGCGCCGCCCGCGTCCGCCAGCCGGACCCGGTGCGCCTCCTCCGTCACCACCAGGTCCGGCGCGGCGTCGGTGAGGACGTGCCGCAGCAGTGCGTCGGGCGCGCTCGGCTCCAGCGGCACGTACGCGGCGCCGGCCTTCAGCACGGCCAGCAGCGCCACGTACACCTCGGTGCCCCGGCCCAGCGCGACCGCCGCCCGGCCGCCCGGGGCCAGTCCGCGCTCGGCCAGCAGGGCGGCCAGCCGGTCCGCCCGCTCGTCGAGCTGCCCGTACGTCAGTTCGCGCTCGCCGCAGCGCACGGCCACCGCGGCCGGCGCCCGGCGGGCCTGCTCCTCGACCAGCCCGTGCAGGGTGTCGGCCCGCCCGGTATCCACGCCCATCCCGCGTCCCCCTCGTCCCCGCGTCCCGCGTCCCCGCGTCCCTGGTCCCCGCGTGCCTTCGAGACGTCCCCTCGAAGGCACGATCCTCCTCCCAACTCCCTTCAGGCAACAGAGTTCTGGCACGTCCACCCGTCGGACGGACCGACCCCGCCCCGGCCGACAGTTGTACTCTGCACGCGGACGGACGGCGCCGGACCGTCCGGTGCGGCGCCCCGCCCGCACCCTGCCCGGCGCCGCGATCGGAGTCCCCCCACCGTGAGTTCCCCCACCCCCTCGTTCGACGGCCCGCTGCTGCGCACCCGGGACGTGGACGTCGTGCGCGACGGCCGCCACCTGCTGCGCGGGATCAGCCTGGAGATCCGCCCCGGCGAGCACTGGGCGCTGCTCGGCCCCAACGGGGCGGGCAAGTCCACCCTGCTCGCCCTGCTCGGCGCGGTCTCCCACCCCACCCGCGGCGAGGTCGACGTGCTCGGCCGCCGGCTCGGCCGGGTCGACATCCGCGAGCTGCGCGCCCACCTCGGGCACGTCAACCCGCGCCACCCGCTGCGCTCGCCGCTGACCGTCCGCGAGGTGGTCCTGACCGGGCACACCAACACCATCGAGCCCGAGCCGCACCGCAAGCCGGCTCCGGAGGTGCTCGAGCGGGCCGAGCGGCTGATCGAGACGCTCGGCATGCGCGCGATGGCCGAGGCCCCGTGGACCACCCTCTCCCAGGGCGAGCGCGGCCGGGCCCTGATCGCCCGCGCCCTGATGCCCAGCCCCCGCCTGCTGCTGCTCGACGAACCCGCCACCGGGCTGGACCTCACCGCCCGCGAACTGCTGCTCGACAGCCTGGACCTGCTGCGCCACCAGCACCCGGACCTGGCCAGCGTGCTGGTCACCCACCACCTGGAGGAGCTGCCGGAGAGCACCACCCACGCCCTGCTGCTGCGCGGGGGCGAGTGCGTGGCCGCCGGGCCGGTGGACGAGGTGATGACGACCGAGCTGATCAGCGCGACCTTCGGCCACCCGATCCGGATCAGCCGCCAGGAGGGCCGCTGGACCGCCCGGGCCGCCGCGCGCCGCACACCGGGAAGGTAACGGTTCAGGGGGGTGGGTGTAGACGTTCGGACATCCTTACGTAAGGTATGCCTTAGCTAACGACGGGGCCCGCCCCGCCGACCACCGCACTGCCTTGGCACTCCCATGCCCTTTTCCGTTGGAGCCCGCATGTCCGCCCGTCGCCGTTCCACCGCAGCAGCGTTGCTCTCCCTCGCCGTGGCGACCGCAACCCTGGCCGGCTGTTCGTCCAAGAGCGACGACAAGGCGGGCTCCTCCGACGCGGTCAAGGTGAACGCGAGCGACAGCGCCTGCGAGGTCTCCAAGACCACCTTCCCGGCCGGCCACGTCGTCCTGGACATCAGCAACAAGGGTTCCAAGACCACCGAGGTCTACGTCTACGGCGACGGCGACAAGATCATCACCGAGCGCGAGAACATCGGCCCGGGCACCAAGGCCAGCATCAACGCCGAGATCAAGGCCGGCTCGTACGAGGTCGCCTGCAAGCCCGGAATGGTCGGCGACGGCATCCGCCAGAAGATCACCGTGACCGGTGACAGCGGCAGCGCCGCGCCCGCCGACCCGCGCCTGGCCGCCGCCGTCGACGCCTACCGCACGTACGCCCAGGAGCAGGCCGACGCCACCATCCCGGCCGTCGAGGCCTTCGCCGCCGCCATCAAGGCCGGCGACCCGGAGAAGGCCAAGTCGCTGTACGCGGCCTCGCGCACCGGCTGGGAGCGCACCGAGCCGGTCGCCGAGAGCTTCGGCGACGTCGACCCCAAGACCGACACCCGCGAGGACAAGGTCGAGGTCGGCCAGCAGTGGACCGGCTGGCACAAGCTGGAGAAGTCGCTCTGGGCCGACGCCAAGATCGGCGACGACGAGAAGAAGCTCGCCGACCAGCTCGTCAACGACCTCAAGGACTGGCAGAAGAAGATCCCCGCGGCCGAGATCACCGCGACCAGCATGGCCAACGGCGCCAAGGAACTGCTGGACGAGGTCGCCACCAACAAGATCACCGGCGAGGAGGACCGCTACAGCCACACCGACCTGGCCGACTTCCAGGCCAACGTCGAGGGCGCGCAGAAGGCCTACGAGCTGCTGAAGCCGGTCGCCTCCGAGAAGGACCCGGAGCTGGCCAAGACCCTGGACTCCGAGTTCGCCGCCATCAACGCCCTGCTCGCCAAGTACAAGCAGGCCGACGGCACCTTCACCTCCTACGACAAGGTCACCGAGGCCGAGCGCAAGACCTTCTCCGACGCGGTCAACTCGCTGGGCGAGCCGCTGTCGAAGCTGGCCGCCGCCGTGGTCGTCAAGTAACCGGCGACCCGCCACCGGAAGCACCCACCCCACCGACGCCGCGGCGGCCCGACCGGCCGCCGCGGCATCCGTGAGTCCGCGCACAGCAGTTCAACGCACAGCAGTTCAACGCACAGCAGTTCAGCACCCCACAGCAGTTCAGCACCGCACAGCACGCCGAGCAGATCAGTACCGAGAAGGGCCCGCCCGCCGATGGACGCCGAGAACGAGCAGCAGAACGGGACGCCGGCCACCACCGACGCCACCACCGACGCCACCGCGACCAAGGGCGCGGTCAGCCGGCGCGCCGTCATCGGCTGGGCCGGCGCGGGCGTCGCGCTCGGTGCCGCCGCCGTCGGCTCGGTCGCCGCGGCCACCCGTCAGGACGACCCCGCCCCGGTGGCCGCCGCCCCGGCCGGCGCCGAGGTGCCGTTCTACGGCGAGCACCAGTCCGGCATCGCCACCCCGGTCCAGGACCGGCTGCACTTCGCCGCCTTCGACATCTCCGAGAAGGCCACCCGGGAGTCCCTGGTCAAGCTGCTCAAGGAGTGGACCAAGGCCGCCGCCGCCATGACCGGCGGCCGCGAGGTCGGCACCGGCGCCGCCACCGGCCTGCCCGAGGCGCCCCCGGACGACACCGGCGAGGCCCTCGGCCTGCCCGCCTCCCGGCTCACCCTCACCATCGGCTTCGGCCCGAGCCTGTTCGAGAAGGACGGTGTGGACCGCTTCGGCCTGCAGGCCAAGCGCCCCGAGGGCCTGATCGACCTGCCGAACTTCAAGGGCGACAAGCTCGACCCCACCCGCAGCGGCGGCGACATCTGCGTCCAGGCCTGCGCCGACGACCCGCAGGTCGCCGTGCACGCGATCCGCAACCTGGCCCGCATCGGCATGGGCACCGTCAACATCCGCTGGTCCCAGCTCGGCTTCGGCAAGACCTCCTCCACCACCCCGGACGCGCAGACCCCGCGCAACCTGATGGGCTTCAAGGACGGCACCCACAACATCGCGGGCACCGACACCGCGAAGCTCGCCGACCACGTCTGGGCCGCCCCCGGCGACGGCCCCGAGTGGATGACCGGCGGCTCCTACCTGGTCGCCCGGCGGATCCGGATGCACATCGAGACCTGGGACCGCACCTCGCTCAAGGAGCAGGAGGACGTCTTCGGCCGCACCAAGGGTGAGGGCGCCCCGTACGGCAAGGCCAAGGAGCACGACGCACCCGACCTCAAGGCGATGCCCGCCGACTCCCACGTCGCGCTCGCCCACCCGGACGCCAACAACGGCCTGATGATCCTGCGCCGCGGCTTCTCCTTCACCGACGGCACCGACGGCCTCGGCCGTCTGGACGCCGGTCTGTTCTTCCTCGCCTACCAGCGCGACACCCGCAAGGCCTTCGTGCCGCTGCAGACCCGCCTGGCGGCGAGCGACAAGCTCAACGAGTACATCCAGCACGTCGGCTCCGCCCACTTCGCCTGCCCGGCGGGCGTGCGCAAGCCGGGGGAGTGGTGGGGCCAGGCCCTGTTCGGCTGACACCCCGACCGCGTTCCCCAGTACCACCTCGACACCCCAGGAGCCCGCGTGTTCGGCAACTACCTGATCGGCCTGCGCGAAGGCCTCGAAGCCAGCCTCGTCGTCTGCATCCTGATCGCCTACCTGGTCAAGACCGACCGCCGGGACAAACTGCCCCCGGTCTGGCTCGGCGTCTCCGCCGCCGTGGTGCTCTCGATGGCCTTCGGCGCGGTGCTGCAGTTCGGCTCCTCGCAGCTCACCTTCGAGGCCCAGGAGGCGCTCGGCGGCTCGCTGTCGATCATCTCGGTCGGCCTGGTGACCTGGATGGTGTTCTGGATGCGGCGCACCGCGCGACACCTGAAGACCGAGCTGCACGGCAAGCTGGACGCGGCGATCGCGATGGGCACCACGGCCCTGGTCGTCACCTCCTTCCTGGCCGTCGGCCGTGAGGGCCTGGAGACCGCGCTGTTCATCTGGTCGGCCGTGCAGGCCACCGGCGACGGCTGGAACCCGCTGATCGGCGCCGCGCTCGGCCTGCTCACCTCGGTGGTGCTCGGCTGGCTGTTCTACCGCGGCGCGCTGAAGATCAACCTGGCCAGGTTCTTCACCTGGACCGGCGCGATGCTGGTCGTGGTCGCGGCCGGCGTCCTCGCGTACGGCGTGCACGACCTGCAGGAGGCCGGCTGGCTGCCCGGCCTGCACAGCACGGCCTTCGACATCTCCAGCACCATCCCCAAGGACAGCTGGTACGGCACCCTGCTGAAGGGCGTGTTCAACTTCCAGCCCGACCCGACGGTGCTGCAGCTGGTCGTCTGGCTCCTCTACCTGATCCCGACGCTGGCCGTCTTCTTCAACGTCCTCGGCGGCGGCAGCGGCAGCAAGAGCGAGCCCGCCAAGCCCGCCGCCGCCAAGCCGGCCGCCTGACCAGGCAGGTCGCGCCCCACCCCACCACACCTCACCGCCCCGCCCGGCACCCGCCGGGCGGGGCGGTTTCGTCATGAGTCCGTCACAGCCGGAACCGGTTCGGTCGTGGGCGGCGTGCTGGGGGTGGAAGTGCCGATCGCGTACCCGTGGGGGGAACATGACCGTTCGTAGGCCTGCCAGGCTCGCGGCCGCCGGTGTGACGGCGCTCGCCGCCGCCGTGCTGCTGACCGCGTGCAACGACGACGCCGGGACGGGGGCGCAGCCGGCGCCGACGGTGACCGTCACCGCGACGACGCCCGCCGCGCCGACGAGCGCCGGCAAGGTGACCGTCCCCGGGGCGACACCGACCGGGCCGATGGTGACCCAGTCGGCCGGCGCGCGGTGCAAGGCCGACGAACTCGAAGCCACCGTCCAGCTCCAGGACGCCGGTTCGGCGATGCTGATCCTCACCAACAAGGGCAGCCGGAGCTGCACCCTGTTCGGCTACCCGGGATACGGCGGACTGCGGCCCGACAACAGCGCGGACACGATCGCGGTCAAGCGGGAGGCGCACCCCGGACCGCCGACCGCGGCCACCCTGAAGCCGAAGACGAGCGCCTTCGCGGGCCTCAAGTGGAACTCCTGCGACAAGGCCGACCCGAGCTGCCACGTGGTCGCCGGTCTGCAGCTCACCCCGCCGGACGAGACCAAGCCGCTGACCACCGAGGTGATCGGCCTGGACGGCAAGCCGGTCGTCCAACTGCTGGTCTCCGCGGCCGGGCTCACCACCGGCTCGCTGCAACCCTCCAACCAGGGCGTGGTGTTCGCCGGGCCGTGACGCGATCACATGACGACGCGATCACGTGACGACGCGATGACGCGATGAGGCGACCAGGTGATGACGTGATGACGTGACGACGCGAAGGAGCCCCCCGGGGCGGTCCGTTCGGACCGCCCCGGGGGGCTCCTGTCGGTGCGCCGCCCGGGCTATTCGCTCTTGATGGCGTCCAGGATGTCCAGCTTCGCGGCCTTGTGGGCCGGCCAGAGCGCGGCCAGCAGGCCGACCACGGCGGCCGCCAGCAGGAAGCAGAGGATCTGCACCGGCGGGACCTCGGTGGTCAGGCCCTTGAAGGTGTCCGCGAGGGTGCGCAGGCCCGCCCAGGCGACCACGATGCCGAGGGCGACGCCGACCAGTCCGCCGAACAGGGCGATCAGCAGCGACTCCAGCCGGACCATCCGGCGGATGCCGAGCCGGTCCAGGCCGATCGCCCGCAGCATGCCGATCTCCCGGCGGCGCTCGAACACGGACATCGCCATGGTGTTGACCACACCGAGCACCGCGATGACCACGGACATCCCGAGCAGCCCGTACATCATGTTCAGGATGTCGGTGACGATCTGGCGGTTCTCCGCCTTGATGTCCTTCTCGCCCTTGACGGCGATCAGCGGGTTGCCGCCGGTGGCGTCGCGCAGCGCCTGCTTCAGCTTCGCGGTCGGGCCGTCGGTGCCCTTGACCAGGACCTTGTTCGGACCGGTGCCGGGCGCGGCGTGCGGCCCGACCACGGCGTCGGGGGCGACGATCCCGGCCAGGGCGCTGTTGGGCTCCTGCACGGCGCCGACGGTCAGCGAGGCCTTGGTGCCGTCCGGGTAGGTGACGGCGAGGGTGTCGCCGACCTTGTAGCGGCTGTTCCCGGAGGAGCCGGCGCTCACCAGCAGCTTGCCCTGCTTGAGGGCGTCCGCGTCGCCCTCCTTGACCTTGACGGTCGCCAGCTGGTCGATGCCGGCGGCGTCCACGCTCGTCAGCCACTCGGTGTCGGCGCCGTCCGCGGTCCCGGGGACGGCGGTACCGGCCGCTCCGGTCGCGCCGATCGTCACCGGGACGGTGCGGTCCACGCTCATCGCGCTGACGCCGGGCACCTTGGCGATCTGGGTGGCGACCTCGGGGGAGAGCATCGAGTAGTTCTGCATGGTGACCGTGAAGTCGGCCTTGAGGTCGCTCGCGGTCGCCCTGTCGACGGCCTTGTTCACCGAGGCGCCGACCACGGTCAGCGCGGTGATCAGGGTGACGCCGATGGTCAGCGCCGAGGCGGTGGCGGCGGTGCGGCGCGGGTTGCGGATCGCGTTCTCCTTGGCCAGCCGGCCCGGGGTGCCGTACAGCCCGCGCAGCAGCGGGGCGAACAGTGCGATCAGCGGCCGGGACAGCAGCGGGGTCAGCACGAACACGCCGATCAGCAGCGCGCCCGCGCCGGCGCCGACCAGCTTGACCTCCTTGCTCGCCGCACCCGCCGCCAGGCCGGCCGCGCCGGCCAGGGCGAGGACCAGGCCGATGGTGTTGCGGACCACCAGGCTCTTCTGGGTGGCGGGCTGCTCGGCCGAGCTCATCGCCGCCACCGGCGCGATCCGGGAGGCGCGGCGGGCCGGCAGCCACGCGGCGAGCAGGGTGACCAGGACACCGACCGCGATCGCGGCGATGACCGTGCCCGGGGCGATCACCAGCGGACCGTCCGGCAGGTTGGCCTCCAGCGGGCCGTTCAGCAGCGCCCGGAGTCCGGCGGCGATCCCGATGCCGACGGCCAGACCGGCCACCGAGGCGGTCAGGCCGACCAGGCCCGCCTCGATCTTGACGGAGCGGGTGATCTGCTTGCGGCTGGCGCCGATGGCGCGGAGCAGGGCCAGTTCCTTGGTGCGCTGGGCGACCAGCATGGTGAAGGTGTTGGCGATGATGAAGATGCCGACGAAGAGCGCGATGCCCGCGAAGACCAGCAGGGCGGTGCTCATGCCCTTGGTGCCCTGTTGGATCATCCGGTCCTGCTCGTCGGCCAGTTCGCGGCCGGTCCTGGCCTCGATGGTGTCGCCGTGCGGGACGGCCTGCTTGACGGCGGTGAGCAGCGCGGAGTCGTCGGTGCCCGGCTTGGCCTTGACGTCCAGCTCGCCGAAGCGGCCCGGGGTCAGGTAGAGCTGCTGGGCGGTGGCGCTGTCGAAGGCGGCCAGCGAGCCGCCGGCCGTCACGCGCGGGTCGTTGGTGCGCAGGGTGCCGGTGAGCTTGAGTTCCATCACCGGGCCGTTGACGGCCACCCGCACCGTGTCGCCGACCTTGTAGGAGCCCTTCTCGGCGGTCTTGGCGTCGAGCGCGATCTCGGTGGCGTTCTTCGGGCCGCGTCCCTCGACCAGCGGGTAGCGCGGGTCGGTGCCGTCGGCGCCCGGCACGTAGTTGGTGCCGGTGGTGGAGAAGCCGTTGCCGATCAGCGCGCCCTTCTTGTCGGCGATGCCGGCGAAGCCGCTGATCACGCCGCGGGCCTCGGCCACGCCGGGCAGCGCGGCGACGGCCTTGCGGGTGTCCTCGGTGAGGGTGGGGCCGGTGCCGGCCTTGCCGCCGTGGTCGTAGCCGCGGCCGACCGCCTCCCGGTCGCTGACCGTGACGGCGATGTCGGTGTAGCTCTTGGAGTTCTGGGACCTGAGCGCGCTGCCGAGCGTGTCGGTGAAGACGAGCGTGCCGGCCACGAAGGCGGTGCCGAGCATGACGGCGAGTGTCGTCATCAGCAGTCGGCCCTTGTGGGCCAGCACATTGCGCAATGCGGTGCGGAACATGAGGGGTTGTCAGTCCTGGGATGCTCGTTGGGACGGGTGGCTTCGGGGCTTCGGGTTGTCGCGGTGTCAGCTGGTGTGGCCCCTAGCTGGTGCGGCCCTTGGCGTCGAAGCGGCGCATGCGGTCCAGGACGGTGTCGGCGGTGGGGGTGTGGAGTTCGTCGACGATGCGGCCGTCGGCGAGGAAGACGACGCGGTCGGCGTAGGAGGCGGCGACGGGGTCGTGGGTGACCATGACGACGGTCTGGCCGAGTTCGCGGACGGAGTTGCGCAGGAAGGTGAGGATCTCGGCGCCGGAGCGGGAGTCGAGGTTGCCGGTGGGTTCGTCGGCGAAGATGATGTCGGGCTTGCCGGCGAGGGCGCGGGCGCAGGCGACGCGTTGCTGCTGGCCGCCGGAGAGCTGGGAGGGGCGGTGGCTGAGGCGGCCGGAGAGGCCGACGGTGTCGACGACGCGGTCGAGCCAGGGCTTGTCGACCTTGCGGCCGGCGATGTCCATGGGGAGGGTGATGTTCTCCAGGGCGGTCAGCGTCGGGAGGAGGTTGAAGGCCTGGAAGATGAAGCCGATGTGGTCGCGGCGCAGCTGGGTGAGCTGCTTGTCCTTGAGGCCCACGAGTTCGGTGTCGCCGATGGTGGAGGAGCCGGAGCTGACGGTGTCGAGGCCTGCCATGCAGTGCATGAGGGTGGACTTGCCGGAGCCGGAGGGGCCCATGATGGCGGTGAACTCGCCCTGGGGGAAGGTCACGCTGACGTCGTCGAGGGCGACGACGCGGGTCTCCCCCTCCCCGTAGACCTTGTTCAGGCCGGTGGCGCGGGCGGCCGCCAGGCCGGTACGGACGGCGGTTGCGGGGAACGTCACGTGGACTCACTCCTGGGGACGGAAAAGCGGAAAATCTGACTCGTATCCATCCTCCCAAGGTGTTCTTCTGCGATGTGTATGCCGACGGGACGGTCGGCCCCCGCCGACCCGGCGGGGTGGCGGGGGAACTCTCCTCCTCAGGTATGACGTG
The DNA here is from genome assembly GCF_055575795.1 of Kitasatospora sp. NPDC034023. Taxonomy (NCBI): domain Bacteria; kingdom Bacillati; phylum Actinomycetota; class Actinomycetes; order Kitasatosporales; family Streptomycetaceae; genus Kitasatospora; species Kitasatospora sp. NPDC034023. Next base: position 67,809 of record NZ_JBVIRY010000022.1, read on the forward strand.
ATCCCTGAGGGGTGCCACCTTCCCCTATTCGACCGCCACGCCGAAGGCCGTCGCCAACCCGGCCAGACCGTTCGTCACCGACCGGCCCGACGGGTTGAACTCCCAGCCGCCGCCCGCCCGTCGGAAGGCGCCCAGCAGCATCGCGCTGTCCGGCACCCCACCGGTGGTGCCCGCCCAGTCGGCCGGACCGGCGGCGCCCGGCCCGTACGCGGCGGCGACGGCCAGCCCGTGCACGTACCCGAGCGGCAGGGCCGGGGGCTCCTCCTCCTCGGTGGAGACGGCGACCACCACCTCGTCGACCGCGGCCGGCAGCCGGTGCAGGTCCAGGGTCAGCCGGGCCGCCCGGGTCGGCTCGCCCGGCACCGAACGGGTGGGGTGCAGACGGACGGCGCCGTCCGGATCCTGCGGACTGTTGAAGAACACGAAGTGCTCGTCGCTCAGCACCCGGCCGCCGGCACACAGGAAGACGGTGACGTCCAGCTCCACCGCGTCCCCGGCGGCCGTCCGGCTCTGCCAGCTCACCGTGAGCGCGCTCTCCCGCCCGGCCGGCTCGGCCTCCGCCGGCTTGACGCCCGCAGCGCCCGCGGCGGCCGAGGTGCCCCCGCCGAGCCGGCCGCGCAGGCCCTGCTCGGCCAGCAGCTCGACCAGCTCCGGGCCGCTCACCAGGGTCAGCGGCTTGCCCTCGATGTAGCTGTACGAGCCGCGGCCGAAGCCCGCCGTGGTGACCAGGATGCCCTTGATCGCGCCGTGGTGGCGGACCGTGGACTCCAGGTCGCGCACGGCCGTCGGCGGGACGGTCTTCTTGTAGCGCTTCGCCTGGATCACGATCTTGCCGCCGGTCACCGGGTCCAGGTCCTCGGCGACCACGTCCACCCCGACGTCGCCGCTGCGGGCCGTGGTCATCACCCGGAAACCGCGCAGCCGGAACAGCTCGGCGATCAGGTCCTCGAAGTCCAGCGGATCCATCGCGAACAGGTCCGGCTCGTCCTCGCCGCCGTGCCCGGCCAGGATCCCGCCGACCGTCTCCGGCCGCCGGTCCGGCCGCACCTCGTCCAGCCGCTCCGGGCGCGCCGACAGTCGGCCGCCCAGAGCCTGGAAGCACTCCACCGCGTCCACCCGGTCCAGTGCCAGCCCGGCGAACCCGGCCCGGGTCGCGGTCAGCGTCGACACGAAACGCTCGGCCTCCCGGCCGGTCGCCGGGTCGATGCCGAGGACGAAACCGTTCAGCACCACCGAGTCCAGCAGCCCGTCCCGGTCCGCCCGGAACACCTCCGCCACCACCCGCAGCGCCGACTGCGCCAGGACCTGCCGGTACAGCGCCTTGCGCTCCGTCGCCGGGCGGGCCACCTCGGCCTCGCGGTCGTCCGACTTCACGTACCGCACCCGGGCGGCCGCCGGCACCACGTCCGAGCCCGGCAGCTCCCAGTTCACCACCAGCTGCCGGCCCGCCCCGTCGAAGGCCGCCACCAGCCGGTGCGGGAAGCCCTCCGGCCAGGCCGCCGAGGCGTACAGGCCCGCCGTGAAGTACTCCTGCACCGCCTCCGGCTCACCCGCCCGCAGCCGCCGCAGCAACTCCTCGGTCCGCGCGCCCCGCTCCTCCTCCTGGCGGCGGAACTGCTCCGCCCAGGCCAGGTACTCCCCGTGGAACGCCCTCAGCCGGCGCTGCCGGTCCGCCTCCCGCGCCTGCGCCGCGTACCAGTCCTGCTCGAACCGGGCCCGGGCCTGGGCGAGGTACTGCTCGTACTGGCGCCGCACCCCCGGATTGCGCGCCTGCACCGGATCCGGCGGCGGCACGAAATAGGCGGCGGACGCCTGGTCCGGCAGCTCCACCGGCTCACCCAGCGGCCCCGGATCGAACGGCGGCACCGCGCTCGGCGCCAGCAGCGCCTGCGGACCGAACGCCGGCGCGGCCAGCCCGGAAGCCAGCAACCCCTTCAACTCCTCGACCCGGGCGTCCAGTTCGGCCGTCCGCCGGGCGACCTCCGCCTCCCGCGACTGCTGGTACGCGCGCTGCGCCTCCCGCTCGTCCCGGGCGGCCGCCCGCTGCGCCTCGCGCTGCTCCCGCTCCCGCCGACGCTCCTCCGCCGCCTCGGCGCGCCACCGGGCCTCCTCCCGGCGCTGCTGCTGCCGCTGCGCCTCCGCCCAGATCGCCAGCACACCGCTGCTCCGCCGCCCCGACACCGTCCACCCCATTCGCCTCGCACCGACCCTCGGGCCCGGCCGCGTGACGTCGCCTCCCGGCCACGCCGCCGACCGCGCCCGCCACAATAGAACGTGGACACCCCACCCGGCCAAGCCCCCGCGACCTGCGAGGCTCCCCGCCGACGCCCGGCCCCGTGCGCGCCGGGCCCTGACGCCTCATCGGCCCCCGCCCCGCCGCCCCGCCGCCGTCGGGCGTGAGCCCGGCGGTCCTGCCGGTGCGCCGGGCCGCCTCACTCCGCCGGGGCGGCGTACCAGCGCCACTCGGTGCGCTGCGGGCGGCCCGGGAAGGAGGTGCGGCCGGTGGCCCAGAGGAGGGCGGGCCAGGGGGCGTCGGTGATCGAGACGTCGGGGAAGAGCCGGGCGAGGGTGCGTTCGCAGAGGTCGGCGGGCGGGGTCCAGGGGAGTCCGAGGCCCTGGGCGACGTCGTGGAGGTGGACCAGGGTCTCGACCAGGCTCATGGCCACGAAGCCGGTCGGATCGGCGAGCCCCCACGGGTGGTGGGCGCGGGCCTGCGGCGGGGCGGCGCGGGCGACGGCGACCATCAACCCGCCACTGGCCTCCAGGACTTCGAGCAGTCCGTCCACCCCGCTGTCCGGTTCGGCGCGGACGAAGTTGTTCGGGCCGCCCGGCGCGCGGCGGGTCGCCACGAAGGGGACGTACCGGTCGCGCGGCGGCCGCGCCGGGCCGAGCTGCGCGGCGTACGCGAGGAGGTCGTCGGCGAGGTGCTCGACGGTCTCCCAGCAGCTCCAGCCGAGCGTGCCGGCCGGGCGCGACCAGTCGGCGTCGGCCGGCGCGCCGCGCAGGGCGTCGACGGCGAGCCGGAGGGCGAGGGCGAGGTCGTCCGGAGTGGGGGATTCGATCACGCCCCGACGCTAGCAGCGCCTCGGGCCGTCGGCCACGGATTCACATCCCCGGGCGGGCGGGGAGCTGAATCACCGTTGTCGGTGGCGGCAGGTAGCCTCACCTGGTCGAGCACCAACAGGGAGGGACGCCCGTGACGATCCCCGCACCGCAGCACCCGGAGCGCCCCGGGGGCTGGGTCTCCACCGGCCTGAGCTGGAAGGACGGCCACGCCGTGCTCGGCGCCGTGCGCGGCGCCCAGGTGCACGAGCGTGCGGTGGCGCCGGGTACGGAGGTCGGCTGGCTGCTCGGCGGCCCGCGGCGCTGCACCGGGGCCTGGCTGGTCGGGGCGACGGAGCGCACGCCCTGCCCGCACCACTCGGTGATCGATCCGGACGGCGGCGCGACGCAGTGCCCGGCCTGCCAGAGCGTGGACCGCGGCCTCGCCCTGGCGCGGGACCAGATCCTCGACGACGGCCGCACCTACCTGCTCTACCTCGCCTGGTTCGGCGAGGGCCTGCTGAAGGTCGGCCTGACCGCCGAGCAGCGCGGCGACAGCCGGCTGCTCGAACAGGGCGCGCTGGCCTACGCGTTCACCGCCCGCGGCGGCCTGCCCGCGGTGCGCCGCGCCGAACTCACCGTCGCCGCCTCGGGCCTGGCCCGCGAGCGGTACAAGTCCCGGCTGAAGGCCGACCACTGGTGGTCGCACGGCGACGCCGCGCACCGCCGTACGGTGCTCACCGAGGCCCGCGCCCAGGCGCACCGGCTGCTGGACGGCCACGCCGTGGAGCTGCTCGCCGACCCTCCGGTGGTGGACCACGTGGAGCGCTACGGCCTGGCGGGCGGCGCCCCGGAGGCCTACCGGGAGATCGCCGGACTGGCCGACGGCGCGGTGGTCACGGGCCGGCTCCGGCCGCCGATCGGCAAACACCTGTTCCTCGACCAGGCGGACGGCTCCGGCCCGCTGCTGCTGGACACCCGCCGCCTCACCGGCTGGACGCTCACGCCCGTCTCCGGCCGCCCGTCCGAGGGCCTGGCCCTGCGGGAGCGGGTCCGCCCGCCGGAGCCGGACACCCAGGAGGCGCTGTTCTGAGTCGGGCGGACCGCTCCTGACCAGCCTGGTTGCGTAGGGAAACGCGTCCAGGTCGACGCCGGGTTCATCGGACCGATCGGCCTTCCCGCCCGAACCACGCCCCGGGCCCCAGGCTGACCAGGGCCAGGTCCGTCTTCCCTTCGCGGGAAGGCCGATCCGACGCGCCCGTTGAGCCTGCCTAAACAAGCGTTCCGCCATCCTGCCTTGTTGATGTTGCTCCTGGACAGCAGGGTGGTCATGCACGCAGGTCCCGCTCGTCCGGTCGTTCCCTTCGGCTGCCGAGCCGGTGGCAACCTGCGCTCCGAGGCCGTCCCGGGCGCCCCGCCGTACGTGCCGGCCGAGGACGACGGCCGCTGGCGCAGCGCCGCCGCCCAGAACACCAGGGTCATCGATCCCGAGACCCTGCCCGCAGACCGAGTCCTGTCCAGGGGGAGTACAACCATGACAATCGCCGCATCCGCACCGCCCGTCACCGCCGAGCCCGTCCCGCTCAGGCGGTGGCTCGCCGTCGTGTCCGTCGCGGTCGGCACGTTCGTGCTGGTGACCGTCGAGTCGCTACCCGTGGGACTGCTCCCCTTCATCGGCGGGGCACTCGATGTCTCCCCGGGGACGGCGGGTCTGATGGTGACGGTCCCCGGCCTGGTCGCCTCCGCCACCGCACCGCTGCTCCCGGTGGCGATCGGGCGCCTGGACCGGCGGATCGTCCTGCTCTGGCTGATCGGCTTCATGGTGGCGGCCAACGGACTGTCGGCGCTGGCCCCCGACTTCGCTGTCCTGCTGGCCTCGCGTTTCCTCGTCGGCGTCAGCATCGGCGGCTTCTGGGCGCTGGCCACGGGCATCGCGGTACGCCTGGTTCCGGAGCGGTCGGTCCACCGGGCCGTCTCCGTGGTGTTCGGCGGAGCGACGGCCGCCAACGTCCTCGGGGTGCCCGCCGGGACACTGATCGGCGGGCTCGCCGACTGGCGGGTGGCGTTCGTGGCCGTGGGAGGGCTCGGCATGCTCGTCCTGGGCGCCCTGTTCCTGCTGTTGCCCCCGATGCCCGCCGAGCAGGCCGTTCGGCTGCGCACGTTGCCGGAGCAGTTCCGCAACCCCGTCGTGCGCGCGGGTGTCATCGCCACGTTCGTTCTGGTGAGCGGCCACTTCGCCGCCTTCACCTTCGTCAGCCCGATCCTGCAGCAGGTGTCCGGCATCGACGAGGCGATGGTCGCACCCCTCCTGCTCGGCTTCGGCGCCGCGGGTATCGTCGGCAACTTCCTGGCCGGCGCGGCCGCGGGGCGCAACGTCCGGGCGACCGTCATCACCATCGGCGCCCTGCTGACCCTGATCCTGGCGGCCTTCCCCCTCGCCGGCCGCACCCCCGGCGGCGGCGTGGTCCTGCTGATCGGCTGGGGCCTGGTCTTCGGCGGAGTTCCGGTCAGTGTCCAGACGTGGATCCTCAAGGCGGCGCCCGACTCGACCGAGGCGGCCACCGCCCTGAACACCTCCGTGTTCAACCTGGCCATCGCGCTCGGCGCGCTGTTCGGCGGGGCCGTCGCCAACCAGACGGCCATCAGCGGTGTCCTGGCGACCGGGGCGGCTCTCACCGCCCTCACCGCCACGGCGCTCTGGACCACACGAAAGAGCTGACCACACGGACACCGCGGACCCGGAAGGCCTCCATCACGGCAGGACCGGAAGGGCCTGCGGCGTCGTCCGGCCGATGGCGGCTTCGACCGGGAGTGGCGGATTCCTGTACGGGCCGCGTGATCTTCTCTACAGTGAAGCCCGCCACATCTCAAGATCAACGGGGGCAACGCGATGGAGAGCCAGAACGTCCTGATTTCGGGAGCCGGTGTCGCCGGGACCACGCTCGCCTACTGGCTTCGCGATCACGGCTTCACCCCGACCGTGGTCGAGCGTGCGCCCGGGATCCGCCCCGGCGGGTACAAGATCGACATTCGTGGGGCCGCCCTGGACGTGGTCGAGAGGATGGGGATCCTGGAGGAGGTCCGGCGCAACAGGACCGACGTGCTGGGGGCCTCGATCGTCAATGCCAAGGGCAAGCGGGTCAAGAGCATGGACGCCGACAGCCACGGCGGCCGGGTGAGCGGCGATGCCGAGATCATGCGCGGGGACCTCACCCGCATCCTGCACGACCTGACCAAGGACGACGTCGAGTACCGCTTCGACGACTCCATCGCCCGCCTGGTGGACGGCACCGAGGGTGTCGAGGTGACCTTCGAGAGTGGAGAGACCCGCACCTTCGACCTCGTCGTCGGCGCGGACGGCCTGCACTCCGCCACCCGAGCCCTCGCCTTCGGCCCGGAGGAGCAGTTCCTCCAGGACATGGGGTACGGGGTCGCCATCTTCAGTGTGCCCAACCATCTCGACCTGGACCGCTGGGAGCTCACCTATGTCGGTCCCGGGCGCACGGCACTGACGTACACCACCGCCCGGGACGCCGGCGCCAAGGCGATGTTCCTCTGGGCCGCGGACACCCTGACATACGACCGCCGCGACACCGACGGCCAGAAGGGGCTCCTTCGCGAGGCGTACGCCGACGAGGGCTGGGAGGTCCCCCGGTTCCTCGACGCACTGCCCACGACGCCCGACTTCTACTTCGACTCGCTCACCCAGGTCCGTATGGACAGCTGGTCCAACGGCCGGGTGGCACTGGTCGGGGACGCGGCCTACTGCGCCTCCCCTGCCTCCGGGCAGGGGACGAGCCTTGCCCTGGTGGGGGCCTACGTCCTGGCGGGTGAACTGGCCGACGCCAAGGGCGACATCGGGGGCTTCACCTCGTACGAACACCAGATGCGCGGCTTCGCCGAGGCCAACCAGAAGCTCGGCCCGGCCAACATCAAGCACATGGTCATGCGGACCCGGGGTCAGGTCCGGTTCTCGATGGCCATGCTCTCGCTCCTCCAGCACCTGCCGGGCAAGGACCGCATGATGGCCAAGGTCCTGGAACCGATCCAGCGGGCGGCCAACGCCATCGAGCTCAAGACCTACTGATACGACTCCGACCCGCGCTGCACCGCGCGTCGCGTTCAGTGCCGGTGGTGGGCGTGAACCGCCGCGTGGCCGCGCCCGCGACCGATCATCCGTCCGTCGACCGGAACGGTCGGGACGATCGCGCCGGCGGGCGAGCCCGCCGGCGCGATCCGGAACAGGACGTCGCCGAGGCCGGGTTCATCGAACCCGGGGGTGGTCAGGGCAGGCGTCGTACCGGGGAGACCCGGCGGATGTGGATGATGACGTCGAAGGCTTCGGCCAGCGAGGCGACGGCCAGGTATTCGGCGGCGTCGTTGTCCGGGGTGTAGACGCCGCTGATGACCCGGGCTTTCGCCGGTCCGTCCCACTGGCGGCGTACGTCCTCGTGACGCAGATCCAACCAGCGGGCGGGCAGGTCCGTCTCGCCGAGCTTCGCGTCGACCAGGTCCGCGGCCGGGTCCGGGACGACGGCCACGCCGAGGTCGCCGTGATGGAAGCCGATCGCCACGGAGACGTACTGCGCGCCGTAGCGCTTGCGCAGCAGGCTGCCGACGGTGGCCTGCGGACCACGGTCGGGTGCCAGACCGAGCACCGTCCCGGTCGCCGACGTGTGCGCGATGCCGTCCCAGTAGACGGTGCGCAGACCGGTCCGGCCCAGGGAGTCGGCGACGACCTCGGACCACGCCTCGGCCTCGCCCGCGTAGCTGCCACGCCCGGCCACGCTGTGCTCGTGGAAGGACACGATCAGCCGCATCCTCGCGACCGCGTCGTCGGCACCGGGGAGGGGTTCGACCAACGCGAGTGCGTCGCGGGCGTGTTCGGTGAACGGCCGGCCCGGGTGGACTCCCCGCGCGCGCTGCACGTGCTCCTCGGTCTCGTGGGCGGTGCGGATGGGGTCCAGGTGGGCCGCCACCCGGGCGAGCCTCTCCGGCGCCGACGCGCGCACATGTGCCAGGACGGCGTCGTAGTCGGCGGGCGCAGCCTGGACCGGCTTGACGCCGAAGATCCGGACCGGATCGTCCGCGTGGTCCCGGTTGAACGCCCGGATCCACTCCAGGGCGGTGACCATCTCGGCGGTGCGCCACGGCTTCCAGGCGCCGGCCAGCGCGGCCGCGGCCGTGCCCTCCCCACCGAGCACGTACCCGTCGAGGGCGGCGGCGGCACCCACGTTGTCCTGGACGGCCAGCGCGCGGAAGCCGTGGTGCCGGACCAGCCGGCGGAACAGCTGGTCCCGCACCCCGAAGGTCTCGCGGGAGAAGCGGGTGGACTCTCCGATGCCGACCACCGTGGCGGCGGCGAGCCGCCCGGCGATCCCGTCGAGCACGGCACCGGACAGCGGGAGGGCGTCGGCGTCGGCGGCGGGGTGCGGAGCGACGGGGACGGGGAGACGGCGGGAGGCGGTTTCGTTTGGCATGCGTAGAGCCTCAAACACGAAGTTGACTTGACGTCAAGGTGGTCAGGAACGGCCCTGGATGAGCTCGGGCGGCAGGACCGGCGGGTTGCCCTGGGTCCAGGTGATGTGCAGGTCGGCTCGCGTGAGCCGCCAGCCGTCGGCCGTACGGACCAGCTCGTTGACGGTGCGTCCGCCGGACAGGAAGAGGCTCTGGCCGGCGGCGAGTACGTGGGTGCTGAGCTGGTTTCCGCGCAGGGTGGCCCGGTCGTCGGCCACCTCGATGACGTAGTTGGAACCGAAGTGCACGGTGCGGTCGAAGAGATCGAGGGCGGTACGGACGTTGCCCAGGATGGCGTCCCGCCCCCGGACGTACCCGGCCGGGGTCTCGGTGCTGGCCTGCTCGGTGAAGAAGGACTCGGCCCATGCCTCGTCGAAGTGTCGGTCGTCGAGCGACCGGAGGTAGCGGTCGAAGAGGTCGGTGATCTCGGCGCGGTCGGTCAGGGCGCGGATCTCGGCGTGCAGCTTCTCGGTGTTCATGCGGCTCCCTTGAAACGTGATTCGTACCAACCCTGCAAGGTGACGGAGCCGCCGACAAGGCGTCATACTGGAACGTTTGTTTAGGCTGGTTCAACAACCGAGGAGAAGCGGTGCTGGAACGGGTGGAACTGGAAGCTTTCCTGGCGCTGGCTCAGGAACTGCACTTCGGGCGCACCGCCGAACGCCTGCATCTGACCACCGGCCGGATCAGCCAGAGCATCAAGAAGCTGGAGCGTCAGATCGGCACGCCGCTGTTCGAACGCACCAGCCGCTATGTCCGCCTCACCCCGGCCGGACAGCAACTCCACGACGATCTCCTTCCGGCCTACCAGCAGATCACGGCCGGGGTGGTGAAGGCGATCAACGCCGCGCAAGGCATTCAGAGCGTGCTGAGGGTCGGTTTCGTCGGTGCCGCCGCGGGACAACTCATGGTCCAGGCCGCGGAACTGTACGCCCAGCGCCACCCCGGCGCCCGGGCAGTACCCAGAGAGCTACAGATCGTCGACGGGTTCCCCCGGCTGCGCGACGGGGACGTGGACCTGCTCATCGTCTCCCTGCCCCACCAGGAGCCCGGGATGACCAACGGTCCGGTCCTGTTCTCCGAATCCCGGATGCTGGCCGTCCCCTCCGGCCACCCGCTGGCCCGCCGTGCCACCGTCTCGATGGAGGACCTCGTACACGTCAGGCTCCTCCAGGTGGCCAAGAGCGTCCCCGACTACTGGCGCACGGCGCGCACGCCCCTGCGGACCCCGGGCGGCCAACCCGTCGAGACCGGCCCGGACTTCGAGACGTTCCAGGAGGCCCTGGCCCTGATCGGCGCCGGCCACGGCGCCTTCGTGGTGGGCGCCCAGGCAGCCCTCTACTACGCCCGTTCCGACATCGTCTACGTTCCCCTCAGCGATGCGCCACCCCTGGAGTGGGTACCCACCTGGCTCGACTCGAACACGATCGACACGACCGCTCGCATCCACGCCTTCAACCGGACCGCCCAGGAGGCAGCCGCTCGGACGGGCGCGGACCCCGGCCGCTGACGCGCCGACGGCCATACGCCTTCCCGGCCCGGTCGCCGCAGGCCAGGCGAACTCCTTCCCGCAGGCTGTCTCCGAGCCCCGGAGGCCGGTCCGTTACTGGAGCTTGCTGCGCACCCCGCCCGGTCCCGAGCGGGCCCGGCGGGACAGCGGGGGCCGGGACGGGCGGACGTCGTGGCGCGTGCCCGGGTCGGCGGCCTCGGCGGCCCGCCGGGCGAGCGCGGCCCGGGCGGCGGCCAGGGCGACGCGGGCGAGCAGCGGGTCCTCCCGGACACCGGCCTCGTGCTGGGCGCGCTGGCAGTGGGCGCACCAGACGGGCGAGGCCGGCCCGTCCGGGTACACCATGCTCTCGGGCGGCAGGTAGTGCCCACCGCACTCGACGCACTCGAAGACCAACCTCATCCGACGATCACCGTCCCGGATCCGTGGCACCGACCACAGGGCGACCAGAACTCGTGGACCCTGGGCACCATGCTTCCTTCCTCGTCCAGTTCGACCGTTGCCTCGGTCTTCTGGGTCCCCCCGGACCCGCCGCAGCCGGAACAGGACTGAACCTCGGGCATATGCCGTCCCTCCCTGGCGGAGCACCACCGTAGCGCGATTTTCCGCCCGGGAGCACCGCTCGGGACGATCCACCACCCGTACGGGGAGCGCGAACTGGCGCCGCACGCCCTGCCGGGACGGGGCCGGCCCCTCGCGCGAGCACCAGCGCGAGGGGCCGACGGTCGGTGGGCCCGACCGCATGTGGGGGAGTGCCGGGGGCGTGTCAGCCGCGGGCGGCCCGCAGGAACTCCCGGTTCATCGCCGCGATGCTGGGCAGCGGGATGCCCTTGGGGCAGGCGGTGGCGCACTCGCCGGTGTTGGTGCAGCCGCCGAAGCCCTCGGCGTCCATGGCCGCGACCATGTTCCGCACCCGGGACGCCCGTTCCGGCGCGCCCTGCGGGAGGACGTTGAGGTGGACGACCTTGGCGGAGGTGAAGAGCATCGCCGAGCCGTTCGGGCAGGCCGCCACGCAGGCGCCGCAGCCGATGCACTCGGCGTGCTCGAAGGCGGTGTCGGCGGCGTCCTTGGGGACGGGCGTGGCGTGCGCCTCGGGCGCGCTGCCGGTGGGGGCGGTGATGTAGCCGCCGGAGCCGATGATCCGGTCGAAGGCCGAGCGGTCCACGACCAGGTCCTTGACGACCGGGAAGGCCGCCGCCCGCCAGGGCTCGACGTCGATGGTGTCGCCGTCCTGGAAGTGCCGCATGTGCAGCTGGCAGGTGGTGGTCCGCTCGGGGCCGTGCGCCTGGCCGTTGATGACCATGCCGCAGGCGCCGCAGATGCCCTCGCGGCAGTCGTGGTCGAAGGCGACCGGCTGGTCGCCGCGGGTGATCAGCTCCTCGTTGAGGGTGTCGAGCATCTCCAGGAAGGACATGTCCGGGCTGATCCCGCTGACCCGGTAGGTGGTCATCGACCCAGGTGCGTCCGGGCCCGCCTGGCGCCAGATGCGCAGGGTGAGGTTCATGCGTAGCTCCGCTGGGTGGGGTGGACGTGGTCGAACTCGAGGGCCTCGCGGTGGAGGACGGGCGCCGCGCCGGTGCCGGTGAACTCCCAGGCGGCGGCGTAGGTGAACTCCTCGTCGCGCCGGGCGGCCTCGCCGTCGGGGGTCTGGCTCTCGGTGCGGAAGTGGCCGCCGCAGGACTCGGCGCGGTGCAGGGCGTCCAGGCACATCAGCTCGGCCAGCTCGAAGTAGTCGACGAGCCGGTTGGCCTTCTCCAGCGACTGGTTGAGCTCCTGCCCGGTGCCGGGCACCTTGATCCGGCGCCAGAACTCCTCGCGCAGCCGCGGGATCCGCTCCAGCGCCCGCTTCAGCCCGGCCGCGTCGCGGGCCATGCCGCACTCGTCCCAGAGCAGTTCGCCGAGTTCGCGGTGGAAGGAGTCCGGGGTGCGGTCGCCGTCGACGGCGAGGATCAGGTGGAGGCGGTCCTCGACCTCGGCCTCGGTCTCGGTGAGCACCGGGTGGTCGGCGGGTACGGCGGGCAGCGGGTGGCGGGCCAGGTAGTCGTTGAGGGTGGGCGGCAGCACGAAGTAGCCGTCGGCGAGGCCCTGCATCAGGGCGCTGGCGCCGAGCCGGTTGGCGCCGTGGTCGGAGAAGTTGGCCTCGCCGATCGCGAACAGGCCCGGGACGGTGGTCTGCAGGTCGTAGTCGACCCAGAGGCCGCCCATCGTGTAGTGGATCGCCGGGTAGATCCGCATCGGCACCCGGTACGGGTCCTCGGCGGTGATCCGCTCGTACATCTCGAAGAGGTTTCCGTACCTGGCCTCGACGGCGTCCCGGCCCATCCGGCGGATCGCGTCCGCGAAGTCCAGGTAGACGCCCTGGCCGCCGGGGCCGACGCCGCGGCCCTCGTCGCAGACGTTCTTGGCGGCCCGGGAGGCGATGTCGCGCGGCACCAGGTTGCCGAAGGACGGGTAGATCCGCTCCAGGTAGTAGTCCCGCTCCTCCTCCGGGATCTCGGCCGGCGGCCGGGTGTCGCCCTGGGCCTTGGGCACCCAGATCCGGCCGTCGTTGCGCAGCGACTCGCTCATCAGGGTCAGCTTGGACTGGTGGTCGCCGGAGCGCGGAATGCAGGTGGGGTGGATCTGGGTGAAGCACGGATTGGCGAAGTAGGCGCCGCGCCGGTGCGCCCGCCAGATCGCGGTGGCGTTGGAGTTCTTGGCATTGGTCGAGAGGTAGAAGACGTTGCCGTAGCCGCCGCTGGCGAGGACGACGGCGTCCGCGGTGTGGGAGCGGATCTCGCCGGTGACCAGGTCGCGGGCGACGATGCCGCGGGCCCGGCCGTCGACGACCAGCAGGTCCAGCATCTCGGTGCGCGGGTGGAGCTCCACGTTCCCGGCGGCGATCTGCCGGGAGAGCGCCTGGTAGGCGCCGAGCAGCAGCTGCTGGCCGGTCTGGCCGCGGGCGTAGAAGGTGCGGGAGACCTGGACGCCGCCGAAGGAGCGGGTGTCCAGCAGGCCGCCGTACTCGCGGGCGAAGGGCACGCCCTGGGCCACGCACTGGTCGATGATCTCCACCGACACCTGGGCGAGCCGGTGCACATTGGACTCGCGGGCGCGGAAGTCGCCGCCCTTGACGGTGTCGTAGAACAGCCGGCGGACCGAGTCGCCGTCGTTGCGGTAGTTCTTGGCCGCGTTGATGCCGCCCTGGGCGGCGATCGAGTGGGCGCGCCGGGGGGAGTCCTGGAAGCAGAACTGGACGACGTGGTAGCCCTGTTCGGCCAGGGTCGCGCCGGCCGCGCCGCCGGCCAGGCCGGTGCCGACCACGATCACGGTGTGCTTGCGCCGGTTCGCCGGGTTGACCAGCTTGGCGTCGAACCGCCGCTGGTCCCAGCGCTGTTCGATCGGCCCGGCGGGGGCCTTGGTGTCGGCGACCGGCTCGCCGAGCGTGTAGTCCAGGTAGCTGACGTCAGCACTGCTCACGTCAGCACTGCTCACTCCGCCGCTGCTCACTTCAGGGCTGTTCACTTCACCACTCCGGTCATCACGGCCACGGGGACGGACAGGAAGCCGGCGGTCAGCACGAGCGCCAGGCCGTTGGCGGTCAGCTTGAGGGCCCGGTCCCGGCGGGTGTTGTTGGCGCCGAGGGTCTGCGCGGCGCTCCAGAAGCCGTGCCGGATGTGCAGGCCGAGGGCCAGCATCGCGACGACGTAGATCAGGCAGGAGTACCAGGTGCCGAACGAGGCCACGATGTTCTGGTACGGGTGGCCCTCCTCGGCGGCCGGGTTCACGGTCAGCGTGGTCAGGTCGAGGATGTGCCAGACGATGAACAGTGCCAGGATCACCCCGCCCCAGCGCATGGTCCGGGTCGCGTAGCTCGCCTGGCGGCGCTTGTGCGCGTACTTGCTCGGCCGGGCGGCGAGGTCGCGCCGGCTGAGCTGGTACGCGGAGACGCCGTGCAGCACGACGGAGGCCAGCAGGGCGAGCCGGGCGATCCACAGGAACCACGCGTGGCCCAGGAACGGCCGGCCGATGGTGCGCAGCCAGGCCGCGTAGCCGTTGATGTCGTCCGGGCCGAAGAACACCTTGAGGTTGCCCAGCATGTGCGCGACCAGGTACAGCAGCATGACCAGTCCGGTGACGGCCATGACCGCCTTCTTGCCGACGGTCGACCGCCAGAGCGTCGCCAGGGTGGACGGATGCCGGGCCGTCCGAGTCGCGGTTGTCATGGCTGCCACGGTAGGGACGGCCGCGAGGGTACGTCCAAGACATGATGCGGCTCATGACGATAGGCACCGACTATCGACGCGGCCTATCCTGGCCGGGTGCAGCTCCAACAACTCCGCTACTTCCTGGCCGTCGCCGAGACCCGCCACTTCACCCGGGCGGCCGATGCCGCGCATGTGGCACAGCCGTCCCTCTCGCAACAGATCCGGGCGCTGGAACGGGAGTTGGGTGCCGAGCTGTTCCACCGCACCCGGGGCAACATCGCACTGACCGACGCCGGGGACGCCCTGCTGCCACTGGCCCGGCGCATCCTCGCGGACACCGAGAGCGCCCGGCTGGCCGTCCAGGAGACGGTGCAGCTGCGCCGCGGCCGGGTCCGGCTGGGCGCGCCGCCGAGCCTGTGCACCAGTCTGGTGCCGGACGTGCTGCGGGTGTTCCGGGACCGCCACCCGGGCGTGGCGCTGGTGGTCCGCGAGGGCGGCTCGCGCGACCTGGTCCGCTCGCTGGCGGCGGGGGAGCTGGACCTCGCGCTGATCATCACCCCGACCAGCGGGGAGCAGACGCCCGCCCTGGCCGTCACCGAGCTGCTGCACGAGGAGCTGGTGCTGGTCTCCGCCGAGCCGCGCCCCCGCCGCAAGGTCCGGGTGACCGAGCTGCGGGGGTGGCCGCTGGTGATGTTCCGGGAGGGCTACGACCTGCGGGAGACGACCCTGGCGGCCTGCCGGGCGGCCGGCTTCGAACCGGAGTTCGCGGTGGAGGGCGGCGAGATGGACGCGGTGCTCGGCTTCGTCCGCGCCGGGCTCGGGCCCGCCGTCGTCCCCGGCATGGTCGCGGCCCGCTCCGGCCTGGCGGTCACCCCGTTCGCCGGGCCGGGCCTGGGCCGCACCATCGCCGTCGCCCACGGCCACGAGGTGCCCCCCACCCGCGCCGCCACCGCACTGCGCGCCACCCTCCTCGCCCACCTGCACACCGCCGCCGGCAGCGGCGAACTCCCCCCGGGCACCACGCTGTTGCTGCCATGACCTGGGGCCCGGGGCGCGGGGCCCGGTACGTCATCCGGTGGTCGACGGGCCGCCCGAGCGCAGGGTGAGCAGGGTGATCTCGCTCGGGGCGAAGACCCGGAAGGGCGGCCCCCAGAAGCCGGTGCCGCGGCTGGTGTACAGCTGGGTCCGCTCCCCGTGCCGGCTCAGGCCGTGCACCACCGGCTGGTCGATCCGGACGAGGAGGTTGAACGGCCAGATCTGGCCGCCGTGGGTGTGCCCGGAGACCTGCAGGTCGATCCCGGCGGCCGCCGCCTGCGGGACGTACTTGGGCTGGTGGGCGACGAGCACGACCGGCCGGTCCGGGTCGGCCCCCGCCAGCGCGCCGAGCAGGTTCGCGCGGTGCCCGGCCAGGCCGGAGGACGCCGCGGTCACGTCGTCGACCCCGGCGAGCACGAGGGTGTCCCCGCCCCGTTCCACCACGACGTGACGGTTGTGCAGCGGCTCCCAGCCCAGGTCCGCCATGCGATCCAGCCAGCCCTGGGCCTCGCTGCCGTACTCGTGGTTCCCCGTGACGTAGACCCTGGCCAGCCGCGACCGGACCGCCCCCAGCGGCGCGGACTGCTGCCGGCGCCGGGCGGGCGTGCCGTCGGCGATGTCGCCGGCGTGGACCACGACGTCCGCGTCGAGCCCGTTGACCACCTCGGTGACCCGTGCCGACCAGTCCGACCGGTCGATCGGCCCGTAGTGGGTGTCGGCCAGCACCACGACCCGCGTCCCGTCCAGACCGGCGCCGAGCCGCGGGAGGTGGACGTCCAGCCGCTTCACCCGGGGCACGCGCATCGCCTCGTAGTGCCCCCAGCCCAGCAGCCCCGCGGAGACCACCGCCACGGCCACGGCCACGGCTCTGGCCCGGTCGGCGCCGCCGACGTCGAGACCGCCCAGCACGAGGTCCGCCAGACCGCCCAGGGCCGACCAGGTGAACAGCACCCAGACCACCCCGAGGCTGGTGTCGGCGACCCGCGCGGCCCGGTCGGACTGCCGCGCCCCGTGGCCCGCGATCATCAGGAAGGGGAAGGCGACCATCCAGGCGGCGAGGACGACTGTGCCGCCGACGAACACCGGGAGCGGCCAGCCTGCGCCGGCGGCGAACAGCGTCCACCACGGCGGAAGGCACAGCACCACGAGCACGAGCACGAGGACGCCCAGCCGCCCGGCCGTCCCCCGCCGCCGCGCGCCCCGGCGCGGTGCCTCCCCGACACTCCCGACCTCGGGCCGGGCGCCGGCCATCGCGGCCTCCGCACCCCCGTCCGCGGACCGGAATTCCGCTCCCGATTTCATGGATTCCCCTGTCGTCACCGCTACCGCCCTCACATCCGCCGCGCCACCCTCGCCCCCATCATCCGCCAGGGCCCGGCCGCCGCCCCTGCCAGGGGCCGGCACCGTCAACGCCGGACCTGCCCGGGGCACGTCCGGCAGGTGTGCGGGGACGCCGAAGGCCCGGGGCGGTTGCCCCGGGCCTTCGGCGGGTGGGTGGTCAGGCGGGGAGGACGGCCTCGAGGGCGGCGATGAGCTCCGCCGCCTCCGGCTCGACCCGCGGCCGGATCCGGGCGGCCACGGTGCCGTCCGGGGAGATCAGGAACTTCTCGAAGTTCCAGGAGACGTCCCCGGCCTGGCCCTCGGCGTCGGCGACCTGGGTGAGCTGCTGGTACAGCGGGTGCCGGTCCTCGCCGTTGACGTCGATCTTCTCGAACAGCGGGAAGCTCACGCCGTACGTGGTGGAGCAGAAGGTCTGGATCTCCTCGGCGCTGCCCGGCTCCTGCCCGGCGAACTGGTTGCAGGGGAAGCCCAGCACGGTGAAGCCGCGCGCGGCGTAGCGCTCCTGGAGGCGCTCCAGCCCGGCGTACTGCGGGGTCAGGCCGCACTTGGACGCCACGTTGACGATCAGCAGGGCCTTGCCCTTGTGGTCGGCCAGCGAGGTGGGCTCGCCGGCGAGGGTGCGCAGCGGGATGTCGTACAGGCTCACGGTGGTGGTCCTTTCGGCAGGTCGGCAGCGGATTCGCGCCCGGGCACACGGTAGCGGCCCCGGACGGGTCAACCGTGCCGGCGCCGCCGGTGTTCCGGGCGCGAGGGGGCGTACGGAGCGGCTCGTACGCCCCCTCGCGACAGGTCGGAGCGCTACGTCAGAGCGCGAGCGGCTTGACGGCCGTCGGCGCGTGCTCCGGGAGGGTGGCGAGCTCCTCGAACTCGTTGACCTTGTCGATGTCGCTGCCGCTCATCGAGATGTTGGTGACCCGCTCCAGGATCGCCTCGACCACGACCGGGACGCGGAACTCGGCGGCCAGCTTCTTGGCCTCCTCGAACGCGGGCAGCAGGCCCTCCGGCTCGGTGACCCGGATCGCCTTGCAGCCCAGGCCCTCGGCGACCTTGACGTGGTCCACGCCGTAGACGCCCAGCTCCGGCGCGTTGATGTTCTCGAACTCCAGCTTGACCTGGAAGTCGATGTCGAAGTTGCGCTGCGCCTGGCGGATCAGGCCCAGGTAGGAGTTGTTGACCAGCACGTGGACGTACGGGATCCGGTGCTGGGCGCCGACCGCCAGCTCCTCGATCATGAACTGGAAGTCGTAGTCGCCGGAGAGCGCGACGACCTGGCCCTCGGGGTCGGCGGTGGCGACGCCCAGCGCGGCCGGGATGGTCCAGCCGAGCGGGCCGGCCTGGCCGCAGTTGATCCAGTGCCGCGGCTTGTAGACGTGCAGCATCTGCGCGCCGGCGATCTGGGAGAGGCCGATGGTGGTGACGTAGCGGGTCTCCGGCCCGAAGGCCCGGTTCATCTCCTCGTAGACGCGCTGCGGCTTGAGCGGCACGTTGTCGAAGTGGGTGCGGCGCTGCAGCGTGGCCTTGCGCTCCTGGGTGGAGGCGGCCCACGCGCCGCGGTCCTTGAGCTGCCCGGCGGCCTTGAGCTCCTCGGCGACCTGGACGAAGAGCTCCAGCGCGGCCTTGGCGTCGGAGGCGATGCCGAGGTCCGGGGCGAAGATCTTGCCGATCTGGGTGGGCTCGACGTCGACGTGGACGAACTTGCGGCCCGCGGTGTAGACGTCCAGGCCGCCGGTGTGGCGGTTGGCCCAGCGGTTGCCGATGCCGAGGACGAAGTCGGAGGC
This sequence comes from Kitasatospora sp. NPDC034023, assembly GCF_055575795.1. Lineage (NCBI taxonomy): Bacteria > Bacillati > Actinomycetota > Actinomycetes > Kitasatosporales > Streptomycetaceae > Kitasatospora > Kitasatospora sp. NPDC034023. The sequence goes on from NZ_JBVIRY010000022.1 coordinate 86,216, forward strand.
GAGGAAGTTCTCGTTGCCGTAGCGGTGCGAGGTCTGCAGGCCGACCATGCCGGCGTTCAGCTCGTGGTCGTCCGGGACGATGCCCCAGCCCATCAGGGTCGGGATCACCGGGACGCCGGTGAGTTCGGCGAACTCCAGCAGCAGCGCGGAGGCGTCGGCGTTGATGACGCCGCCGCCGGCCACGATCAGCGGGCGCTCCGACTCCTGGAGCAGCGCGATGGCCTTCTCGATCTGGATGCGGTTGGCGGTCGGCTTGTAGACCGGGAGCGGTTGGTAGGCCTCGGGGTCGAAGTCGATCTCGGTCAGCTGGACGTCGATCGGCAGGTCGATCAGGACCGGGCCGGGGCGCCCGGAGCGCATCAGGTGGAAGGCCTGCTGGAACATGCCGGGGACCTGCGCGGCCTCCAGCACGGTGGTCGCGGCCTTGGTGACCGGCTTGGCGATCGAGGCGATGTCGACGGCCTGGAAGTCCTCCTTGTGCAGCCGGGCGACGGGCGCCTGGCCGGTGATGCACAGGATCGGGATGGAGTCGGCGATCGCCGAGTACAGGCCGGTGATCATGTCGGTGCCGGCCGGGCCGGAGGTGCCGATGCAGACTCCGATGTTGCCGGCCTTGGCACGGGTGTAGCCCTCGGCCATGTGGGAGGCGCCCTCGACGTGCCGGGCGAGCGTGTGCCGGATCCCGCCGGAGGCCTGGAGGGCGGCGTAGAACGGGTTGATGGCGGCACCGGGCACGCCGAACGCGACCTCAACGCCTTCGAGCTTGAGGATCTCCACGGCCGCGCGGGCGGCTGTCATACGAGGCATCGGGTTTCTCCTGCGTCGGCCCGCAGTGGCTCGGAGGGCTCATCTCCTGAATTCCACCATACGGAAGAGCGGTTTCTGTATGTGGAAACAAGGTAGGGCGGGCCTCGTCGGGGCGTCAAGGGGGCTTCAACAGAATGTGTCAGTCCGCGCCCGAGGGGAATTGGCGGGTCGACCAGGAAGATTCCGTACGAACGGGCGACGATCGTGCGGGCGTACGGAGGGAAGCGATCGTTCCGCGCGGGAAAGCGTGCCCGGTGTGCAGCTCACGTGAAGGGGCGGTGACCGAGGTGGGTCCGCCCCGACCCCCTGGGTACCGTCGGTGGCACGCCGGGCCCGTGACGTCCAACTGAGGCCGCGGCAGGGGGGTTCGGGAGCGCCGGGGAGCGGGGGAAGTCCGCCGGCGGCCCCGTCCAGGACCAGCGCGCCCGGTCCGCCGCACCCGAGCGAGGGACGCACCCCCCGGCCGCACCGTGGTCCTCCGCCCTTCCTCTCCCGCCTTCCCTCGTCTCCCGCTGCGACCAACCGCTGCGGCCTTCTTCTGCTGAGACCTGCTCCCGCACGGCACCTTTCTCCCGCACGGCACCTTTCTCCCGCACGGCAACCGGCGTGCCCGCAGCGGCGGGCGCGCGGAAGGAACGTCCCCATGCGCTGCTGTACCCCTGCCCGACCCCCGGCGGTGACCGGGTGAACCGACCGCCGCACCGGAGCGAGAGCCCGCCGGGCCGCCCCCGGAAGAACGCCCCGCCGGGCCGGACCCGGCTCTCGATCGCCGCGCTGCGCGCCGTGCCCTGGCGCCGGGACCTGCCCGCCTCGCTGGTGGTGTTCCTGGTCGCCCTCCCGCTCTGCGTCGGAGTGGCCGTCGCCTCCGGCGTCCCGGCCGAGCTCGGCCTGGTCACCGGCATCGTCGGCGGCCTGGTGGTCGGCGCCCTGCCCGGCAGCAGCCTCCAGGTCAGCGGGCCCGCCGCCGGGCTGACCGTCCTGGTCGCCGACGCCGTCCGGCAGTACGGCACCGGCGCCCTCGGCCTGCTGGTGCTCGGCACCGGCCTGCTCCAGCTGGCGATGGGCGCCCTGCGGCTCGGCCGCTGGTTCCGGGCGATGTCCGCCTCGGTGGTGCACGGCATGCTGGCCGGCATCGGACTGACCCTGGTGTTCGGCCAGCTCTACGCGCTCGCCGACCGCCGCTCCCCCGCCACCGGACCGGAGAAGATCGCCGGACTGCCCGGCCTGCTGAAGGACGTCATCACCGCCGCGGCCGAACCGAGCGCGGTCGCCCTCGGCCTCGGCACCCTGCTGGTGCTGGTCGGCTGGAGGTACCTGCCGGAGCGGGTCGCCCGCGCCGTCCCCGCGCCGCTGGCCGCCGTCGGCCTCGCCGCCGCCGTCACCGCCGCCGCCGACCTGCCGGTCGCCCGGATCCGGGTGGCCGGCCTGCTCGACGTCGTCCGGCTGCCCGACCGTGACTCCCTGGGCGCGCTGGCCGGCACCGCCGGCATCGGCACGGTCGTCGCCTTCACCCTGATCGCCTCCGCCGAGACGCTGTTCAGCGCCGCCGCCGTCGACCGGATGCACCACGGCCCGCGCACCGACTACGACCGCGAACTCACCGCCCAGGGCGTCGGCAACACCGTCTGCGGCCTGCTCGGCGCGCTGCCGATGACCGCGGTGATCGTCCGCAGCGCCACCAATGTCCAGGCCGGCGCCAAGACCAAGGCCTCCCGTTTCCTGCACGGCTGCTGGCTGCTGCTGTTCACCGCGCTGCTGCCCGGTGCGCTCGGGCTCGTCCCGCTCACCGCGCTCGCCGCCGTGCTCGTCCACGCCGGCGCCAAGCTCGTGCCGCTGCGCCGGATCGTCGCGCTCTGGCGCGGCCACCGGGGCGAGGCGCTGGTGCTCGTGGTGACGGCGGTCTCGATCATCGCCACCGACCTGTTCGAGGGGGTGCTGATCGGCATCGGCCTGGCGGTGGTCAAGTCCGCCTGGCAGACCTCCCACCTGCAGATCGCGGTGGAGGAACTGGTGCTGCCGAGCGGCCAGGCGCTGCACCGGGTCCGGCTGAGCGGCAACGCCACCTTCCTGCGGCTGCCCCGGCTGCTGGACACCCTGGAACGGCTGCCGGACGACCGGCCGGTCGAGCTGGACTGGTCCGGGCTGCGCCACCTGGACCACGCCTGCACGGTCGCCCTCACCTCCTGGGCCGCCCAGCACCGGGCCCGCTCCACCGCACCGCTGGCCGTCGAACCGCCGCTGCCTTCGGTGGCCTGACGGGCTGTCCGGCTAGCCTGGTCGCCGGTTCGGGAGGGTCCGAACCGGCGACCAGTGCCGTCGACACAAGGAGCGCAGAGCCGTGATCGCAGCCTTTTCGGTGACCCCGCTGGGGATCGGCGAGGACGTGGGGGAGGCGGTCGCCGCCGCCGTCCGGGTGGTCCGCGCGAGCGGGCTCCCGAACCGGACGGACGCGATGTTCACCAGCATCGAGGGCGAGTGGGACGAGGTGATGCCGGTGATCCGGGAGGCGATCGAGGCGGTGAAGGCCCACAGCAACCGGGTGAGCACGGTCATCAAGATCGACGACCGGGCCGGGGTCACCGACGGCCTCACCGCCAAGGTCGCCTCCGTGGAACGCCACCTCGCCGAGGGTTAGCGCGTGCCCCGTTCGGCGACCGGCTCCGGCCGGCGCCGGGCACCACGCGGGAGCGGCCTCAGTCCAGGACCAGCACTGCTTCCCGCTGCACGGGGATGCCAGTGGCCTGCGCGGCCTTCGCCTCCACCGTCCACACGCCCGGCGGGGGCGAGAAGGTGGCACTGTAGCCGCCGTCGCCGTCGGGGCGCAGCCGCCGCCGCTCGACGGTCTCCCCGCCGGCCGCCGAGACGAGGCGGGCCTCCAGGAGGAGGCCGGGGTCCTCGGACACCGCGGTCACCGGCAGCGGGGTGCCGGCGGCCACAGCCTCCGGGACGTCGATGCCGAACCCGGTGCCGAGTGTCTGGTACGGGCGGTGGTCCAGCGCTTCGTATCGGTCGTACAGCTGGCGGTGGAGCATGGCGTCATTGGGCAGGGCCGTGTGCCCGAGACGGAACCAGTCGACCCGGGCGGCGTCCTCCCACTCGGGTGGCGTGGCCGACAGGCACGGCACGGTGCCGTCCCCCTGCCAGCGGTCCTGGTCCCCGAAGCGGTCCGCGTAGGTGACGGTCCCCCCGCTCACGCCGAGCGCGACGTCGGTCGGCTCCCCCTTGCCACCCGAGGCGAACACCCGGTACGCGGCGGGGCGGCCCGCCATCAGGTCGGCCGCGGCGTTCCGGCGCACCGCCTCGTCCAGCTCGCGGCGGAAGGCGAAGGCGTCGTCGACTATGGCGCTGTCGAGGTCGGGAAGGGGCACCGCGTTCAGCCGCGTCCCCGAGGCGTGGTCCGTCACGCACTGGTAGGTGGGCAGGAGTTGGTGGACGGACGGCATGGTGCGGGCAGCTGTCACGAGGGCTTCGCGCAGCCTGGTCCCGATCCCGAGGAGCTTCCTGCCGGACAGGGTCCCGGTGAGGATCCGTACGGCTTTCACCGCACCCGAGTACGGCGTTCCGATGGTCACCAGTGACCGGGCGGTCTCCCGCCCGCCCAGTACCTCGAGGTAGTAGCGGGTGACCAGGCCCCCCATGGAATGGCAGACGAAGACCACGCGGGGTTCCTCCTCGTCGCCCGCCGCCCGTCGTTCCTCGCGCCACCGCGCGAGTTCGCGGCCGGTGAACTCCTTCAGCAGGGCCGCGGAGTGCCGGTTGGACAGCCGCCAGTCGTAGGGGAACACGGCGACCCGCCCCTCGGCCAGCTCCCCCAGGTGCCGGGCCAGCTCCCGGTACGCCACGTGGGGCAGCAGCCCCGGGTAGATGCGCGGTTCCCGCAACAGGCCGGCGGGCGTCAAGGCGTACGGCCCGTCGGGCGCCTCGTCGCCCAGTCCGGGAGGCAGTGTCAGACGTTCGAAGAACCGTTCGGCGCCCAGGGCCAGTCTGCCGCCGACGCCGAACGACAGGTTCCACACGTCGCGACCGTCTCCGTCGCGCAGAACGCTTCCCATCACCCCGGGGACGAACACCACAAGATCGTGTGCCACCTGCTGATCCTCCTTCACTTCGCCGGTTCGCTGTCGGTGCCGACGTTCAGGCCGGAACGGCGCCGCCGGGCGGGGACACCGTCAGGACGTCCATGCGTTCCAGGCCCACGGACGCCACGACGAGCTCGGATCCCCCCGGCGCGGCCTGTGCCATCACCTGGTAGACGGCGAAGCCGCGATCGGGTACGCCCGGCGCGGGCCGATCCGCGTGCACGTCCCACAGGTGCAGCACGTGCGAGGCGTCGGCGGCCAGGACCACCACGCGGTTGCCCGGCAGGCTCCGGCAGACCAGGGAACGCACCGCCGTCACCGTCGTGCTCAACGGGCGCAGTTCCACGGCGCCGCGCGCCGCCTCCAGTGCCGCCGGCTGTGCGACGAAGACACCCTTGTCCGTCGCCACGGCGACATGCCTGCGCCCGTTGTCGTCGTGCGTGCCGGACAGGGCGCGGACGGGTGCACGGTCCGACGGCCTCAGCGGCACCGGGGTGCCGGGCTCCTCCCCGTCCCACAACCACACGGTGTCGCCCGCACCGGCGATCAGGAAGGAGCGGCCCAGCGGCGACTCGACGAAGGAGAGGCTGCGCACCATGTCGTTGGGCACGTGCAGGGGCGGCAGGGCCGTGGCGGACCGTACGTCCCAGCGCCGGACATGGCGGTTGTCGGCGGCGAACACCCGGACGGCCCGGCGGGCGGCCAGAGTCACGGCCCTCACCGTGCCGTCCTCACCGGGCGCGACGGGCAGGGCGGTCGCCGCGCCGGCCCCGAGCCGGCGGACCACGACGGTGGGCCCGTGCGCCGTGCTCCGCCCGGCTGCCGCCAGCCACAACGCACCCGAGGTGTCAGCGCGCAGATCCACGGCCTTGTAGGCGGCGAGCTCCGACTCGTCGTGGACGACCCGCCCCCGCAGGTCCCACACCCGCACGGCTCCCCGGGCGGCGACGACCACGGCACCCTCGCCGGGAGCGGTGCACACCAGGGCCCCGGCGTGCTCCAGGCCCGGTGCGGGCAGCCCCGTGCGGCCGCTCGGGGAGCCCGCGTCCGCGGCGGGCCCGTGCTCCCACACCCGTACCCGGCTCCCGTCGGCCACGGCCACCCGGCCGCGCAGTACCGTGACGGAGGTCGGCCGCGACCGGAGTCCGGTCAGCGGGGCGAGCTCACGGCGGGCTGCCACGTCCCACTGGCGGATCCGCCCGCCGTCCACCGCGAAGAGCAGCGGGTTCGTGGAGTCGGTCAGGGCGGCGGTCGCTCCCGAGGGGTGCCGGAGACGGGCGCTGAAGACGGACTCCGCCCGCAGCTGCCGGCCCTCCTCGTCGAGCCGCCACACGCGAACCTGCGGGCTCGACGTGGTGACCGCGGCCACCCAGGGACGGTCGCCCGCCGTGGTGACGGCGAGGCATTCCACCCGGCCGGCGTCGGAGCCGAACGCGCCGCGCCCCACGCCGACCCACGGATCCAGGGCGACCACCCCCCGCTCGCCGCCGACCAACAGGCAGGGCGAGCCCCCGACGGTGGTGACGGCCGTGGCGTACACCTCGCCCACCCGGCTCCGCCAGAACCCGAGATGCCGAAGCCGGCCCTCCCGCCAGTCCCAGACGGCCACATGGGTGCCGAAAGCGGCCGCGACGATCGCCCGGCCGGCCACGATCCCCACGGCGACGGCGCTGATGGGCGCCGCCCAGCCGAGCATGTGGACGAGTCCCGGCCCGCTCCGCGGCCAGACCAGGACGCGTTCGGCGGCTGCCGCCACCGCTGCGATCCCGCATTCGTGGGAGGGAGCGGCCAGTGCCGTCAGCCGAGGGGTCGCCGCGCCGAGTGCGGCGGGTACGTGGCCCCGTACGAGGTCGGGCCGACCACCGAGGGTGCTCCAGTGCCACAGGCGTTCGGCGGCGGCGTAGAGTCCTCCGTCCGGGCTTGCCGACACGACGAGGACGTCTCCGAACGGCAGGCCCAGGCTGCGTTCGGGGGCGGACCGCTCAGCGGTGGTCCACTCGTCCGTCCAGTGCAGGTGTGCGGCGGAACGCGCCCAGGGCATGAGTTCCGGCTGCTGACGCAGGGCCTCCGCCTGCAGCAGGGCGGCGCGTTCGTCCGGCGACCTGCGCGCCAGGTCCTCGGCGATCGGCCGGTACAGGTCCACCTCCGCCGAGGCGGCCGCGCCGGGCTGGTCGAGTTGGGCCACGAGCCGCTCGGGATCGAGCCGGACGAGCAGTTCGGCGTCCTGGAGGAGACCGGCCAGCCGACCGGCCCGGGCGGCGTGCGCGGCCGCGTACCGCGCGATGTAGGAGTTGGTGGCGCCGCGGCCTCGGTACAGCTCGTGGTGGACCTGGTGGAGCACCGCGGCCATCGTGGCGTGCGTCTCGGCGTCCGGGAGGCCGGCGGCGCGCAGCACGTGGCTGACGAGCGCCTCGTGGTTCAGCCGGAAGACCGGCTGGCCGGCCTCACCGTGCGCCACGATGTGCGCGCCGCCGAACTTGCGCATCGCGACGATGTCGTGGGCCTCGTAGTGGTGGCTCTCTCCTCGCGCCTCGGCCAGCGCCCGGGCCGCCAGGAGCCAGATCCTGTCGTCCTCCGGCAGACCGGCTCCGAAGGAGAGCGCCAGCGGGATCAGGAGTCCAAGAGCCCAGCCGGCGGCGGAGGTTGCGCCCGGTGCGGCCGTGTCCAGCGCCCGGATCTCGTGGTCCAGGGCCTCGTCCAGTCCCGAGGCCAGCACCTGCCGGAACTCCTCGTCCTCCGGTCCCACCGCCCGGTTCAGCCGCAGCAGGGCGGAGCAGTGCAGCTTCGCCACCAGGAAGGTGCCCGCGCTCCGGTGGCCCAGGGCGCGGCACACCGCGTCGAGTGTCCCCTCGGCGTCGCGGTACGGCCCTTCCGGGCCGCCGAGGCGGGCGCGCACATAGCCGAGGATGTCGTCGTCCCGGTCCGGCGCGCGGTCGAGGTCGAACCTGAGTGCGCCGTCCAGGAGCGCGGCGGCACCCCCTTCGGGCAGGGGTCGCGTGCCGATCAGGACGCGGACGGTCGGCTCGTGGGAGAGCGGGATCAGGACCTCGACGATGAGCGAGTCCAGGTGGGCCGGGTCGGTCTCGTCGAGCCCGTCGACCAGGAAGGTCGTCGACGCGGCGTCACGGCACTTCGTCAGCAGGGCGTCCATCAGCGCCCGCAGATCCGGCCAGCCGTCCCCGGGTTCCTCGAGTTGCAGGCCCTCGGCCAGCTCACGCGCGCATTCGAGGGCGCTGCGGCCGCGGCACTGGATGCCGGCGTCGATGGCGCTGAGCATCGCCCGTCGGCGGATCGGCGAAAGCCCTCTGAACTGCGGGGTGTTCGCGATGGTCATCAGGGCCAGCTGGGCGAGTAGAGCCGACTTGCCGCTGCCCGGGCCCCCGGTGACGATCAGCGCGCCGTTGCGGCCGGGTGAACCGATCCAGTCGACGAGGCGGCCGAGGTAGTTCCGCCGTCCGGTGAAGAAGCCGGCGTCGTCCTCCACGAGCAGCCCGGTGAAGCGGCTGCGCAGCATCGTCTGCACGTGGGCGTCGAGCAGCTCCTGCCGACGCGACCGGGCAGCCGTGGACAACGGCCGGGCGAGCGCGTCGTAGTACGGGTTGACGATCAGGCCGACGAGCCTGCTGCCGCCGTGGAACTGCGGGAACACCAACTCGTCGGCGAGCACACTGCTGACTGCCTCGACCACCTCGGACGCGTGCAGTGCCTGGGCGTACGGCGTCCACAGCAGCCGCTCGCGGAACTCGAAGCGGGGATCGTCGCAGACGCGGCGGAACGCGTTCAGCCAGGCGCCGAGCTGCGCCCGCTGGTCGCCGTGCACCGTGCCGAGGACGCCCACCCCGCGGAAGTCGGGTGAGCCCTTGGCGGCCGGCCGCGGGCCGAGGTGGTCGTCCTCTCGGTCGAAGAAGCCCGCGTGCACCTCGCGGGCGGCGTCCGAGGCGTGGCAGGTGTCGAGGACCACCAGGATGTCGCCGCTCGCCTGTCTGAGCAGTTCGGCCATGTCCTCGGTGGTCAGGCTGCCGTCGTACTGGTCCGGATCGAGGTCCCGGCAGGGCAGGACGACCGCCCTGCTCCGGCCCTTCTTGATCCCGTGACCGATCCAGTAGAGGATCTTCCGCCTGGCGGGCGAGGCCGCGAAGCGGCGCAGCCCCTGAAGGACCTCGTGCCTCGTGCCCGTGACGGGTGGGGCGTCGGTCGTGAAGCCCAGCCGACGCGCCAGTGAGCGGAACTCCTCGGCGTGCTCGCGGGCGCCGGGCAGGTCGAAGTGCGGGTGGTGATCGTAGGTGTCCAGGCACACCACAACGGCCTCGCCGTGGTCCCCGCCCATCCCCACTCGACCTCCCCCGTCCGTGGCAGATCATGTTGCCGCTCGTCACACCGGTGTGCAACTGTCATGTATCAGAAGCGGATTGACGGATGGGGGAACCCTTGCACGACCGGGAGCACTTCCGTATCGGGCCACTGCGCACCACCTGTTACGTCTACGAAGGGGACGGCACCCGGCCCATCAGCGAGCGGAACCTCAGGATCTACTACGAGGCCGACGATCCCGTGTTCGTGCCGGAGGAGGTGCGGCGCTGGCGCCAGGAGATCGAGGACGAGCAGCGCACCCGTGCGGTGGCGGGCCGTGACCGGCGCTGGAACCATCCGCTGTTCGCGGTGGAGACGGTGGCCGTCACCCGCAGCGACGACCGCGAGGACCCGATCGTGGAGATCAGGTTCTCGTCGGCCGACTACTTCACCTTCCTCGCCGCCCAGCAGCTGGATCGGGCCCTGGAGGACGGCGAGGGCGCGGGAAGGACGCTGCGGGAGCACTACCTGGACGGCCAGGATCCCATCCTCGTCAACGGCTTCCTCTCCGCCAGCTTCGGCGCCAATGTGGCCGTCGTGACGGGCCGCGACCAGAAGATGCTGTTCTCCCGGCGCAGCGCGACCGTCGGCATGAACGCCGGGAACTGGAACTCCTCGGCCAACGAGGGGCTGTCCGGGCGGCACGACCTCAAGGACGGGGTGCCCGACCTCTTCGGTGCCGCCCGCCGTGCCCTGCGTGAGGAGCTGGCCGTCCACGAGGACGACCGCTGCGAGCTGGAGTTGCTCTCCTTTGCGATGGACACCGAGCTGCACCAGTGGGCCGCGTTCTTCCTGGCCGTGCTGCCGGATCTCAGCGAGGAGCAGCTGCGCGACCGGTGGAGCAGGGGCATCGACGACAAGTGGGAGCACAGCGAGTTCCGCTTCGTCCCGGCCGAGCCCGACGACGTGCTGGCGTTCATGCTCAGTCCCGAGGTCCGGGGCCGTTGGACGGCCTGCGGCCCGGCCCTGTTCCACCACGGGCTGGTCCGCCTGATGACGCGGCGGCTCGGCGACGCGGGCAAGGGGCGGATAGGGGTGGAGAAGGCCATTGACCGCGCCGTGGCCGCACTCGCCGACACGGGGGGAGCAAGCGGGCCCGCCTGATCGGTGCGCCGTCTCGGCCGGCCGGGGCCGCGGCCGGCCGAAAGCAGCCGCGGCCGCCGGGGGGTTGTGCGGCTCGGGACCAGGGGCGGTCGTCCTCCCGTGCGGGTGACTTCCGCACCGTCGGGGCTGGGCTCAGGTCGTGGTGCTCGGGGCTTCGGCCGGGGCCGGTTCGGCCGGTGCGCCGGCGGCGGAGCGGCGGGTCAGGGCGCGGTCCAGGGCGTACGGGCCGGAGCCGAGCACGGCGATGGTGAGGAACGCCCAGCAGAACATGACCGAGGCCTCGCCCCCGTTCTGCAGCGGCAGCAGCGCGTGTTCCTGGTGGACGGTGAAGTAGGCGTAGGCCATGGAGCCGGAGCAGAGCAGGGCGGCCGACCGGGTGCCGGCGCCGAGCAGGACCAGGGCGCCGCCGACGAGTTGGATCAGGGCAGCCCACCAGCCGGGCCACTGGCCGAGCGGGAGGGTGCCGCCGCCCTTGGCGCCGCCCAGGACGCCGAAGAGCGAGGCGGCGCCGTGGCAGGCGAAGAGCAGGCCGACGACGATCCGAAAGGCCGTCAGCACCACGGGTCTGGCGGCCCCGGCGGCCTGGCGGGGGGTGGTGGGGAAGTGTGCGGACATGCCGGAACGCCTCCTGTGGGGAGGAGGGATGGGGCGGTAAGGCTAGCCTTGGTCTAGTCCACTTGGCAATGCCCTGTCAGATGTTCGGCGCGGGTCGGAGCTCGGCTTTTCTTGACCGATCATTCTTGAACTGGCTAGGGTGTGCGACATGGCCAGAACGAAGGAATTCGACCCGGACGCGGTACTGCAGGCGGCCCTCGAGCTGTTCTGGCAGCGCGGCTACGAGGCCACCTCGATGGCCGACCTGGTCGAGCGCCTCGGCATCGCCCGGGCCAGCATCTACGCCACCTTCGGCAGTAAGCACGAGCTCTACCTGCGGGCGCTGGAGCGGTACGCCGAGCAGACCGACCCGGTGCTGCTGGCGGAGCTGTCCCAGCCCGGTCCGGTGCTGCCGGCCGTCCGGGCGCTGGTGCGGCGGTACGCGGCGGAGTCGGCCGGGGGTCGGCGGGAGCGCGGCTGCTTCGTCATCAACACCGCCGTCGAACTCGCCCCGCACGACCCCTCGGCGGCCCGCCGGGTGGGAGCCAGCCTCGCCCACCTGGAGACGGTGCTGACCGCCGCCCTGGTGCGGGCCGAGGCGCAGGGCGAACTGCCCGCCGGGCGGGAGCCCCGGGCGCTCGCCCGGATGCTGATGGTGCTGATGCAGGGCATGCGGGTGATGGGCAAGGCCGCCGACGGCGCGGCCCGGGTGGGGGACGCCGCCGAGCAGGCGCTGACGCTGCTGGACCCGAGGTGACGGCCGGCGACTGGCGACCGGCGGCCGAGGCCTGACCGGTCGCGTCCCCTGCTGTCCATAATCTGGACCGAACGGTCTTTATAGAGAAGGGGGGTTCTCATGAGTGCCGCTACGGCGGGTCGGTTCGGATTCGCACTGCTGGGCGTCGTACAGGCGGTGCTGATCTTCACGATCACGATCCTCACCGTTCCGCTGCCACTGGTGGCCCGGGAGTTCGGGCTCGGCCCGTCCGGAGTGCTGCTGCTCAGCGCCTCCTACGGGCTCACCTTCAGCTCCCTGCTCCTCCTCGGCGGTCGGCTGGCCGACCGTCACGGCGGGCGCCGGATCCTCCGAGCGGGCCTGCTCCTGCTCGGCGCCGCCTCGATCGCCTGCGCCCTCGCGCCCGGCTACCCCGTCCTGCTCGCGAGCCGCCTCGTCCAGGGCGCCGGCGCGGCCCTCACCGCCCCGGCGGCGGTCGCGGTGGTCCGCGTCCTCCACCCCGAACCCGCCGCCTACCGACGGGCGATGGCCACCTGGGGCGGCCTGTCGGTGCTCGGCGCCACCGTCGGCAGTGTGCTGTCCGGCGCGGTCGCCGCCGCGGTCTCCTGGCGCTGGCTGTTCGCGGTGCCCGTCCTGGTCGCCCTCACCGGACTCGCCCGCTCCGGCACGCTGCCCGCCGCCACCCCCGCCGGGCGCCGCCCGGCCCTGGACCTGCGCGGCGCGGCCCTCGCCACCGCCGGTGTCTGCGCGGCGAGCTACGCCCTGGTCGCGTCCACCGAGCGCGGCTGGGCCGACCCCGAGGTGTACGGGCCACTGCTCGCCGGACTCGCCCTGCTGCTCGCCTTCGCCGCCGCCGAACGCCGCACCGCCGACCCGCTGCTGCCGCCCGGTTTCCTGGCCGACCGGCGCCGCGCCGTCGCGCTCGCCGCCGTCATGGTGACCGCCGCCGGCACCACGCTGACCTTCGTCCTGCTCTCGCTTTACCTCCAGCAGCAGCGCGGCTGGAGCGCCGCCGCCACCTCCGCGGCCTTCCTGCCGTACGCGGCCGCCCTGCTGCTGTCCGGCCGCCTGGCCGGCCCGCTGACCGTCCGGTACGGCCCGGCGTCGGTCACCGCCGGCGGGCTCGCCGTGGCGGGTGCCGGACTCGCCCTGCTCGCGGGCCTCGCTCCCGGCAGCGGGTACACCCTCGGGCTGCTGCCCGGACTGCTCCTGCTGCCCGCCGGAGCCGCCGCGGCCTTCGCCGGAGCGGCCGTCCTCGCCACCGGCGGGGTGGCCCCCGAGCGGACCGGCCTGGCCGCGGGCGTGTACAACACGGCCATGGAGCTCGGCCCCACCGCCGGGTTGGCCGCCCTGATGGCGCTCGCCGCCACCCGCGCGAGCGTCGTCGGCGGATACGCCACGGCCTTCGCGGCGGCCGCCGCCGGGCTGGCACTCACCGCCGTCGCGGTCGCCGCCCTGTCCCGAACCACCAGCGCGCCGGAACCAAGCACCACCGCACCGGATCGCATCACCACCGGACCGGAACCAAGCACCACCGCGCCGGAGCCAAGCACCAGCGCGCCGGAGCCAAGCACCACCGCACCGGAGCCAAGCACCACCGCACCGGAACGAACCAGCACCGCGTCAGAACGCACCACTCGGATCAAGGAGTTCACCTCATGACCACGCGTTTCGCCGACAAGTCCGTCCTCGTCACCGGTGGCGGCAGCGGCATCGGACGGGCCATCGCGCTCGCCTTCGCCCAGGAGGGCGCCCGGGTCGCGGTCGCCGGCCGCTCCGCGGGCCCGCTCGCCGAGACCGTCGAGCTGATCGAGCAAGCCGGCGGCAAGGCGGTCGCGCTGACCGGCGACGTGACGAACAGTGAGGACGCCGCTCGGCTGGTCCGCGAGACGGTCGAGCGGTTCGGCGGGCTGGACGTCGCCGTCAACAACGCCGGGGTGCTCGGCGCCCTCGGCCCGGTCGCCGACATCGACGAGGCCGAGTGGCAGCGGGTGATCGACATCAACGTCACCGGCACGCTGCTCGCGATGCAGCACCAGATCGGCCACCTGCGGGCCCACGGCGGCGGCGCGATCGTCAACGTCTCCTCCAATGTCGGTGCCCACCGGCGGATCGCCGGCATCGGCGCCTACGCCGCCAGCAAGGCCGCCGTCACCGCACTGACCCGCGCCGCCGCCCTCGACCACATCGCCGAGGGCGTGCGGATCAACCTGGTGAGCCCCGGCCCGGTGGACACCCCCATGTCCTCCCGCCCCGGCGAGAGCGCCGCCGACAAGGGTGAGCGGATGAAGGCCCAGGTCCCGCTCGGCCGGGCCGGCGCGGTCGAGGAGATCGCCGCCGCCGTGCTCTACCTCGCCTCGCCCGAGGCGGGCTACACCGTCGGCGCCGACCTGGTGCTGGACGGCGGCGCCACCGCCTGACCGCCGCCGGGCCTACTCGCCCAGCCAGTCCCCGGGCACCGCCTCGTACAGCGCCTCCAGCGCCTGCGGGGTGCGTGCCCGGGCCGTCATCCAGGCGTCCTCGACCACCCCGACCAGCACGTCCGGCCCCTGGTACCAGCGGCAGTTCCGGCCGAGTGCGGGCAACTCGCGGAAACCGGCGGGAAGTTCGTCCTCCGACTCGATGACGTCGGTCAGCTCGTGGTCCTCCAGTAGCTTCTCCGTCATCGCCATCACCGCGGCCGCCGTCGAGAAGCGCTCCTCCCAGGGCTCCCACCGCTCCGCCGACTTGTCGGCGAGGTCCGGCCGGATCACCGTCGGCGGGTCCTTGTGGTCGAGGCTGTCGCGGTCGGCGCCCTCCTGCTCGTGGCCGACGCCCTCCTGCTCGACGCCCTCCCGCTCGTGGCCGACGCCCTCCCGCTCGACGTCCTCCCGCTCGAGGTCGGTCAGCAGCACGCCCCAGTGCGCGCAGCCCTGGTTCTCCGCCCGGTAGACCAGCGCCCCATCGAGTACGAACAGTTCGTCCGGCGTCAGCAGCACGTCCTGGTTGCTGGTCAGGTCCGCCCGCCGGCCGAACAGCCGGTACGCCTCGCGCAGCGCCGTCGGCAGCCGCAGGCCCAGCCGCTGTTCGGCGGCGTCGAGTTCGGCGTCCGAGAAGCCGTCGTCCGGCCCGAGTGGCTCGCCCCAGTACGCGGCGAAGCCCCTGACGAGTGCCCAGGAGCCCGCGCGGCAGCGCAAACTTTCGGCCATTGCGGCCCGTATGTCGAATTCCGTTTCGTCCACCCGCGCACCGTACGACACCCCTCCGACAACGCGGTGAACCGCTCAACCGCCGTCCGGGAGCCCGTCCGGGCACGACCGGCCGAATCTGACGCGAACGCGTAATCCGGGTGACACCCGTTGATCACCACGAGGTTCCCGCCGCGTCGTGTGGGCAAGACACGGTTTCGGCCGGAACCGACATCACGAAAGGCGGACGCGCACCGCATGCCGACCGCACCGCACACCGCGCCCCGGGTGGGCCGCCGAAGCCGCTGGGGAGAACACGGGCTCGCCTGGGCCTTCCTGCTGCCCTCCCTGGTGGTCTTCGTCCTCTTCATCGGCTACCCGCTGGGACGGACGATCTACCTGAGCGGGCACGCCAACGACCTCTTCGGCGCGCCCTCCCGCTTCGTCGGGACGAAGCACTACACCGACCTGCTGACCTCGGCGGACTTCCGCCGCACCCTCGTCACCACGGGGCTGTTCACCGTGCTCACCGTGGTGCCCGGGGTGCTCGGCGCGCTGGCGCTGGTGCTGCTCCTGGAGAACCGGATCCGGGGCGTGCGACTGCTGCGCTCCGCCTTCGCGCTGCCCTTCGCCTTCTCGGTGGCCAGCGCGTCGGTGGTCTTCGCGGTGTTCTTCAACCCGGCCAGCGGGGTGCTCAACGGCCTGCTCTCGCACGTCGGCCTCGGCCCGATCGGCTGGCTGACCGACTCCCGGTACGCGCTGGTGTCGGTGGCCGTCACCACGGTCTGGATGAACCTCGGCTACAACGTGCTGGTGCTGTCCGCCGGCATCGGCTCGATCCCGGGCGAGATCGTGGAGGCGGCCCGCATCGACGGCGCGTCGGGCCTGCGGCTGGCCCGCTCGATCACCATCCCGATGCTCGGCCCGAACCTGTTCTTCCTGACCGTGGTCTCCACCGTCCACGCGCTGCAGAGCTTCGGCCAGATCCACATCCTCACCAAGGGCGGGCCGGACGGCTCCACCCGGACCCTCGTCTACTCCGTCTACGAGAAGGCCTTCGCCTACGGCTCCAGCGACTTCGGCACCGCGAGCGCCCAGGCCGTGGTGCTGCTCGTGGTCGTCCTCGCCTGCACGGCCGTCCAGTTCGGCGTCCTGGAGCGGAAGGTGCACTACGCATGACCACCATCGCCACCGGAGCCGAGGCGCCCGAGGCGTCGAAGGCGCCCCGCCCGCGCACCCGCCCCCTCGCCGGGCGCTCCCCGCGCGACCTGCTCGGCCGCGCCGCGGTCTACCTACTGCTCGCCGTCGCCGTCGTCACCGTGGCCTTCCCGGTGTACTACGCGATCGCCGGCGCCTTCATGGGCCCGTCCGAACTCTCCTCGTACCCGCCCGCGCTGGTACCGCACTCGGTCACCGGACGGAACTTCTCCGGCGCCGTGGACGCGATCCCGCTGGCCCGCCAGTACGCCAACTCGGCGATCGTGGCCACCGCCATCACCCTCGCCCAGCTGTTCACCTCGATCCTGGCCGCGTACGCCTTCGTCTTCCTGCCGCTGAAGGCCCGGGCCGCGGTGTTCGGGGTGTTCCTGGCGACGCTGATGGTCCCGTGGGAGGCCATCATCATCCCCAACTACCTGACGCTGTCCGGCTGGGGTCTCGGCAACACCTACTTCGGCCTGGTGCTACCCTTCCTGGCCTCCGGCTTCGGCACCTTCATGCTGCGCCAGGCCTTCCGCCAGCTGCCCGGCGAACTGCGCGACGCCGCCCGGATCGACGGCGCCGGCCACTGGCGGTTCCTGTGGCGGATCGTCGTCCCGCTCAACAAGCCCGCGCTCGCGGCGCTGTCGATCTACGTCTTCCTCTCCGCCTGGAACCAGTACTTCTGGCCGCTGATCATCACCCGCACGGCGAACATGCAGACCCTGCAGATCGGCCTCACCTCGCTGCGCGACTCCGAGATGGCCGACCCCGGGCTGATCCTGGCCGGCGTCGTGCTCTCCCTGCTGCCCACCCTCGCCCTGGTGGTCTTCGGCCAGCGCTTCATCGTCCGCGGCCTCACCGCGGGCGCGGTGCGCTGACCCTCCGTCCCGCGCACGTCCGTCCTGCCCGCGTCCGTCCCGCCCGCGTCCGTCCTGCCCGCGTCCGTCCTGTCGACGTGCGCCCCCTCCTACCAGAGAGAGAACCCTCGTGAAGAAGAGTGCACGCGCGCTCGCGGCCCTGCTGGTGGCCGGCCTGTCCCTGACCGCCTGCAGTTCCTCCGGTGGCTCCGGCTCCGGCGGCTCCAACGACGCCGCCGCGCCCGGCGCCCAGGCCCTCGACCAGGCCTCCGGCGTCACCAGCGTCGAGTTCTGGCACTCGATGACCGGCAAGAACGCCGAGGTGCTCACCGGGCTGGTCGACCAGTTCAACGCCGCGCACCAGGGCAAGATCGAGGTCAAGGCGCAGTTCCAGGGCAAGTACGACGAGCTGGTCACCAAGTACAAGGCCTCGGTGCAGCAGAAGGGCACGCCCGCCCTGGTGCAGGTCTACGACATCGGCACCCGGTTCATGATCGACTCCAAGCAGACCGTCCCCGCCCAGGCCTTCGCCGACAAGGACGGCTACGCGCTGGACGACCTGGACGCCAACATCCGCAACTACTACTCGGTCGGCGGCAAGCTCCAGTCGATGCCGTTCAACTCCTCGATGCCGCTGCTCTACCTGAACACCGACGCCTTCAAGGAGGCCGGCCTCGACCCGGCCCAGCCGCCCAAGGACCTCAACGAGCTGGGCGAGCTGGCGAAGAAGCTGACCAAGAAGGACGCCGACGGCAAGACCGTCCGCTACGGTTTCGGCGCCGCCATCTACGGCTGGTTCGTCGAGCAGCTGCTGGCCGAGTCCGGCTCCATGTACTGCGACAACGACAACGGCCGCAGCAACAAGGCCGGCAAGGTCGTGTTCGACTCCGCGCAGGGCGCCCGGATCGTCCAGTGGTGGGCCGACCTGGTCAAGGGCGGCTACGCGGCCAACACCGGCCGCACCACCGACGACGCCCAGGCCGCCTTCAAGGCCGGCACCGTCGCGATGCACCTGGAGTCCACCGGCGTGCTGCGCGGCTACACCGAGGCGGCGAAGTTCGGCGTCGGCACCGCGGCCTTCCCGAAGGTCACCGCCGCCGACCAGGGCGGCCCGGCGATCGGCGGCGCCTCGCTGTGGATCAGCGGCCCCGGCCACTCGGACGCCGAGAAGCGCGCCGCCTGGGAGTTCGAGAAGTTCGTGACGGCTCCCGAGCAGCAGGCCGTCTGGCACACCGGCACCGGCTACTTCCCGGTCAACACGAAGTCCCTGGACGACCCCAAGGACAAGGAGTGGGTGGCCAAGTACCCGCAGTTCCAGACCGCGATCGACCAGCTGAAGACCACCAAGCCCACCCCGGCCACCGCCGGCTGCCTGCTCGGCGTGATGCCGCAGGCCCGCAAGGGCGTGGAGACCGCGATCGAGCAGGCCATCTCGGGCAGCAAGTCGGCCCAGCAGGCGCTGGCCGACGCGGCCAAGGAGCTGCAGCCGGCGATCGAGAGCTACAACAGCTCGGTCGGCTGAACCAGCACCAAGGCCACGGCCAGGACGACGGCCCGCCCCGCGCACCACGCGCCGGGCGGGCCGTCGTCCGTCATGCCGAGAGCGCCTCGCCGTGCTCGCCGTCCGCCGGCACCGCGCAGGCGGAGGCGAGCTCGTCGAGCGACAGGTCGAGCGCGAAGGCCAGCGCCGCGATGGTGAAGAACGACGGGGTCGGCGCCCGCCCCGTCTCGATCTTGCGCAGCGTTTCCGCCGAGACACCGGCCACCGCCGCCACCTCGACCATGCTGCGCTCACCACGCGCTTCGCGCAGCAGCGCCCCGAAGCGCTCCCCACGCGCGTGCTCCCACGGGGTCAGCGGAGTCCTCACCATGCCCCAGAGTCTAGGGCCTGTGGCTCGGACTCCGGCCCGTGGCCGGACGACGGGGGCTCGAAGACGGACCCTAGGGCTTCGGCGCGGTGGAGTCGGCGGGCCAGTTGGGGAGGTCGGCCGGGCCGCCCGGCCGGTCGCGGTTCAGGGCCAGGCAGAGGATGACGACGGTGGTGTTGCGCTCCTCGGAGTAGGAGCCGAAGACGTCATCCGCCTCGGAGTCGCACGCGGCCTGGGCGCCACCGTCGTGGACGACCTTGGTGACCTTGTAGTCGGCGGTGGGCTTGGTGCAGGTCACGAGCTCCATCTTCGGCTTGGAACCGTGGCCGATGTCGTGCACGCAGTCCCCGGCCTGGGCGGCTTCCGGCTCGGACTTGCTGGCGAAGTTGGCGACGATCAGGCCGCCCGTGATCAGCGCGACCAGGAGGAGCGGGCCTCCCACGCGGCGGGTGATCCGGCGGAGCCGCGAGGGCTCGGCGGGGGCGGGGAGCTCGGCCGGGGCGGGGAGTTCGGCGCCCTCGGGCTGCTGGGGGAGCGGCTCGGCAGGCTGGGGGGTCTCGTCGACGGGGGCGGTCGGCGGGGTCGTCACGTGGGTTCCTCATGGTCAGATCATCGGATTGCGCGGCCGAACACTAGCGGATCGCGAGCCACCCGATCGCCACATATTCCCTGGCAGGCCGTCTGCGGCCGCCGCCCCGCCCCGCCGCCGGCTTCCTCGCGGCACGTGCCGGGTGGATGCTCGTCCACCATCGACCGTGATACAAATACCGGTATAAGAATTGGATCCAGGGGAGTGGTTCACCATGGTCGAAATCAAGTCGGACGCCGCCCTCGAGGCGATGCGCGAGGCCGGGCGGGTGGTGGCGGACGCGCTGGCCGCCGTGCGGGAGACGGCGGCAGTCGGCGTCAGCCTGCTGGAGCTGGACGAGGTCGCACGGGGCGTACTGAACGCGGCCGGGGCGAGTTCGCCGTTCCTCGGCTACCGTCCGTCCTTCGCGCCCGTCCCGTTCCCCGCCGTCATCTGCGCCTCCGTCAACGACGCCGTCGTGCACGGCATCCCGAACGGCTACCGGCTGTGCGACGGCGACCTGGTGAGCATCGACTGCGGTGCGGTGCTGGACGGTTGGGCCGGCGACTCCGCCGTCAGCTTCACCGTCGGCACCGCCCGCCCCGAGGACACCGCGCTGATCGACGCCACCCGGCGCGCCCTGGACGCCGGCATCGCCGCCGCCGTGGTCGGCAACCGGACCGGCGACATCTCCCACGCCATCGGCCGCGTCATCCGAGGCGGACGGTTCGGCACGCCGGAGGGCTTCGGCGGGCACGGCATCGGCCGCCGCATGCACGAGGACCCGCATGTGTCCAACGTCGGCCGCCCGGGCCGGGGTTACCCGTTGCGGCCGGGCCTGGTGCTGGCCATCGAGCCGATGCTGATCGCCGGCGGCCGGGACGACTACGACACCGACCCGGACGGCTGGACCCTGCGCACCACCGACGGCACGCGCGCCGCCCACATCGAGCACACCGTCGCCATCACCGAGGACGGCCCGCGCATCCTCACCCTGCGCTGAGTCCTCACGACCCCTCGCCGCGTCGAACACGCAGCTAGGCTCGACGCCATGACCAAAGGCGTGATGTTCGACTTCTCCGGCACCCTCTTCCGGGTCGTCTCCACCGCCGAGTGGCTGGCGGCCTTCACCGCCGCCACCGGCCTCGACCTGCCCGCCCGTGAGCAGGCCGAACTGGTGGACCGGCTGGAGGAGTTCGGGGCGCTACCCGGGGGTGTGCCGCCGCGCCGGATCCCGCCGGAGGTCCAGGAGGCATGGGACACCCGCGACTTGACCCCCGAGCTGCACCGCGCCGCGTACACCGCGCTGACCCGCGCGGCCGAACCGCCCGCCGGCCTCGACGCGGACGCCCTGTACGAGACCCACATGGCGCCCGCGAGCTGGCGCCCCTACCCGGACGCCGCCCCCGTGCTGCGCGAGCTGCGCCGCCGGGGCGTCCCGGTCGCCGTGGTGAGCAACATCGGCTGGGACCTGCGCCCGGTCTTCCGCGCCCACGGGCTGGACGAGCTGGTCGACACGTACGTCCTGTCCTACGAGATCGGCGCCCAGAAGCCCGACCCGATGATCTTCGAGACCGCCTGCGCCCGGCTCGGCCTGGCCCCGGCCGACGTGCTGATGGTCGGTGACGACCGGACGTGCGACGGCGGCGCGACCGCGCTCGGCTGCGGCTTCCACCCGGTCGAGCACCTGCCCGTCGACCAACGGCCGGACGCCCTGGCACCGCTGGCGGCGACCCTGCCGGACTGACGGGTCCGGATTGACGGGTCCCGATTGACGTGTCCGGGGTGACGGAAGACACGAGGTGGCACCCCTGCTGCCAGGAGTAGCGTGCGGGCATGACCGATCAGGACTTCACCACCCGCATCACTGTCCGCGGGTACGAGACCGACACCCAGGGCCACCTCAACCAGGCCGTCTACCTCCAGTACGCCGAGCACGCCCGCTGGGAGTACCTCCAGGCGGCCGGGATCCGCCAGGCCGACCTGGTCGCCAAGGGCGTCGGCCCGGTCGTCCTGGAGACCACGGTCAAGTACCTGCGGGAGCTGCGCGCGGGCGACTCGGTGGACGTGAGCTGCTCGTTCACCTGGCGGGACGGCAAGACCTTCCAGGTGGTGCAGCGCCTGATCCGCGAGGACGGCGTGCTGGCCGCCGAGATCACCGGCGTCGGCGGCATCCTCGACCTGGCCGGGCGCAGGCTGGTCGCCGACCCGCGCGAGCCGCTGCGCGCCCTCGCCGCCGACCCGGCCCTGCTCGGTCTCTGACACACCCTCTGACGCATCCCGCTGCCGGCCCGCCGGAATCCTCTCTGAGGCGCCCTCACCATCCGCCGGTCCCCGGCGTCGGAGGCCGCACCCGGTTGCGGCCTCCACCCGGTGGACGGGGGTTTCCCCTACCCCCGACCGGCCCGCTGCCCGGATGGGGCCAAGTGCGCTGCCGCAGCAGACTCTTGGGCATGCCGAAGAACACGATCACCGTCACCGCCGCCGCGACCGCGGCCGCCGCACTCGCCGTCACCGCGCTGACCGCCCTGCCCGCCTCCGCCGACGCCCCGAACGGCGGGAAGGACCGCCTCACCTGGACCACCTGCCAGGGCGACGCGGACCCGCGCCAGCGGTGCGCCACCGTCACCGTCCCGCTGGACTACCGCGACCCGTACGGCGAGCAGATCACCCTCGCGATCTCCCGCATCCCCGCTGCCCGGCCGGGCCAGCGCCACGGTGTCCTGCTGACCATCCCCGGCGGACCGGGCGGCTCCGGCCTGGACGTTCCGAGCAGCGCGGCCAAGCGCCTCCCGCAGTCCGTCCTGGACCGCTTCGACCTGGTCGGTTTCGACCCGCGCGGCGTCGGCCGCTCCACCCCGGTCAGCTGCGACCTGGACCGCTCCGACCTGACGATGGTCAAGCTGCGCTCCTGGCCCGCCGCCGACGGCTCGATCGACGGCAACGTCGGCTACGCGCGCCGCCTCGCCGAGGCCTGCGCCAGCAACGGCGGCCCGGTACTGCGCAGCATCTCCAGCGCGAACGAGGCCCGCGACATCGACGCCATCCGCGGGGCCCTCGGCGAGCGCAAGCTCTCCGCCTGGGGCGTCTCGTACGGCACCTACGCGGGTGCCGTCTACGCCACCATGTTCCCGCAGCGGACCGACCGGATCGTGCTGGACAGCAACGACGACCCGAACCCGACCCGGGTGGAGCGCGGCTGGCTCGCCGCCTTCGGCCAGGGTGCCGAGGACCGCTTCCCGGACTTCGCCAAGTGGGCGGCGTCGCCCGGCAATCCGGACCGGGTCGCGGACACCCCCGAGGAGGTCCGCCCGCTCTTCCTCGACCTCGCCGCCCGCCTGGACCGCGCTCCGCTGCCCTGGCCCGGGGCCGAGCCGGCCGAGCTGAACGGAAACGTGCTGCGCGAGACCATGATGCAGAGCCTGTCCGCGGACGCCGCCTTCCCGCACCTGGCCCGGCTGATGCTGGCCGGTCTCGGTCGCCGCCCGTTGCCCGCCCCGATGACGCCGCCGGAGCAGGTCATGCAGAACACCATCGCCGTCTCGGTCGGCACGCTGTGCAACGACGTCAACTGGCCCACCGACCCGGCCGCGTACGTGAAGGACGTCGCCGCCGAGCGTGCCGCCCGTCCGCTCACCGCGGGCATGCCGGCGAACGTGACGCCCTGCGCCTTCTGGCCGTCCGCGCCCGCCGAGCCGCCGGTGAAGGTGACCGACCGCGGCCCGGCGAACGTCCTGCTGGCCCAGAACCTGCGCGACCCCTACAGCCCGTACACCGGCGCGCTCAAGCTGCGCGCCGCGTTCGGGCAGCGGGCCCGGATGGTGGCGGTGGACTCGGGCGGCCACGAGACGTACGTGGCCCACGGGAACGCCTGCGGCGACGCGGTGGTGACGGACTACCTGGTGACGGGCCGCCGCCCGGCCGAGGACGTCTTCTGCCCGGCGGAGTGAGCGCGGGCGGAGTGGGCGTGCCCGGAGTGAGCGTGGGACCGGTGCGGGCCGGGTACCGGAAAGCCGGGCGCGAGCCGGGGAATTGCTGAGCGGGAGCCGGGCGCGGTCCGAGCCCGCCGGGTGGCACGCGGGGCCAACAGGCCGTGGACGAACGGCCCTTGTCCCTGCGTGCACGTCCGTTCGACTCTCGTGAATGAGTCGAATCTGTCGCGATTTTGTGACAATCCCTCGCCGACACCCCGCCCACGCGGGGTGTTCACGGCCTTAATGTTCGATCTATGTCACCGAAGAGCCGCCGCATATCTTCCCCGGACCCGGGCGACACCTGGGTGCCGCGCCCGAGGCGCCGTGAGACTCCGATCGGGATCCTGCGCCACGCGGCCAAGTTCCTCGGCGCCAGCGTCCTCGGCGGGGTGCTGCTGGCAGGCCTGATCCTCCCGGCGGCCGGCGCGGTCGGGCTCGGGGCGAAGAGCGGCGCCGAGGGCTTCGAGAGCATCCCCGACGACTTCAAGACGCCGCCGCTCACCCAGGCCACCCAGATCTTCGACGCCAACGGCGGTCTGATCGCCAAGGTCTACGAACGCGACCGCACCGTCCTCACCGCCGACCAGATGTCCCCGCTGATCCGCCAGGCCCAGGTGGACATCGAGGACGCCCGGTTCTACGAGCACGGCGCGGTGGACCTCAAGGGCGTCCTGCGGGCCGTCACCAAGAACGCCGAGAGCGGCGCCACCGTCCAGGGCGCCTCCACGCTGACCCAGCAGTACGTGAAGAACGTCAACGTGGAGAAGGCCGGGGACGATCCGGAGGCGGTGCGCGAGGCGCAGCGCAAGACGCTCGGCCGCAAGATCCAGGAACTCCGGTACGCCATCAAGCTGGAGGAGGACCTGAGCAAGGAACAGATCCTCACCAACTACCTGAACATCACCTTCTACGGCCACCAGGCGTACGGCATCCAGGCCGCCGCGCAGCGCTACTTCAGCAAGGACGCCAAGGACCTGAGCCTCCCCGAGGCGGCGATGCTCGCCGGGCTCGTGCAGAACCCCACCCAGTACGACCCGAAGCTGCACCCGGTGGCCGCCCAGAAGCGCCGCGACACCGTCATCGACAAGATGGTGGAGAACAAGCACATCACCGCGGACCAGGCCAAGGAGGCGAAGGCCGCCCCGCTGGGCCTCACCTACAAGGACCCGCAGAACGGTTGCATCACCGCCAAGGCCGGCATGGGCTTCTTCTGCGACTACGTGCGCCACGTCGTCAAGCAGGACCCGGCGTTCGGCAAGAGCGCGGCCGAGCGCACGAAGCTGTGGGACACCGGCGGCCTCAACATCTACACCACCCTGGACCCGGAGAAGCAGGCCGCCGCCCAGAACGCCGTCTCCACCAAGGTGTACGTCACCGACCCGGTCTCGGCCGCGATGACGATGGTCGAGCCCGGCACCGGCAAGATCCTGGCGATGGCGCAGACCCGCCCGTACGGCCTGGCCAAGGAGAAGAACGAGACCGTCGTCAACTACAACGTGGACGCGGCGATGGGCGGTGGCATCGGCTTCCAGCCCGGCTCCAACTTCAAGCCGATCGTGGCCGCCGCCGCCCTGGAGGCCGGACTGTCGTCGACCCAGCGGTACGACGCGCCGAACCGGATGGACTGGCCGACGATGAAGACCTGCGACGGCACCTGGAAGAACCTCAGCAAGGGCAAGAAGGAGGGGACGATCCCCAACGAGAGCGCCTCCGAGCAGGGCCCGTACGAGCTCAAGCAGGCCATGGCGCTCTCGGTCAACACCTACTTCGTGCAGATGGAGCAGGAGATCGGCCTCTGCGCGGTCAAGCAGATGGCCAACAAGCTGGGCGTGGCGGGCAAGGCGGACGGCTCGCCGCTGCAGGAGGTGCCCGCGCTCGGCCTCGGCACCCAGGAGGTCAGCCCGCTGACCATGGCCAACGTGTACGCGACCTTCGCCGCCCGGGGCAGCCACTGCGCGCCGATGGCGATCAACCGGATCACCACGGTCGACGGCAAGGACGTGCCGGTGCCGTCGGCCCAGTGCACCCAGGTGATGTCGGAGGACACCGCCGACGTGGTCAACAGCGTGCTGCTCGGGGTCACCGAGAAGGGCGGCACCGCCCGGGACCTGGGCCTGGACGACGGCCGCCAGATCGCCGGCAAGACCGGTACCACGGACGAGAAGAAGTCGGCCTGGTTCACCGGCTACACGGGCAACCTGGCCGGCTCGGTCTGGCTGGGCAGCCCGGGCACCAAGGTGCCGATGCGCAACATCCGGATCGGCGGCAAGTACCAGGCCGAGGTGTTCGGCGCGACCGGCCCGGGGCCGATCTGGCAGCAGGCGATGAGCGACGCGGTCCGGAACATGCCGGAGCAGCGGTTCACCACCGTCTACATCCCGGACCCGCCCAAGCGCGACACCGGCTGCAGCACCCCCGGCGGCTCGCCGAACCCGGTCACCTGCACCGGCGCCCCGGCCACCGGCAGCCCGGGGGCCAACGGGAACAACGGCAACAACGGGAACAACGGCAACAACGGGAACAACGGCAACAACGGGAACAACGGCGGCCAGGCCAAGCCGCGCGGCGCCAACCCGACCGGCCGCTCCGCGCCGTCCACCCCGCCGGACCCCGAGGACCAGTAGCCGAAGCCCGGTCCGCACCGGCCGGCCCCGCCTGAGTACCCGTACTCATGCGGGGCCGCGCCGCGTCGGCGGACGATGGCGCCATGCCGCACAGCATCCTCGGCGTCCCCGCCGTCTTCTGCCCCTCGATCGGCTACCTGGCCGGCTCCCTGGTGATCGGCCTCGCGGCCGCGCACGAACGGCGCGCCGCGACCGGCCCCGGCGCCGCCAAGGCGGTGCGGCAGTGGACGGCGGTGGTCTGGACGATGCCGGGCTTCCTGCTCGCGATGACCGTCAACCCGTTCCCGGACGGCACCGCGGCCCGCTTCCTCTCCGCCACCGCCCTGGGCGCGGCCGGCAACGCCGCGCTGCTGGCGCTCGCCGCCCACGCCCTGGGGCTCGGGTGAGCCGTTCTGGCATGCCTCGGGCCTACCGGGCCTCGACCGGCTCGCCGCTGTCCTCGTCGAGGTTGAACACCCGCCGGTAGGAGTCCGTCACCACGGTGATCTGCTCCCGCCCGGTCCAGCTCGCCTCCACCAGCCGGGCGTCGTCCGGGCCCCCGCCGATGTCGGCCAGTGACCAGCGCCGCGCCGTCCAGCCCTCGCCGGACTCCAGGAACACCTGCCAGTGCTCGCCCGGCGTCGGCCCGGTGGCGTACGAGCGGTGCACCACCACCAGCGCCTGCTCCGCCCCCGCCGGGGCGGCCTCCCGGCTGCGGGTCTCGGCCGCCGACACCTTGTGCGCGGCCAGCACGCCGAGCAGGAACACCACGCCGGCGGTCACCGTGACCGCCCGGGTGGCCGTCCGCAGGGCGGCGCCGCGCAGGTCGCCCAGCCAGGCGGCCGCGATCAGCGTGGCCAGCGCCGCGCCGAGCAGCAGTTCGGGCCGGTTGAGCAGGTCGGCGACCAGCATCCGGCCGCCCGAGCGGCTCTCCCACTGCCCCTCGGTGTACAGCAGTACGGCGGCCAGCCCGCCGGCCGCCAGCAGCCGGACCAGGACGCGCCTGGTCCGGGACGTCCGCTTGTCCATCGTCCCCCCGTTCACGGTGTCACAGCTCGGCGAGCAGTGTGCGGCCCTCCGGCCAATCGCCCAGTCCGGAGGCGGAGTTGAGGTGCCCGTACGCGCCCGGCTCGACGTACCGGGCGCCCCAGGCCGCGGCGAAGGCACGGGCCCGCTCGGGGGAGACCCACGGGTCGTCGGTCGAGGAGACCACCACGGTCGGGAACGGGAACGGCTCCAGCGCCACCGGCCGGAAGCCCACCAGCTCCGGCACCTCCGCGGCGTCGACGTCGGCCGGGGCGACCAGCAGCGCGCCCCGGACGGCCGCGGTCCGCTCGGCGGGCGCGGTGGCCACCCAGCGGGCCGCGGTGACGCAGCCCAGGCTGTGGGCGACCAGCACCACCGGGCCCTCGGCGGCTGCCGCCGCCACCGCCGCGTCCACCCGGGCCACCCAGTCCGCCCGCTCCGGCTGTTCCCAGTCCGCCTGCTCGACCCGGCGGAAGGACTCCGGCTCGGCGGCCTCCCAGTGGGTCTGCCAGTGCTCGGGGCCCGAATTCTGGTAGCCGGCGAGGACGAGGTAGGTGGTGCGTTCCGGCATGGGTTCCTCCGGCGAAGGTCGGTCGTGGGCAGCAGGATTCTAGGCCGCGCATCGCCGGGCGCCGCAGCCGGGCGGTCGCCCGGCGCGCAGTCTCCGCAATCGGCGCGCGCACCTCCGGATGCGCCGTCGTACGCCCGGTGCGTCCTGTTGCCAACGACGTGACGGGTGCGGCACGTTGGACCGGGCCCGGCCGGCCGCCACCGATCGGAGCCCGCACGAGACCTGACGACCGATCACATGAAGGGATGTCGGCGATGACATCGAAGATCCTGCTCGTCACCGGGGACGCCGCCGAATCGCTGGAGGTGTTCTACCCGTACCAGCGGCTGCGCGAGGAGGGCTACCAGGTCGACATCGCGGCCCCGACCAAGAAGCGCCTGCAGTTCGTGGTGCACGACTTCGTCGAGGGCTACGACACCTACACCGAGAAGCCCGGCTACAGCTGGCCCGCCGACATCGCCCTCGCCGACGTCGACCCGGCCGACTACGTGGCTCTGGTCATCCCGGGCGGCCGCGCCCCCGAATACCTGCGCAACGACCCCGACGTGCAGCGGATCGCCCGGCACTTCTTCACCGGGGACAAGCCCGTCGCGCAGATCTGCCACGGCCCGCTGATCAGTGCCGCCGCCGGGGTCCTGGAGGGCCGCCGCACCTCGGCCTACCCGGCGCTGGCCCCGGACATCAAGGCCGCGGGCGCCGAGTTCGTCGAGGGCGAGGCCGTGGTGGACGGCCTGGTCGTCTCGGCCCGCGCCTGGCCCGACCACCCGGCCTGGCTGCGGGCCTTCATCGAGGTCCTGCGCAAGCACGCCCCGGTCGCCTGAGCGGCCCCGCCTGACCGGCCCTACCTGACTCAACCCCGGAGCCGTACCCCGAGCCGTCTCGGGGTACGGCTCCGGGTCCGTTCCGGGTTCGTTCCGGGTCGGACTCCGTCCTGCGGCGCGACGACGGCCGACCGGATGCCTGGCAGGGTGTCAGGAGCCCCGGGCAGAAGCCCGGTTGAACACCTCCACGACCCAGACCAGGGAGGCCGGCATGACCGCCGCCCCGACAGTCGCCCAGACCGCTCCGACGACGGGCCGCCACCGTCCGGCCCTGCGCACCGTCGTCGTCGCGGCCGTCGGCGCGGGCCTGCTCGCCGCGCTCGCCCCGGCCGCCGTCGCCCGGCCCGCCACCGGTCCGGTCGCCGCCGGGTGCGGCGGCCGGCACACCGCCGCCACCCGCCCCGGCGCCGTGGACACCCCCGGGCGACACGCCGACTGGGCGGCCGCCGACGCCGCCCTCGCCGGGATGACCGACACCGGCTACTCGACCTCCGCCCTCGCCGCCGTCCGCGAGGACGGCCGGCTGGTCTGGCGCAACGCCACCGGCGTCGCCGAACTCGCCACCGGCGAACCCGCCGACCCCCGCGGCGCCTTCCGGATCGGCAGCGCCACCAAGACCTTCGTCGCCACCACGCTGCTGCAACTCGTCGGCGAGCACCGGCTGGACCTCGACGACCGGCTGGAGTGCCTCCTGCCGGGCATCGTCCCGAACAGCACCGCGATCACCGTCCGGCAGCTGCTCAACCACACCAGCGGCGTCGCCGACTACACCCAGGACCCGGCCTTCGACTACCGGCGGCCGGAGTGGCTCGACGGCGGACGCTTCACGCACTACGCCCTCCGGGACCTCGTCGACATCGCCGGCCGGTACCCGCCCGCCTTCCCGCCCGGCGCGGACTGGCAGTACTCCAACACCAACTACGTCCTGATCGGCATGATCATCGAGAAGCTCACCGGCCGCAGCTGGAACGAGGAGGTGACCCGCAGGATCATCCGCCCGCTCGGCCTCACCGGCACCCTGATGCCAGGCGACTCGCCCGTCATCCCCGCTCCCCACGCCCACGGCTACCACAAGGCGGACACCGGCCCGGTCGACGTCACCCTGCTCAACCCGACGATGGCGGGATCGTCCGGCGCCGGCATCTCCACCACCGCCGACCTGACCACCTTCCTCGCGGCCCTGCTCGGCGGCCGCCTGCTGCACCCGGCCGAACTCGCCGCCATGCAGCAGACCACCGCCCACGGCGAGGGCCGGTCCTACGGTCTCGGCCTGCAGAGGCTGGACACCCCCTGTGGCACCTTCTGGGGCCACGCCGGCGGCTTCCCCAGCTACGTCACGATGATGCTCGGCTCTGCGGACGGGAAGCGCCAGTTCGCCGGGAGCACCACCATCTACGACATCCCGGACCAGGACACCGCCAACGCCGCCTGGAACAGGGTGATCACGACCGCCCTGTGCGGCCCCCGGCCCGGCACGGCCGTTCCCGCACCCGGGCTCGCCCGCATGGCACCGTGACCGACCTCCTAGGCTGACCGGCGACACCACGGCCCACCGCCACCAGGAGGACGAGACATGGCAGAGCCGCTGATCGCCGCAGTCGGGGGCAAGGTGCCCGCCGTCGACCCGGGCGCCTTCGTCGCGCCGAACGCCGTCGTGGTCGGGGACGTGACCGTCGCCGCCGGCGCGAGCGTCTGGTACGGCGCGGTGCTGCGCGGCGACGCCGAGTCGATCCGTGTCGGCGCGGGCAGCAACATCCAGGACAACTGCACGCTGCACGCCGACCCCGGCTTCCCGTTGGTGGTCGGCGAGCGGATCTCGGTCGGCCACAACGCGGTGCTGCACGGCTGCACGGTCGAGGACGACGTCCTGGTGGGCATGAACGCCACCGTGCTGAACGGCGCCCGGATCGGGGCCGGTTCGCTGGTCGCGGCCGGCGCGGTCGTGCCGCAGGGCATGGTCGTCCCGCCGGGCTCGCTGGTCGCGGGCGTCCCGGCGAAGGTCCGCCGGGAGCTGAGCGAGGAGGAGCGGACGGGCATCAAGGCCAACGGCGAGGGCTACCGGCTGCTCGCCGGGGCCCACCGGGAGATCGAGGTCCTGTAGAGGTCCGTCAGGCGCCGGTCATCGCGGTAGCAGCACCGGCACCGGCACCGGCACCAGCGGCAGGGGCGGTGGCGGCGGCGGCCGGTTCCGCGACGACGGGCGCCGGCCGAGGCCGGTCGGCCGCCCAGGCGAGTACCGCGACCAGCGCGCCCGAGGCGGCCAGGCCCGCGCCGACCAGGGTCGGCGAGGTCCAGCCGAGCCCGGCGTCCAGCGCCAGCCCGCCGAGCCAGGCGCCTTGCGCGTTGGCCAGGTTGAAGGCGCCCTGCACGGTCGCCGAGGCGAGCGTCGGCGCGGTGCGCGCCTTCTGCAGCACCAGGGTCTGCACCGCCGGCACGATCGCGAAGCCGAACAGCCCGATCAGCACCACCGTCACGGCCGCCGACCACCGGGCGTGCGCGGTCACCGCGAACAGGGCCAGGGTCGCGGAGAGCAGGACGAAGGCCGCGCAGACGGTCGGCCGCAGGGCCCGGTCGGCGGCGAACCCGCCGAGCACGTTGCCGATCGTCATCCCGACGCCGAACAGCGCCAGCACCAGGGTCACCGAGCCGGTGGCGTACCCGGAGACCTCGGTGAGCAGCGGCGCGATGTAGCTGTAGCACGCGAAGAAGCCGCCGCAGCCGAACACGACGGTGGCCAGCGCCAGCCACAGCTGCCCGCTGCGGAAGGCCCGCAGCTCGTGCCGGAGCCCGGACTGGCCGGGGGAGGGCAGCGCGGGCACCAGCTTGGCGATGGCGAGCGTCCCGGCTGCGGCGATCAGCACGACCACGATCATGGTCGCCCGCCAGCCCAGGTGCTGCCCGAGGAGGGTCGCGGCGGGCACGCCGACGATGTTGGCGACGGTCAGCCCGGAGAACATCACGGCCACCGCTCGGGCCCGCCGGTCGGGCGCCACCAGCTCGGCCGCGGCCACCGCGCCCGCCCCGAAGAAGGCCCCGTGCGGCAGTCCGGTGACCAGCCGTGCGGCGGCCAGGGTCCAGAAGTCCGGTGCGAGCGCGCACAGCGGGTTGCCGGTGGCGAAGAGCCCGGCCAGTGCCACCAGCACCGCCTTGCGCGGCCGTCCGGCGGCCAGCGCGGTGAGCAGTGGTGCGCCGATCACCACCCCCAGTGCGTACGCCGAGATCAGCCAGCCCGCCTGCGGGATGGAGACGTGGAGGCTGTCGGCGACCTGGGGGAGCAGCCCCATGGCGGCGAATTCGGTGGTGCCGATGGCGAACGCGGTGACGGCCAGCGCGAGCAGCGCGAGAGGCAAGGGGGTGACTCCGGGGTGATGCCGAGGACCGGGGGAGCACGCGGCGGATGAATTCGTTCGTCCGGCATCCTAATCCGGTCGGATGACGCCCTCGTGAGGCGTATATGACGAATGGGGGTCGCCAGTAGGGCGTGCGCGCGCGAGACTGGGGGCATGTGCCGCAACATCAAGACGCTGCGACCGCCAGTGACGCCCGACGCCGACGAGGACGACTTCCGCGCCGCCGCACTGCAGTACGTCCGGAAGGTCTCCGGTTTCCGCGCCCCGGCGGCGCACAACCGGGAGGCCTTCGACCGGGCCGTGGACGCGGTCGCGGAGGCCACTGCCCGGCTCCTCGGCGAGCTGGAGGTCCGTGGCTCGCACGCCCCGGCCGCCGAGGTCGTCGGGTAGTTCCGGCGCCCTCGGGCAGGGAGTATCCGCGTACAGGGAGTAGGAGCAGGAACCGGTGATGAACCCCGCCAAGCGTTACGCCCTCACCTTCCCCGGCACCCCCGGTACCCAGGCCCCGCAGGACGTCGTCGTGGTCACCCGCACCAGCGCGACCGGCCCGGGCGGCCATCCGGTGTACGAGGACGAGAGCGGCATCGTGCGGGCCGAGATCAGCGACTCCGGCGAGGTCCGGATGCTCGCCAGCGGCGGCCACCAGTCCCCGCACCTGCCGGTCCACGCGCACCCGCTGCCCTGACCACCCGGTCCGCCTTGACCGCCGCCCTGACAGCCGCCTTGGCCGTCCGCCTCGGCCGGCGGTCCGCCCGGTCCCGCCGGACCGCTGGCGGAGGCGATCGCCGCTCGGGCACAATCACCGCATGACCACAGCGAGTTGGCAGGGCATCGTCATCGCCGAGAGCGAGGACACCGTCCTCGTCGAGGGCAACCACTACTTCCCGGCCGAGTCGGTCCGCACCGAGTACCTGCGGCCCTCCGGGACCACCACGGTGTGCGGCTGGAAGGGCACCGCCGGCTACTACACCCTGGACGTGGAGGGGCGGACCAACCCCGACGCCGCCTGGTTCTACGCCGACCCGAAGCCCGAGGCCGAGCACGTGCGCGGCCGGGTGGCGTTCTGGCGCGGGGTGGAGGTCACCGAGTCGGCGGCGGTCACCGCGTAGCCCCCGACCCGTGGGGGTAGTGGATCCCCATGGCAGTCTTCCGCAGACCGGGCCGCTCCCGGTCCACCCCCGAGCCGGACCTGGCCGAGCAGCTCGCCGAACTGGTCGAGGAGGCCGAGCAGCCCGTCGGCAAAGGTCCGGAGGCCGCGTACGCGGCGAAGCAGCGCAGCCGCGGCCGGGCCGTGGTGGTGCACGCCTCCCGGCTGCTCGGCAGCGGTGGGCGGGCCGCTCAGGGAGTGGCGCGGGGGGCGGTGTACGGCGGCAAGGCGCTCACCGAGCAGCTGCTGCGGGCCGCCCCCCGGATCCCGGTGCGCGACCTCGCCACCCTGCGGGCGCAGCACCCGGGCGCGGCCTTCCCCGAGCAGTTGGCCGATCTGCTGGTCACCGGCGCCGTCCGGGCCTCCGGCGCGCTCGGCGCGGGGGTCGGCGCGGCGGCGATGATGCCGGTGCCGCCCGCGATGCCGGTGGAGATCGCGGCCGAGACGCTCGCGGTCGCGGCCGTGGAGATCAAGCTGATCGCCGAACTGCACGAGGTCTACGGCGCCCCGGCGCAGGGCAGTGCCGGCCAGCGGGCCGGGGCGTACCTCGGCGCCTGGGCCAACCGCCGCGGGATCGACGCGACGCTGCTGGTCCGGCCGGCCGGCTTCGCCGCGCTGGCGATCGGCGCGGAGGTGCGCCAGCAGGTGCGCCGCCGGCTCACCCGCAGTTCGCTGCGCCACCTGCCCTCGCTGATCCCGCTGCTGGTCGGCGCGGGCATCGGCGCGACGATGAACCGGAGCGACACCCGCCGGCTGGCCGACGAGGTGCGGGCGGACCTGCGCGCCCGCCCGTCGGCGGGCCGCGCCTACTGGGCCGCGGCCGCGCCGGCGGTGCGGGGTACGACGGTGCCGGAGGGCGAGGAGGCCCCGTAGGGCTCCGGCGCCCCGGCACCTCGGGGCTCCGCTACGGGGTCGGCGGCGGCGGGGCACCCGCGCCCCGGCCCGCCTTGACGCCGTTCACCATCGCCTGGTGGATCGCCCGCGCGGTGATCTCGTCGGCCGCCGGCACCGGACTGCCGGACACCGTGTACCAGTCCAGCGCGCCGGTGTACTGGACGGTCAGCCGCGCCTCGCCGTCCACCCAGGTGGTGTGCACGGTGAGGTCGCCGGAGATCGGTCCGACCTCGGTGGTGGTGACCCCGCCGGGGCCGCTGATGATCGATTGGGTGGTCCAGGTCGCCCACGACGCGCGCGGGTCCGCGGGCGGCCGGGCCTGCCGATTGCCTTGGTCGTGTTCGGTCATGCGCCTATCCTCCCCTGCCGGTGGGTCGCCGCCCGGGCAGCGACACCTGCGGTCGTGGCGACCGCCCGGTTCCACCGGGCGGTCGAGTCGGTACGGCGGACGGTCAGTCGAGCCGGCCGGATTCGTCCAGCATGGCGTCGCCTTCCGCCTGCGAGGTGTCCTGCGCGTGCAGGTTCTGCATCGAGGTGATGCCCTCCTCGGGGTCGGCGGCGCGGACGTCCTCGTCGCGGTCGGTGCTCACCTCGGACCGTTCGCTCATGTCGGTCATCGCGGGCTCCGTCTCCTCGGCCGGTCCGGGGGCGCCGGGCCGGAGGCGCGGCTGGGCCGGGTGTCTCTTTCGCCCTTCCAGCCTGCCTCCGCCCCGGCGCAGGGGCCAGCCGGGTGACCGGCGATCCGTGATTCCGCGACCGGATCCCGACATTTCCGGCCCGGCCCGACGTTTCCGATCCCGGACCCGACGTTTCCGGCCTCCGGGCCCCGACCGGGCGGCGTCACCGTGAGGTCACCAGGTCACGGGCAGTGACCGCATGCCGTAGATGAACGAGTCGGTACGGAAGGCCAGCTCGTCGCGGGGGATGGCCAGCCGCAGCCCGGGCAGCCGCCGGAACAGGGTGGCCAGGGCGATCTGCAGCTCGGCGCGGGCCAGCGGCTGGCCGAGGCACTGGTGCACGCCGAAGCCGAAGGCCAGGTGCCGTCGGGCGTCCCGGTCCAGGTCCAGCTCGTCGGCGGGCGTGCCGTCGGCGCCGCCGAACACCGTCTCGTCCCGGTTGGCAGTGGAGAGCATCGCGATCACGCCGTCCCCGGCCTTGATCGTCGCACCGCCGAGCTCCACGTCCTCCAGGGCCACCCGGGGCAACCCGGTGTGCACGATGGTGAGGTGGCGCAGCAGTTCCTCCACCGCGCCGGGCACCGCCGCCGGGTCGGCCAGCCTGGCGACGTGGTCGGGCCGGTCCAGGAGCAGGGCGGTGGAGAGCGAGATCATGTTCGCGGTGGTCTCGTGCCCGGCGATCAGCAGCAGGATGCCGGTGCCGGCGACGTCGCGCGGGGTCAGGTCGTCCCGGACGGCGAGCCGGCTGAGGATGTCGTCCTCCGGCTGCTCCCGCTTGCGGGCCGCCAGCCCGCTCAGGTAGTCCAGCAGCTCGTCCCGGGCCTCGGAGAGCTTTTCCAGCGTGCTGGTGTTGCTGAGCAGTGTCCGGCTGACGCTCTGGAAGAACTCGCGGTCCTCGTACGGGACTCCGAGCAGCAGGCAGATCACCAGCGAGGGGACCGGCAGGGCGAAGCCGGTGACCAGGTCGGCCTCGGTGCGCCCCTGGGTCATCCGGTCCAGCGCCTCGTCGACGATCTGCTGGACGGCGGGGCGCATCGCCTCGACCCGCTTGACCAGGAAGTCCCCGGTGACCATCCGGCGCAGCCGGGCGTGCTCGGGGTCGTCCAGCCGCAGGAAGTTCGGGTTCTCGGCGATGATCTCCCGGCGGCCGGGCAGCAGCAGCGGGAAGTTCGGGTGACGCACGTCCGCGCTGAACCGGCGGTCGGACAGGATGGTGCGGACTTCCGCGTAGCCGGTGGCCAGCCAGCAGGACTCGCCCTCGGGCAGGTCGGCGCGGGTGACGGCGGCGGTGGCGGCGGCCTCGGTGTACGCGGGCGGCGGGCCGAACGGGCAGCCGGCGGAGTGCGGTGCCGGCATCGGGACGGCGGTGGTGGGTGGTGTGCTCGTCAAGGTGGGGTCTCCTTGCGTCGCGGTGTTCTCCGGTGGGGGATGGTGATGACTGGCGTTACGTCAGGAGCCGTTGTTGCCAAGGAAGTTGTCAGCCGTCGAGCTCGGCGGGCTCGTCCTCGGTGACGGTGATCGCCCCGCCCGGGCAGAGCTGGGCGGCCAGTCGCAGATCGGCGAACTGATCGGGCCGGAAGGTGGTCTGACGGAGTCTCACCAGGCTGTCCTGGTCGTCCTGGTCGAACACCGCGGGCACGGTCGTGACGCACATCCCGGAGCTGCAGCAGCGGTCCCGGTCGACGTTCACCTGCATGGTCGGGCACCTTTCGCCAGTACGCCGCCGGCTGCCGACGGCCGCCTCTCGTTGTCATTGCCAACCTAACCGCCGCTGCTCCGTCCACGGAGGGTGCGGTGCGGGATCGTCGAGAATGGCCGATTCGGCTTCCGCCGGAGGGCCGGCGCGGTGCGGCAGGTTTGAATGGACGCGACCCCGACAGGCGGCGGGTCCCGCCGCCCCGACGGCGAGCTCAGGACGACAGGCCCTCGGCTGCGGCGATCTCCCGCACGGTCGCGACGGTGTCGGCCTCGGCGGCGCCCTTGTCCGGCCGGTAGCGCACCACCCGGGCGAACCGCAGGGCGAGGCCGGCCGGGTAGCGGGGGCTGCGCTGCAGGCCGTCGAAGGCGATCTCGACCACCAGCTCCGGACGGACCCGCACCGTCCAGGCGTCCCGCTCGGTCTCCCGGGCGAGCAGTTCCTCGGTCTGCCAGGCGAGCGTCTCGTCGGTGAGGCCCTTGAAGGTCTTGCCGAGCATCACCCACGGGCCGAGCCCCGGCTCGCCCGCCGCCCGGGCGCCCAGGTGCAGGTTGCTGAGGAACCCGCGCCGCCGCCCGCTGCCCCACTCGGCGGCCAGCACGACCAGATCGAGGGTGTGTCGAGGCTTCACCTTGATCCAGCCGATTCCGCGCCGCCCGGCCGCGTACGGGGCCGCCGGATCCTTGACCAGCACGCCCTCGTGGCCGAGGGCCAACGTGTCCCGGAAGAAGGCCAGCGCCCGGTCGCGGTCCCCGGTCTCGGTACGCGCCACCCGCAGGTCCGGCGGCGCCGCTCCGGCCAGCGCCGCCCAGCGCTCCCGGCCCGGCCGGTCCACCAGGTCCTCACCGTCCCGGTGCAGCAGGTCGAAGAAGTAGACGCTGAGCGGGACCTCGGCGCGCAGCCGCTCCGGATCCCGCCGAGCCGCGGTACGCGCGGCGGTCTCCTGGAACGGACGCGGCCGCCCGTCCGGACCGAGCGCGATCGCCTCGCCGTCCAGCACCGCCGAGCGCAGCGGCAGCGCGAGCGCGGCCTCCGCCACCTCGGGGACGCGCGCGGTGATGTCGTCCAGGCTCCGGGTGAACACCGCGACCTCGTCGCCGTCCCGGTGCACCTGCACCCGGATCCCGTCCAGCTTCCACTCCAGCGCGGCCGCACCGGTGCGCTCCAGCGCCGATGCCACGTCCGGCGCGGAGGCGGCCAGCATCGGCCGCACCGCCCGTCCCACCTCCAGCCGGAACGCCGCCAGCGCGGCTTCCCCGCCGGTCAGCGCCGCCTCCGCCACCGCGCGGGCCGAACCCCGGAACATCAGCGCCCGCCGCACCGCCGCCGCCGGGACCCCCGCCGCCTGCGCCACGGCGTCCCCGACCACCGCGTCCAGCGCCCCCTGCCGCAGGTCCCCGACCAGCACCGCCCGCAGGAACCCCTGCTCCACCTCGGTCGCCCGCGCGAACAGCCCGTGCAACAACCGCCGCCGCTCCGCCTGCGCCCCGGCCCCGTGCACCCCGGCGATCCGCTCCAGCTCCCGCTCCACCTCCCGCACCCCGAGCGAGGCCTCCCCGGCCGGCTCCGGCAGCCCCCGGAGAGCCGCCGGCCCGACCCCCGTGCGCAGCCGCTGCGACTCCCCGGACAGCAAGGCCACCGCCGTCGGCGCCTCCACCGGCCCCAACTCCCGCAGGCACCCGGCCAACAGCCCCGTCTTCGCCCGCCGCCCCGGCTCCGCCGCCACCGCCCGCGACACCGACGCCAACCGCCGCAACCCCGCCACCACACCACCTCCTCCACCCCAGCATCCGCGCCCCCGGGGGCCCGCGCCTCAGCAGAGCTGCAGGTGCGGTACTCCGGTGTGACGATGAAGAGAGGACGACTTCCCGAAGAGCGGTCGGATTGGTCGGATCGACATGAGTGAGAACGTCCTTGCCCACGGAGCCGACGCGACCGGCACGACGGACTCCACGACCGCCTTCCGGAAGGCGATCGACGCACTCGGCAAACGCGGCGGAATCGTCGAGATCCCGGTCGGCCGGTACCGGATCGACCAGGCTCCCATCGAGGTCACCACCCCGGTCCACTTCCGGGGGGACGGCGGGATGGTGCGCACCGCCGTCGACGAGGGCGGCGTCAATGTGCCGGGCAGCGTCACGACCCTGCTGTTCCCGCCCGACCAGGACGGATTCGTCGTGGTGGCGCCCTCCTCGGCCAACGCCCACTTCGAGGGCCTGGCCCTGATCCGTACCCGCGCGAGCGGCCCGGCTTCGGAGCGCTTCGCGCGGCGCGGCATCCACGCGGAGAACCGGATCTGGGCCGAGAGCCTGTACCTGCTGAACTGGGAACGCGGCATCGACCTCGACGGGCGCACGAACCACCCCGCGGAGCCGGACCACATCACCGCCTTCGCCACGAACGACTCCTACGTCTCCCGGATCTTCGCCGAGGACTGCTTCTGGGCGACGTACGCCCACGGCCAGGACGCGCAGGCGAGCCACTTCGAACACATCGTGACGCTGAGCTGCGAAGCGGGCATCTACGACTCCAGTCTGGCCGGCAACGGCTACGTCGACTGCTACGTCGACGGCGGGTTCTCCGAGCCGCCCTACTACATGGACACCAACCAGTCCGTCCTGCTGAACTGCCGGTGCGAATCCCACCTCCCGCCCCAGCTCGGACCGGGCGTCACGGTGGTGGGCGGCGGGTTCAACGTCGCCGGGCTCCCGGCGCAGGTGGCGAAGGCGCTGGGCGTCACCGGTGCCCCCTTCCGGCAGATCAACGGCGTCCCCGCCCGGCATGAGGGAGCCCCGTTCCCCGGCGGGACGGCGAACTTCGCGGCCGGGGAGCAGATCGTGGTGACGGTCGACGGGGTCGCACGGACCGTCGCCTTCGCCGCCGGTGCGTTCACGCCCCGCCAGGTGGCCGAGCGGATCAACGCCGCGTTCGCGGACCTCGCGCTGCCCCGGGTCGCCACCGGGTACGGGTTCGACAACTCCCTGACCGTCGAGGGCTGGCGGGGGCACGTGACGGGGACGGTCACCGTCACGGGAGATCCCGCGACCCTCGCGAAGATCGGCTTCCCGGCCCCGAGCCCCACGAACGGCCTGAACTACGGTCAGCTGCTGTCGGCACCGGAGACCGCGCACGTCACCTTCCGCGCCCATTCGGGCCTGAAATCGGACGGGATCCCGGGAATCAACGAGCCCGGCTTCGAGGAGCAGCTCGAAGTCGTCATGGCGTACGACGGCATCCGGCCGATGTTCTGGCAGGCCAGGGGCGACACCGGTGACGCCCACGAATTCGGCATCCTCCGGGACGTCGGAAAGGGCGTGCGGCGCTGGGCGTTCACCCGTGCGTCCCTCCCGAGCCTGATCTCGCTCGGGTTCACCATGCCCCAGGACTCGCTCGGCGCCGACCAGGTGGTGGCCTACGACGGCCTCTGGATCCAGGCCCCCCGTGGCCGCCGGATCCTCCTGTGCAGCGGCGTGCCCAACGCCAGCCAGGGAGCGCTCGAGGACACCCAGCCGCCCACCCCTCCGCACGACTTCGCCTGGGACCTGGCCGCTGACCCACCGAAGCGGTACGTCCGCACGGTGACCGGCTGGGTGGCGGACCCCGCCGCCGTCGGCAGCACCTCTGAGGGCAGCACGTCTGACGGCAGCACCTCGCAGCCGGCACCGGCCCTCGACCTGACACTGGACCAGCGCAGCCTGGTGACCGTGGACGACGCCGCCGGGCAGTGGCAGTTCGAAGGGGGTGAGGTCCTCCGGGCGGGGAGCCGGGTCGCGGACTACGCGAGCAGCAAGCGGGTCGTGACCGGTGGGACCGACACGCTGCACGTCGCCATGCTGACGCTGTCCCTCTTCTTCGTCGACCTGGCCGGGGCGCCGACGGAGAACCTGACCCTCCAGGGAACGCACAACCTCTCCTCGGGGGAGGCGAACGGCAGCGTCAGCGCCGCCTCGCCCGGATTCGCCGACCGCATCGGCGCGGGGTTCCGGCAGGTCGGCCAGGCACTGACCATTCACTGAGCACCCTCCTCGGTGCACCCGCCATCGCGGCCCCCGGCGGGTGGCGGCACCCCCCCGGGGCCGGATCGGCGCTGTCCGGTTTCCCAAGTGACGGAGTGGAGTGTGAGGTTGCCGATCTTGGCCGGGATGGAGATCGGTGGCGGGGCGACGGGGCGTCATGCTGGGGGCCCGCACCGCGCCGTGACCCCGAGGAGACCGAGATGAGCGACACCCCCACCGCCCGCTGGAGCGTGGGCGCACCCGAGCCCGGCGAGTTCGCCGCCTGGCGTGAGCTCTTCCGCGGGTACTGCGAGTTCTACCGCGTGCCGTGCCCGGAGGAGAAGGCCGAGCTGGTGTGGTCCTGGCTCACCGACAAGGACCACGAGGTGGAGGGGCTGCTGGTGCGGGACGGGGACGGGACGCCGGTCGGGCTCGCCCACTACCGGCCGTTCGCGCGGCCGCTGCACGGGGCTGTCGGCTGCTTCCTGGACGACCTCTTCGTCGCTCCGGACGTGCGGGGCGG
Organism: Kitasatospora sp. NPDC034023; assembly: GCF_055575795.1. Lineage (NCBI taxonomy): Bacteria > Bacillati > Actinomycetota > Actinomycetes > Kitasatosporales > Streptomycetaceae > Kitasatospora > Kitasatospora sp. NPDC034023. Next base: position 126,823 of record NZ_JBVIRY010000022.1, read on the forward strand.
CGGGGCGGTGGACCTGCTGCTGGCCCGGTTGCGGGAGATCGCCGCCGAGCGCGGCTGGAACACCGTCCGCTGGATCACCGCCGAGACCAACTACCGGGCCCGCAGCAAGTACGACCAGGTCGCCACTCGGACCCCGTTCCTCACCTACGACATGGCCCCGGACGCCGCACTGCGCTGAGGATGCGCTGAGCCCCGCTGCGCTGGGGCCCGCCCCGGGCTGCGCTGGGGCCCGCCCCGCTGAGGCCTGATGCGCCGAGCTCTGATGCGCCGAGCTCTGATGCGCTGAGGCCGCGACCGGGCCGCCGGACATTCGTTCGGACTTTCTGTTATCGGCGCGCTGCCGGGAGGTCTCCCAGGTGTCGGCACCCGACCGGCCGACCCGGAACAGAAAGCGTGACCACGTGAACAGCGACGACAGGACGACCATTCGCCCGGCGACCGGTGGCGACGGCGGCGCGGGCGGCGCCCACGGCCGGTCCGGTGGCCGGGCCGCGCGGCGGGCCGCCGAACGGCAGGCCGGTCAGGGCCGTCGCCGGCGGCGCGGCGGGTTCGTGCCGGTCACCGCTGTGGTCGCGGCCGTGGCCGGTACCGGGCTGATCGCCGCGCTGGCCGGTGCGGGGTATGCCGCGTACGGCGGCAAGCAGACCGATCGGGACGCCGTCGGCCAGGCGATGGCCGCCGACGCGCTGATCGCCGCCGAGATCGGCACGCACGAGGGCATCCAGGTCCCCGGCGCCGGGGGAGCGGACCCGGCCGCCCCGGTGCCGCCGGCCGGCCCGGCCGCGACCGACCCGGCGGCCACCCCGAGCGCCCCGGACACGCCGCCCGCCACCGCCCCGGCCACCCCGACGGCTTCGGCCACCGCCACCCCGACCCCCACCGCCTCCGCCTCCGCCGCCAAGGCGACCGCGAGCGCGACCCGGACCACCGCCGCGCCGACCGCCGCCAAGCGGACCGCCACCGCGCCGGCAGCCCCGGTCGGCGGCGGCGCGGCCCCCTCGGATGCCCAAGCGGTCGTGGACCTGGTCAACGCCGAGCGCGCCAAGGCCGGCTGTGGGCCGGTCACCTCCGACCCCCGGCTGGCCACCGCGGCCCAGTCGCACAGCGACGACATGGCCGACCGCAACTACTTCGACCACGCGAGCCCCGAGGGTTACCACGCCGACCACCGGATCGAGGCCACCGGCTACCGCTGGAGCACCTGGGGCGAGAACATCGCCCGGGGCCAGAAGGACCCGGCCGCCGTGATGGACGCCTGGATGAACAGCCCCGGCCACCGCGCCAACATCCTGAACTGCGCGTTCAAGCAGCTCGGCGTGGGTGTGCGGACCGGCTCCGGCGGCCCGTGGTGGACCCAGGTGTTCGCCGCCCCGGCCTGACCGGCCCTCGGCCCGAGCCGTTCGGGCACGCCCTTCCCGACTCGATCCGGTCGCCGATCCAGCCTCCGCCCCGGCCTGATACGGCCGCCGATCCGGGCCGATTTTCCGATTCCGCGCACATTGTTGTTATCTGATCACTCCCCACAGGTCTCCGAGGAGGCAGCGGCGGACGGAAACACGGCAATGCGGAGTGCGGACCATGAACGCTGATGTGCAGAACAGGACCGGGAGCACCCTGGTGCTCGCGGCGCAGGCCGGCGACCGGCAGGCCCAGGAGGCGCTGGTCGCCACCTGGCTGCCGCTCGTCTACAACGTGGCCGGCCGCGCCCTCGGCGGCCACGCCGACGTGGACGACGTCGCGCAGGAAACCATGATCCGTGCGCTGGACGGCCTGGACGGGCTCCGCGACCCGGACTCGTTCCGCTCCTGGCTGGTCGCCATCACCATGAACCAGGTGCGCCGCCGCTACGCCGCCGGTCAGCAGCAGGCCGTCGGCGGACTGGACGAGACCTGGGAGGTCGCCGACCCCACGGCCGACTTCACCGACCTCACCATCCTGCGGCTCGGCCTCTCCGGCCAGCGCCGCGAGGTCGCCGAAGCGACCCGCTGGCTCGACCCCGACGACCGCGAACTGCTCGCCCTGTGGTGGCTGGAGGCCGCGGGCGACCTGACCCGCGGCGAGCTCGCCGAGGCCCTCGACCTGAGCCCGCAGCACACCGCGGTCCGCGTCCAGCGGATGAAGAAGCAGCTCGAGGCAGGCCGCGTGGTCGTCCGCGCCCTCAGCGCCTACCCCCGCTGCCCCGAACTGACCGAGCTCACCGCCGGCTTCGACGGCACCCCGAACTCGGTCTGGCGCAAGCGCATCGCCCGTCACATCCGCGGCTGCGCCGACTGCGACGGCCTCGGCCGCGACCTCTTCCCCGCCGAGGGACTGCTGGCCGGTCTCGCCCTGGTGCCGATCCCGCTCGGTTCACCCGTCCTGCTCCACTTCCAGCACACCGCGGCCGCCGTCGCCGCCCAGTCCGCCGCCACCGGAGCGGGCTCGGGCGCCGGCCTGGGGGCGGGCTCGGGCGCCGGGTCCGGTACGGGAGGCGGCGCGCACGCCGCTGCCGGAGGACACGGCGGCTGGGCCGGCACCGCCGCGCGCAAGGCCGTCCTGGTGAGCGGCGCGGCCGCCGCGGTGGCCGTGACGACCCTCGCTCTGGTCTGGCCGCAGCACAGCGAGCCTCCGCTGGCGGCCGCGCCGGAGCCGACCGCCCCGGCCGCCGCCCAGGACACCCCGAGCGTCGCCGCCGCACCCGTGGCGGTCGTCCCGACACCTGTGTCGATGCCGACGCCCACGGAGACGCCCACGGAAACCCCCACACCCACAACCACGCCCACACCGACCCGTATGGTCACCGCCGCACCGGTGCCCAACCCGGAACGCCAGCTGGTGGACCTGGTCAACGCCGAACGCGCCAAGGTGGGTTGCGCCCCGCTGCGGATCGACCCCCGGCTGCACTCCGCCGCGCAGAAGCACACGGACGACATGGCCACCCGCGGTTTCTTCGACCACGTCAACCCGGACGGCGTCCGCACCGACGCCCGGATCACCGCCGCCGGCTACCGCTGGTCCCAGTGGGGCGAGAACATCGACCGGGGCCCGACCACCCCGGCCGCGGTCTTCGCCCGCTGGATGGACGGCGGCATCCACCAGTCGAACATGCTCGACTGCGGCTTCAAGGACATCGGCGTCGGCGTCGCCACCAACCAGGCCGGCACGCCCTACTGGACCCAGGACCTCGGGGCACCGATGTCCTGAGCAGACGGGAGCCCGGGTCGCCCCTGACGCGGCGGCCCGGCCCCGACACCGTGGCCCGGACTAGGCGGGGGTGACCCCGACCAGCCCGTCCGCCGATCCGGTCACGAAGCCCGTGGCGTGCCCGACGACACCGCCCGCGTCGCCGACGTGGCCGGGCACCACGTCGGGCGCGCTGCTCAGCGGCCCGGGCAGTCCCTCCTGGCCGCCCACGGCGCTGGCGTGCGCACTCGGCGCGGTGAGGGAGGCCACGACACCCACGGCGAGCGAGGCGACGGCGAGCATGCTGCGCTTCTTCATGGCCCGTCCAACGACACTGCGCCGGAAGGGTTACGGGGGCGGCCCGCACGAACCACCCCGTGCTCTCCGTCGCCGCCGTGCCGACAGCGCGTCAGACCCGGTAGAACGTCCGCCCGGCGGAACCGGAGGAGACCGACCACACCTCGGTTATCAGCCCGCCGCTGAGTCGCAGGACGTCCGTCCCGCTGCGCGCCACGATGCCGCCCTCGCCGTCCGAGAAGCTTGCCAGGTACGGCCGGGCCACCAGGCCGGACACCACCCCGTCGACCGACTCCAAGTCCACCACGGCGACGCCCTCGGCCTGGAACCGCAGCTCCGACCGCTTGGCGTGCCACTGCCGGATCACCTCGGCCAGCGCCGCCGGCGTCCGCACCTCGTCGAACACCTCCGAGCCCGCCTGCGTGTACCGCAGGGTGAAGTCGGGCGCCATGATCTTCTCGGCCAGCCCGAACTCGCCGTTCCACAGCGCCGTCCAGCGGTCGTAGACCTCGACCCCGAACTCCCGCAGCTCAACACCCATGAGAAGGCCCCCCGTTCGTTCCCCGACCGTTCGTCGATCGTGCTGGGGACGCTAGCACCGGCCACTGACAATCCGGCCGGGGAGCGCGGCGAGGGCCCGCGCGGAGACATTGGACGGCCCGCGCGCCGACCGGGACTCAGGCCGGGCGGCGGGCGGGCCGTGGGAACCACCATGGCCTCACCAGCCCCTGCCGGTCAGGGCGCGCACGCGGCGACCGGACGCACACCGGCGCGCCGGGGCGTGCAACAGGAGCCCCAGCGGCGCCGTCAGAGCGTCCCGGAGCCCCGGGCCACCCCCGTCCCGCCCACCGCCCGGGCCCCGTCCTGCGGTGCCGCCGCCCCCACCGGCCGCACCGTCCAGTCCGGATGCCCCGGCATCGGCGGCGTGCGCAGTCCGTACAGCCAGTCGTGGAGGAACCCGCTCAGGTCCTCCCCGGACGCCTCGGAGGCGGTGCGCACGTAGTCCTCGGTGGTCGCGTTCCCGTAGCGGTGTTCACGCAGGAAGGCGTGTTCGATCCGGTCGAAGGTGTCCGCGCCGACCTTCTCGCGCAGCGCGAACAGCACCAGCGCGCCGCCCGCGTAGCGCTGGCTGTCGAAGAGGTCGGCGGCGTTCGGGAGGGCGACCGGCCCGGAGTCGTGGCGCCACTGGTCGCCGAGCCCGTAGACGTCCCGCATCCGGTCGACCAGGGTGAGGTGGTCCCAGGCGTCGGGCCAGCCGCGCTCGTAGCGGTACAGCAGACCGTAGAAGTCGGCGTGGCCCTCGTTGAGCCAGAGGTCGGACCACCTGGCCGGGGAGACGCTGTCGCCGAACCAGGAGTGCACCAGCTCGTGCATCATGTGCGAGCCGATCTCCGACTCCGGTCGGCGCAGGAAGTTCGGCTTGTAGAGGGTCAGGGTCTGGGTCTCCAGGCCGGTGAAGGCGAACGCCTCCGGGTCGTCGGTGTTGGCCGGCAGGAGGCCGTAGGTCTCGAACGGGAACGGCCCCAGGTGCTGCTCCGCCCAGGCGAGTTGGTCGGCGGTGAGGGCCAGCGCGGGCTCCAGCTCGGCGGCCCGGGCGGTCGGGACGACGTCGCGCAGCGGCAGGCCGTGCGGGCCGGTGCGCTCGCGGACGGTGTAGTCGCCGACCGAGACCTGGACCAGCTCGGTGGCCATCGGCTCGCGGGAGACGTACCGGCGGGTGGTGCGGCCGTCGCCGTGCCGCTCGGTCTGCGCCAGCCGGCCGTTGGCGACGCCCAGGAGGCCGTCCGGTGCGGTCACCGCGATGGTGAACCGGGCCTTGTCGCTCGGATGGTCGTTGCACGGGAACACGGTGTGCGCGCTCTCCGGCTGGCCGGCCACCGCGAAGCCGTCCGGCGTCGGGACCCAGCCCGTGTGCGGCTGCGCGGCCCGCGGATCGGCCGTGTACTCGACCGTCAACTCGGTGGTGGCGCCCGGACGGAACGGCTCGGCCGGGGTGACGGTCAGCTTCTCGTCGTGCGTCGCGAAGGCCGCCGGGCGCCCGTCGACCCGGACGGCGCGCACGGCCAGCCCGAGCGCGTCCAACTCCAGGTGGGCGAGTGTGCGGTCGGGCCGGGCGGTGATCACGGCGGTGCCGTCCACGGTGCGGGTGTCGGCCCGGTAGTCGAAGGCCAGGTCGTAGGCGAGCGCCCGGTACCCGGTGTTCCCGAGCGAAGGGAAGACCGGATCGCCCAACCCGTCGACGGCACCGGCCGACGGAACGCTCGCGGACAGCAGCACCGCGCTGAGCACGAGCGACAGGGCGAGACCGGCACGGGGCCTGGACAGGAATGATCACCGCACTTCACGAGTGGGAGCGGACGCGGAAGCCGCCGGGACAGGTAGACCGCGCACGGATGCTAGTGGACCGCCGGCCCGTGGCAGGCACGATCCGCGGGATCCGGGGGCCGGCGACACACCGCCATCCCCCGGACGGCCCACGGTGATGGCGCGGCCCCCGGGCGCGGTCTAACGTCGGGAGTGCTTCGTCCCCTGACGGACGAGGCCACGGCCGTCGGAAAACCTGGCCAGGTCCGGCGGCCGTACTTTCATGCCCTGGCACTCCCCGCGGACGCACTCCCCGTGCACGCACCCCGTAGGCTGGCGGCCGAGACGAGCCCCGCCCCGGATGCCAGGAGCCGCCGTGACCAGCCCCGCTTCGCACGTTCTGGTGATCGGCGAGTGCGTCGCTGACATCGTCCGTACGGACGGCGCCCCGGACCGGGTGCACCCCGGCGGCAGCCCCGCGAACGTCGCGTACGGTCTGGCGCGGCTGGGCCGCCCGGCCACGCTGCTCACCGAGCTCGGGCCGGACGCCAACGGCCGGCTGATCCGGGCACACCTGGAGTCGGCGGGCGTGCGGGTGCGGGCCGCCGAAGTCGCGCGGACTCCCTCGGCCGTGGTGCGGCTGGACGGGCAGGGGCGGGCCCGCTACACCTTCGACATCGGCTGGTCGCTGCCGTCGGCCGGGGCGGCGCCGACCGACCTGGCGCAGGCGCCCGCCGCGATCCACGTCGGCTCGATCGGCGCGGTCACCGAGCCGGGCGCGGCGGCGGTGCTGGCGCTGGTGGAGCGGTGGCGCGGGCGGACACCGATCAGCTACGACCCCAACGTGCGCCCCGCGCTGATGGGGGAGCGGGCCGAGGCCGTCCGGCGCGTCGAGCGCTGTGTGGCGCTGAGCGACCTGGTCAAGGCGAGCGACGAGGACGTGGCCTGGCTCTACCCGGGCGAGCGGCCCGAGGCGGTCGCCGAGCGCTGGCTGGCCCTCGGCCCGTCCGTGGTCGCGGTGACCCTCGGCGCCGAGGGCGCGTTCGCCCGCACCGCCGGGGGCACCCGGGTCGAGGCGGCGGCCGTCCCGGTCCCGGTCGCGGACACCGTCGGCGCCGGGGACTCCTTCATGGCGGCCTTCCTGCACTCCCGCGCGAGCGGCGCCGACCTCCCGACCTGCCTCACCCACGCGGTGACGGCCGCCGCCCTGACCGTCTCCCGCCCGGGCGCCGACCCGCCCTCGGCAGCCGAGCTGGAGGCCGCCCTGGCGGACGGCCGGGGGTGCTGCTCCGACCCCGGCGTGGTGTAGCCGGCGGGCCTCCACGCGGGGACCGGGCGAGGTCCCGGCCCGCCGGGTCGTCGCCGCTGCTGTTCAACGCCCTTGCGGCTCCGGCACGGTGAGCTCCTTGCCGTACCAGATCTGGGCGTACGGGCCGTTGCTGTAGGCGGGGATCTCCTGGTAGCCGTGCCGGGCGTAGAGCGCGCGGGCCTCGACCAGGTCGAGGCGGGTGTCGAGGACGATCCGGTCGGCGCCGAGGGAGCGTGCCGCCTCGTCGACGGCGGCGAGCAGGCGGGCGCCACCGCGGGTGCCGCGCAGGTCGGGGCGGACGTAGACGCGGGTCAGCTCGACGGTGGTGGCGTCGAGTCGCCGCAGGCCGGCGCACGCGTGGGCGACGCCGTCGTACCGGCCGAGCAGGAACAGGCCGTCCGGGGCGACGAGGTCGTCGCTGGGGGAGTCGGCCAGACCGGACTCCAGCTGCTCCGGGGTGCCTTCCCGCCCGAGGTGCAGGCGGTAGTAGCGGTTGGCCACGTCGTAGTAGTACTCGCGCAGCAGTTCCAGGGCCTCGGGGGTGGTCACGTCGGCCGTGGCGACGGCCCAGAGGTCGGGGCGGCGGGGCGCGGTGCTCGTCATGCGCGCATGATCCACTCCCTGTCGCCGTCGTCGCAATCGGTTTTCGGGGGCGGCGCGGGCCCGGGCGGGGCGGGCGGACGGCAAAGGAACGGCAAGGCCTCCGGCGCGCCGTTGCCCCGCACGGGTGATGAGGGGATTGGCAGGGGTGCGCGGCGGGGGAGCAGTGCAGCTATGCACAGACCATCAGATTGTCAGATTAATGGGGGTTTGAGGGGGAGTCAGAAGAGCCGGAGCGGTGCGCGGACCGGCCTGCTGGCCACCGTCTGCCTCTCCGCCGTCATCACCGGCTGCGCCGGTCCGGCGGGCCCCGCCGGGCCGAAGGCGGCCCCGGCGACGAAAGACGCGGTACCCGCCGTCGAGGCTGCGGCACCCGCCGAAGCCGCTGCCGCCGCAGCCCCCGAGGTGGCCGGCCGCGGCGCGGCCCGCCCGCCTGCGGCGCCGCCGTTTCTGCCCGGCCTGGCCCGCCAGGAGGAGGAGACCAGCAGCGAGGCGGTCGCGCGCCAGGAGGCGGCGGTCCGGACCGCGCTGGAGACCGCGCAGCGCTGGGGTCTGGAGAGCCCGCCGTTGAAGGCGCCGCCGCGCCCGGCGACCAGGGTCCAGCTCACCCCCGTCCAGGGCGTCAAGCTCGCGGAGGGCCGCCCGCCGGTGGTCTACCGGGTGCCGACCGACGACAAGGTGGTCTTCCTGACCGTCGACGACGGCGCGGAGAAGGACCCCGCGTTCTCCCGGATGGCCGAGGAGCTGGGGATCCCGCTCAGCACCTACGTGTCCGACTACCTCGCCCGCGAGAACTACGGCTACTTCCGCGACCTGCACGCCCAGGGCGTGGAGATCAACAACCACACGATCAACCACCGCAACCTGAAGGTCCTGGACTACGAGACCCAGCGCCAGGAGATCTGCAACCAGCAGGACCAGCTGGAGCAGCAGATCGGCGTCCGTCCCCGGCTGTTCCGGCCGCCGTACGGCGAGTACAACGACGACACGCTGCGCGCGGCGGCCTCCTGCGGGGTGCAGGGGGTGCCGATGTGGAACGAGGAGGCCTTCCCGGACCACATGGAGTGGCGCTACGACGACCGGAAGCTCCATCCGGGTGACATCATCCTCACCCACTTCCGGGGCACCGACATCTGGAAGGCGTCCATGCCGGACCTGCTGCGCAAGGTCGTCAACGACGTCACCGCGGCCGGCTTCTCCCTGGGCCGCCTGGACGACTACCTGTAGCGACTGTCTGTAGCGACGACTACCTGTGGGGACGACCACGCGGCGGGGCGACCCACCCGGAGGGACGGCCACCCGGAGGGCGGCTCAGCCGAGCGAGAGGGCGTCGAGGTACACCCAGGCGCCCTCGTACCGCACGAAGCGGCTGTGCTCGGTGAGCACGCCCTCCTCGTCGCCCTCGGTCCAGTGCGCCCGGAAGGCGACCGTGCCCTCCGCGTGGAACGCGCCGCCCTCGGAGGTGGAGACCACCTCCAGCCGGGTCCAGCGCAGCGCCGGGTCGAAGTCGACCTCGGCGGGCCGGGTGTCCGGGTGCCAGGTCCGCAGCAGGTACGCCTCGTCCTGCGCGGCGAAGGCGCTGAACCGGGAGCGCATCAGCGACTCCGCGGTGGTGGCCGCCGCCTGGCCGCGGTGCAGTCGGCCGCAGCAGTCGCCGTAGGCGGCGGGCGGGCCGCACGGGCAGGGGGAGGAGGGCAGCAGCCGGGGAGCGGCGGTGCGGGGCGCGGGGCGAGGTCGGGACATGCGCCCATTCTCCCCCACCGCCGTGTGGCTCCCGCCGCCCGGGACCCGGCGGGCGTGGGGCCCGCCCCCTCGGTGCACCGGGGAGGCGGGCCCGTCCGCGTTACGCGGGGCGCCGGAAGGAGTAGTTGAACTCGGCGTTGCCGAAGTGCCCCATCATCCGGAGCCAGAAGGGCATCAGCATCTCCGTCGCCCGGGCGGCCACGATGTCCCCGAGGTCGATGATCCACTCGGCCGGCCAGCCGAAGCTGCCGAGCAGTGCGACGGCCTCGGCCTTGGCCGCCGCGTCGTTGCCGGCGATGAAGAGGTTGTGCTCGCCGGTCAGCCGGCCCGGCTCCACCATCAGCTCGCAGTTGATGGTGTTGAGCGCCTTCACCACCCGGGCCTCGGGGAACTCGCGCTGGATCCGCTCGCCGACGCTGTCGGTGTTCACCGGGTCGAGGGTCACCTGGCCTTCGGGGTCGAACACCAGCGGGTTGGAGACGTCGATCAGCAGCTTCCCCGCGAGGTGCTCCGCCCCGGCGGCCTGCAGCGCCGCCAGCGAGACCGTCCCGCCGGTGGCGTTCAGCACCACCTCGCCGAAGGCCGCGGCCTCGGCGAAGGTCCCGCACTGGGCGGCGGGGCCGGCCTGCGCTGCCCAGGCCAGCCCCTTCTCGTTGTCCTTGCGGCGGGAGCCCAGCGTCACCTGGTGGCCGAGCGAGACCAGCTTGCTCCCCAGGGTCTGCCCGACCATGCCCGTGCCGATGATTCCGATGCGCACCGTTTCCCCGTTTCGTCAGGAGGAGGCCCGTCCCTGCCGAACGCGCCGGCGACGACCCTAGTTGACCGGGCGTCAGTCGCGTCGGAACGACCGGATCACGTCTTTGCCTCGAGGGTGGACATCCTCAGGCGCGGGCGTCACCGAAGCAGCCGCGCAGCGCCCGTGTCAGGCCCTCCGGTTCGGTCTCGTCGACCCCGGACGCCCAGGCCACGTACCCGTCCGGGCGCAGCAGCAGCGCACCGGCGGGCGGTTCGGCGCAGTCGGCGGCCACGAGGTCCACCCGGTCCTGCCACCCCGCTGCGCGGTCCGCGAGCGCGAGTTTCCCGCCCGTGAGGTCCAGCAGCAACGGGCGCCCGCCACGGGCGAGTTCGGCGAGCCGGACCGGGCCCGCGGCGGTGGTCAGCGCGAGGTCGGGTGCGAAGCGTCCGGCGAGCGGGTGCGGGCAGTCGGTGTCGTAGTGGATGTCGCTGCCTGCCAGCAGCGCGGCGATCCGGGCGAGGTTGTCCTGGTAGGAGAGCAGTTCGCCGACCAGGGCGCGCAGTGCGGTGGTTCCGGGGCCGGGAGCCATCAGGGCCATCTGGGCCTGGGAGTGCATGAAGACCCGCTCGCCGATCGGGTGGCGCTCGCGGTGGTAGCTGTCCAGCAGGCCGGTCGGGGCCCGGCCGTGGAGTTCGGCGGCCAGCTTCCAGCCGAGGTTGGCGGCGTCCTGCAGGCCGAGGTTGAGGCCGGGGCCGCCGGTCGCGGCGTGTACGTGGGCGGCGTCGCCGACCAGCAGCACACGGCCGTCGCGGTAGCGCTCGGCGAGCCGGGTGTTGTGGCCGACGGTGCGGCGCGGCGTGTACGGGCCGGGCGTGCGGGCCGGGGAGAGCGCCAGATCGGCGCCGGTGACCCGGCGGATGCTGGCGCTCAGTTCGTCCAGGGTGAGCGGGGCCTGCTGGTCCACCGGCGGGCCTCCCCACTCCATGGTGGCGACCATGACGGCGTCCTGGTCGAAGGGCGAGAGGACGAAGACGCCGTCCTCGGTGCGGGTGTGGGTGAACGGGCGGATCGGGGTCGGGCAGCCGGGCAGGAGGACCTCGCCGTCGTCGGTGAGCCGGGCCCCCTCGGGCGGCAGCACGTGGGCGATGCGGGAGACCGGGTCGGGCGAGGTGACCCCGGGGAAGCCGATCCCGGCGAGTTTGCGGACGGTGCTGCGGCCGCCGTCGGCCCCGACCAGGTAGCGGGCGCGCGCCTGCCCGGCGCCGTCCGGGCCGTGGACGTCCACGGTCACACCGGTCGCATCCTGGACGAAGCCGGTGACCTCGCAGTTTCGGCGTACGGTGATGCCGAGTTCGCGGGCGTGTTCCTCCAGTACCTCCTCGATCCGGTGCTGGGGTACGAGCAGGGCGTGCAGCGGGTTCCGGTCGAGCCGCTGCAGGTCCAGCGGGAAGGCGCCGAACACGAAGCGGGGTACGGGCTGCGGCGCGCCCGGCGTGGTGCCGAGCTGCTCGTACAAACCCCGGTGGTCGAGCAGTCGGATGACCTGGCCGACCAGCCCGTTGGCCTTCTGCTCGCCCGAGCGCTCGGGCAGCCGGTCCAGCACTACCGGCCGGACTCCGGCCAGGGCCAGTTCGCAGGCCAGGAACAGCCCGACCGGGCCGGCGCCGACGATGACGACGTCATGCATGATGGGTCCCCCCTCTGGGACGGTGAGTTCAGCGGGACGACGGCCTGGGCAGCCCGGCTGCCAGCAGGTGCAGCGCCTGTTCGAGCAGTGGCCGGAACGGCACCGGCGGGTCGGCGTTCAGGTACTGGTCGTTGGCGACCTTGACCGCGGCCAGCGCGGTCGCGGCGACCAGTTTCGGGTAGAGGTCCCGGTCCGGGTCGGTCCCGGTCCGGGCGGCCACCGCGGCCGCGAGCCCGGCCTCCGCGTCCGCCCCGCCGCGCCACAGCTCAGCCTGGAGTACCGGTTCGCGCAGCAGCAGCCGTACGGCCGCGGTCCACCGCGGGTCCGGCTGCTCGGTCGCGACCCCGAACGGCAGGAGCATGGCCTGGGTGAGCGCCTCCCACAGCGGCTCGGCGGCCGGTCGCTCCCGCAGTGCCTCGGCGGCCTGCCGGACCCGGTCCTGGTGTCGGGAGACGATCGCCTCGGCCTTGCTGGAGAAGTAGTTGTTGTAGGTGCGCGGCGACACCCCGGCCTCGGCCGCGATGTCCTCCACCCGGACGTTCTCCAGCCCCCGCTCCACCGCCAGGCGAAGTGCCGCCCAGCTCAGTGCCTCACGTGTCGCGGCCTTCTTCCGTTCCCGCAGGCCGGGCTGCCCGTTCGTCATGGCACCACTGTTCCGCAGAAAGTGCGTGCCGCGCAATAGTGCGGGCCACGCAAGTTTTTCCGGCCCTGCGGGGCTGTGGCGAGCCGCCCGCCACCTGCGGTTCGTCGCTGGTAGTAGTTGCCTGGTTGCGGAGCGATTCGCGCCAAGAGCCCAACCCGCAGGAATTCCGGCGGGACGACTCGACAGGACCTGAGGAGCGGTCATGGGTGGCAGACAGCGTCCGCCGAGAGCACGGAACCCTCGCCAGGGCAGGCCCGCCGGCGACGGCGGCCGGGCGAAATCCCGGGTGGAGTTCGCCCGCATCGAGGGCTTCCTGGCCTGGGAGGCGGAGGTCGCGGCGGCCGAGCGGGACGCCCGCGCCTTCGCCGGACAGTTCCCCTGGCTCCCCGCCGCGGAGCGGGAGAACCTCGAACAGGCCTACACCGCCGACCGGCTGCGCTACGCCGAGGAGGTCGTGGACCGCGCCGTGGAGCGCTGCCGTCGGCTGGCCGCCCGCTACCGCGGCGAATGCCGCCGGATCTGCACCCGCTGGGCGGCGCTCTGCCTCTCCGTCACCCTGGCGGCGGCGCTGTTCGCCGTCGTCCCGGCGGTCCTGCGGGGCTGAGTCTCGCAGGACCACTGCGTCCGAAGGAAGGGCGAGGGCCCGCTGCGCCGGCAACGGCGCAGCGGGCCCTCGCCCTGCCCGGACCGGGGATCAGTGGTGGCCGTGGCCGCTCGTGACCTCCGCGTGCTCCTCGGCGGTGGGCTTGGCGATCTGGCTGTCCTGGCCGTAGAAGCCGCGGGACAGCTTCACCCGGGCGCGGGTCCACATGCCGGCCTTGCGGACCACCCCGTTCTCGTCCACCTCCGGCGGCAGGACCGTCGGGCGCGGCTGGTCGTGCGCCGTGAGGGTGAAGAGCCGGCCCTGCGGCAGGGGGGCGTGGATCTCGATGAACTCGCCGTGCTGGAGCCGCTTGATGACGCCGGTCTCCCGGCCGTGCAGCACCTTCTCCTTGTCCCGCCGCTGCAGGCCCAGGCACCACCGCTTGGTGATCACGAAGACGACCACCGGCACGGCGAAGAAGCCGGCCCGCACCGCGTACGTGATCGCGTTGATCGAGAGGTGGAAGTGGGTGGCCAGCAGGTCGTTGCCGCCGCCCGCCAGCAGGACCAGGTACAGGCCCATCCAGGCCGCGCCGAAGGCCGTACGGACCGGGGCGTTGCGCGGCCGGTCGGCGATGTGGTGCTCGCCGCGGTCCCCGGTGACCCACGCCTCCAGGAACGGGTAGCCCCAGATGATCATCAGGACGGTAGGGAAGATCATCAGCGGGATGAACACCCCGAGATTCAGGGTGTGGCCGCCCCAGACGCTGATCTCCCAGCCGGGCATCACACGGACCAGGCCCTCGGAGAAGCCCATGTACCAGTCCGGCTGGGCGTCCGTGGACACCTGGTCGGGCCGGTAGGGGCCGTACGCCCAGATCGGGTTGACCGTGGCGATGGCCGACATCACCGCGACCACGCCGAAGACCAGGAAGAAGAAGCCGCCCGCCTTCGCCGTGTAGACCGGCAGCAGCGGCATGCCGACCACGTTCTCGTTGGTCCGGCCGGGCCCGGCGAACTGGGTGTGCTTGTGGTAGAAGACCAGGATCAGGTGCGCCGCGAGCAGGCCCACCATGATCCCCGGGATCAGCAGGATGTGGACGGTGAACAGCCGCGGGATGATGTCGGTGCCCGGGAACTCACCGCCGAACATGAAGAACTGCAGGTACGTGCCGACGATCGGGACGGCGAGGATCGCGCCCTCCATGAACCGGATGCCGGTGCCGGAGAGCAGGTCGTCCGGCAGCGAGTAGCCCATGAAGCCGTCGAACATGCCGAGGAACAGCAGCAGCGCGCCGAAGACCCAGTTGACCTCGCGCGGCTTGCGGAAGGCGCCGGTGAAGAAGACGCGCATCATGTGCGTCAGCATCGAGGCGACGAAGACGATCGCCGCCCAGTGGTGGATCTGCCGCATCAGCAGGCCGCCCCGGACCTCGAAGCTGATGTCGATTGTCGAGGCGTAGGCCTCGGACATCGGGACGCCCTTGAGCGGCACGTACGAGCCCTCGTAGACGACCTCGCCCATGCTCGGCTTGAAGAACAGGGTCAGCCAGACGCCGGTCAGGATGATGATGACGAAGGTGTAGAGCGCGATCTCGCCCAGCATGAAGGACCAGTGGTCCGGGAAGATCTTGCGCAGATTGGCCTTGGCCAGGGAGTAGATGCCGAGCCGGCCGTCGGTCCAGTCGGCGAGAGCCTCGGCCTTGTTCGCGGGCTTGGCGCGCGTGGTGGTCACCGGTCCCGGCTGCGACTGCTGGTCGGTTCTCACGACGGGCTCCCCGGCGTCCTCGGCGTGCCGTGCTGGATCCCCGTCGGCGGGAACGCCGGCCGGCGAAGTGTTGTGATCATGGGACCTCTCGATACGGGCCCGCCGGTCGGACCGGCGCGCGGACCGGGGTGGTCCGCTGGACCCGTTGCTCAGGGTGATGGAGCGCTTACTCTGACATGCTGTCGGCAGGGGGCCGACTGTGCACGTCCATCGGCCCGTCCGGCCGCTCGTGTCGGGCCGGACGGGGGTCCCTGACGCCCGATCGGCTGGCCGCCGGTCGGCCCAACGGGTGCCGATGCTGCGGTCGGGTGCCGCTGAACCGATTCGGCGCGCGCCGCGCCCGGGGCTCGCGCGGTCCACGGCCTACGCTGCGCCAATGGTGGATCACCGTGAACTCTTCGAGGACGTCACCGAAGCCCTGACCCGCGCCGGGTTCGACACCGCGCCGGGCCCCTCACCGCTGTGGATCGGCCACCACCCCGAGGGCGTGGTGGTCGGCTGGACGCCGGACGCGGAGCCGGACGGGCCGCTCACCCGGGAGGCGCGCGCGGCGCTGAGCGGCGCGGCCGCGCTCGTGCTGCGCGAGTGCGGCTACCTGGTCGCCGAGACGGAGGCGGGCGACCTGCTGGTGCGCACCGCCGAACCGGTGACGGTCCCGGCCGAGCCGGAGCCGGTACCCGAGCAGTGGTGGGGGTGACGGGCCGAGCGGCGGCGCGCGCCTTCCGCCGGCCGTCCGTCTCCCGCCGACTGCCCTTCTCCCGCCGACCGCAGCGACGTGCCGGTTTGGGGAACGCGCGGGGGGTTCCATACCGAACCCTTACCTGAAGCGGGGGTGCAGTTGACCAGCGCGGCTCTAAGGTTTGCCTAAGCTAAGCCGAAGCGCCCTGGACCACGACGTCCGGGGCGTTCGGCTGTGCCGCTCCACCGCCACCGCGGCGGGGCGAGAACAGGTGACGGCCCGGGGTGGCCCGGGGGAGGAGCCCGCTGCATGTGGGATGAGGCGTTTCCCAGCTTCCTGATCGGGTTGCGCGAAGGCCTGGAAGCCGGACTGGTCGTGTCGATCCTGGTCGCCACGATGGTCCGGGCGGGCCAGAAGGCCCGACTGCCCCAGGTGTGGAGCGGCGTCGCGGCGGCCATCGCGCTCAGTCTCAGCTTCGGCGCGGTGCTGACCTTCACCTCCGCCACCCTCTCCGGTCACGCCCAGGAGGCGTTCGGCGGGGTGCTCAGCCTGATCGCGGTCGGCTTCGTCACCGCGATGGTGTTCTGGATGCGCCGCTCGGCCCGCACCCTCTCCGCCGAGCTGAAGGAGAAGGTCCAGGCCTCGCTGGCGATGGGCGCCGGCGCGCTGGTCCTCACCAGCTTCCTCGCGGTCGCCCGCGAAGGCCTGGAGACCTCGCTCTTCCTGTGGACCAACGTGCGCACCGCCGGGGAGTCCACCGGCCCGCTGCTCGGCGCGGCCGTCGGCCTGGTGCTCTCCACCGGGCTGTGCTGGGGCCTGTACCGGCGGGCGCTGAAGATGAACCTCACCCGGTTCTTCACCATCACCGGCGCCGGGCTGATCGTCGTCGCGGCGGGCGTGCTCGGCTACGGCCTGCGCGACCTGCAGGAGTCCGGCCTGGTCGGCGGCGGAAGCACGTACGCCTTCGACCTGAGCGGGCACCTGGACGCCTCGTCCTGGTACGCCACGCTCGTCCAGGGCACGCTCAACCTGACCGTCACCATGACGGTCCTGCAGGTCGTCGGCTACGTCGCGTACCTGGGCATCGTGATGACGAGTTTCATCGAGGACGTCCGGGGCGGCGCGGGTGCGTCGGCCGCGACTCCCGCCGCGGGTTCCGGGCCGGCTGCGGCCGAGAAGGCCGCGCCCGCCGAGCAGAAGGCCGGACCGGTGCGCCCCGGGCGTCCGCGCTGGGTGCTGCCGGTCGCGCTGGTCGCCGTCCCGGTCGTGGTGGCCGGCGCCGTCGTCGCGGTCAGCGACGGCAAGCAGGACAGCTCCGCCACCGTCACCGTCTCCGAGCACGACTGCGGCAAGGGCTTCGGCACCCCGCAGCCCGGCCAGCAGGTGTTCCAGATGCACAACACCGGCGACAAGGTCTCCGAGGTGTACCTGGTCAACCCGGGCACCGGCGCGGTCTACGGCGAGGTCGAGGGCCTGGCCCCCGGCACCACCCGGGCCCTGACCGCCACCATCGGCTCGGGCGACTACGCCTGGCGCTGCGTGCCCACCGGCGGAAACGCCGTCACCTCCGCCGCCGTGCACCTCACCGGCGGCAGCGAGGTCAAGGCCGTCAAGCCGGTCTCCGAGGACGACCTCAAGGGTCCGCTCGACAGCTACAAGGACTACGTCGACCAGGGCCTCGCGACCCTCATGACGCAGTCCCAGAAGCTCCAAGCCGACGTGCACTCCGGCGACCTCGCCACCGCCAAGGCCGACTGGCTCACTGCGCACCTGCAGTACGCCTCGCTCGGCGCCGCCTACGGCACCTTCGCCGACCTCGACGGCAAGATCGACGGGCGCCCGGACGGCCTCGCCGACAAGTACCAGGACCAGGGCTTCACCGGCTTCCTGCGCCTGGAGTACGGCCTGTGGCACGGCCAGTCCGCCGCCGACCTGACGCCCGTCGCGGACGAGCTGGCGCAGAACGTCGCCAAGCTGGCCCACGACTTCCCGACGCAGGACTTCGACCCGGCCGACCTGCCGCTGCGCGCCCACGAGATCCTGGAGAACACCCTCCAGTTCGAGCTGACCGGCGACACCGACATGGGCAGCGGCACCAACCTGGCCACCGCCCAGGCCAACCTGGCCGGCACCCAGGAGCTGCTGACCCTGCTCCAGCCGCTGCTCGACGAGCGCGACCCGCAGCTGCTGGTGCGGGTGAACGCCGGGATGAAGCGGGTCGGCGACCTCGTCGCCGCCGCCCACGCGCCCGAGGGCTGGACCCCGGTCGACCGGCTGTCCGCCGACGCCCGCCGCCGGCTCAACGGCGCCACCGGCCAGCTGCTCGAAGACCTCGCCCCCATCCCCGCCCTGCTCGAGATCCGGAAGGCCGCCTGATGACCGACCACACCGCAGCCGCCGGCTCCTGCCCGTTCCCGCACGCCGCCGCCCAGGAGGCCGCCCGGGCCGCCGCCGTGGCCGCGGCGGAGAGCGGCTGTCCGGCCGGTCCGGCCCGGCGCAGCTTCGTCCGGGCCGCGCTCGGCGCGGGTGCCGGAGCGGCCGTGCTCGGCGGCGGCGCCCTCACCCTCGGCGCCGGCCCGGCCGCCGCCGGGGACGGCCGGCAGGCCAAGAGCGGGGCGGTCCCGTTCCACGGCGACCACCAGGCCGGGATCACCACCCCGGCCCCCGGCTACGCGGCCTTCGTGTCGTGCCAGGTGATCGCCCAGGACCGCAAGGGCCTCGAAGACCTCCTCAAGACCCTGACCGAGCGGATCCGCTTCCTCACCGCCGGCGGCACCCCGCCCGACCTCGGCGTCGGCGCGCCGCCCTCGGACAGCGGCATCCTCGGCCCGACCGTCCCCACCGACAACCTGACCGTCACGGTCGGCGTCGGCGCCTCGCTCTTCGACGACCGCTACGGGCTGGCCAAGGCCAAGCCGCTCAAGCTGACGCCGATGAAGACCTTCCCCAACGACAACCTGCAGGCCGCCGAACTGCACGGCGACCTCTCGCTGCAGATCTGCGCCGACCGCCAGGACACCGTGCTGCACGCGCTGCGCGACCTCACCCGGCACACCCGCGGCGCGCTGCAGATCCTCTGGCGGATCGACGGCTTCCAGAACCAGTCCCGCCCGGACGGCGCCCAGCGCAACCTGCTCGGCTTCAAGGACGGCATCGTCAACCCGGACACCGGCTCGTCCCGGGAGATGGACCGGCTGATCTGGGTGAACGGCGGGACGGGCGAGCCGGCCTGGGCCGTCGGCGGCAGCTACCAGGTGATCCGGATCATCCGGATGCTGATCGAGTTCTGGGACCGCGTCACCCTGACCGAGCAGGAGAAGATGTTCGGCCGCCGCCGCGACACCGGCGCGCCGCTCGACGGCCACCAGGAGACCGACGCGCCGGACTACGCCAAGGACCCGGACGGCAAGGCGATCCCCCTCGACGCGCACATCCGCCTCGCCAACCCGCGCACCGCCGACACCGACGACTCCCGCATCCTGCGCCGCGGCTACAACTACGACCGGGGCATAGACAAGGCGGGCAACCTGGACATGGGCCTGGCGTTCTGCTGCTACCAGCAGGACGTGGTGCGGCAGTTCGAGGCCACCCAGACCCGGCTCATCGGGGAGCCGCTGGTGGACTACATCTCGCCGACCGGCGGCGGGTACTTCTTCGTCCTGCCGGGTGTGAAGGACAACGCCGACTGGCTCGGGCGGGGGCTGCTGGCCGCCGTCTGAGGGTGAACTCCACGGCGGGCCCGGTCACACCGGGCCCGTTGGCACCGGGCCCGTTCGTGCCGGCCCGGTCACACCGGGCCCGTTCGTGCCGTCAGCCGGATGCTGTCAGTGGTCAGCCTCGAGCCGTCAGGCGTCACCTGCCGAGCGTGAAGCCGATCACCGCGCCGCCGCCCGCCCGGTTGGTCGCGAAGGCCGTGCCGCCGTGCGAGCGGGCCACCTCGTCCACGATCGCCAGGCCCAGCCCCGAACCGGGCAGGCTACGGGCTGCGGTGGCCCGGTAGAAGCGGTCGAAGACCCGGTCGAGGTCGGCCACGTCGATGCCCGGGCCGCGGTCGCGCACCTCCACCCGTGGGCCGCGCACCACCACCTCGATCGGGCCCGCGCCGGCCGGGTCGAACTTGGCGGCGTTGTCCAGCAGATTGCCCACCGCCCGGGCCAGCGCGTCCGGGCGGGCGGTGACCACGGTGTCGTCGGCGTCCACCAGGATCTCCCGGTCGCTGCGCCGCCGGGCCTGGGCGGCCGCCCCGCGGACCACCTCGGCCAGGACCACCTCGGCCGGCTGCTCGTCCGCCCTGCGATCCGCGGCGAGTGCCACCAGCTCCTCCACCAGCTGGGTCAACTCCCGTGCCTCCTCGGTCAGATCGGTCATCAGGGCGGCGCGCTCGGCGGGCGGCAGCCGGTCCATGGCCGGGAGCACGGCGAGGTTGGTGCGCAGACTGGTCAGCGGGGTGCGCAGCTCGTGCCCGGCGTCCTGGACGAGGCGGCGCTGGTTCTCCTTGGCGGTGGCGAGCCGGACCAGCATCCGGTCGAAGGCCCGGCCGAGCCGGCCCACCTCGTCCGTCCCGGCGGCGGGCACCGGGACGTCCAACCGCCCGCTGGTGGCGACCAGTTCGGCCGCTTCGGTGAGCCGGACCAGCCGTCCGGAGATCCACCGGGCGAGCAGCCAGCCGGCCCCGCCCGCGAGCACCGCGACGACCGCCACCAGGGAGGCGGTCCGGATCCGCAGGGCGGACAGCAGGTGCTCGGTGGGGCCGACCTGCTGGATGATCTGGACCGCGCCGCGACGGCCGCCGAGCGAGACCACGCCCACCCGGAGGGTGTCTCCGTGCAGTCGGCGCAGCCCGGTCACGGTGCGGCCGGGCTCGTCGGCCCGGGCGAGTTCGCGGTCGGCCGGGGTCGACGGCAGGTCGAGCCGGGCCGTGCCGGGGAGCACCCGGGCGTCGGGGGAGAGCGCCTGCGAGGTCACCCGGATCGGGCGCAGCAGGTCGTCGCTCAGGCCGCTGGGGCCGGCGAAGTCGCCCGGGAAGAGGACCTGCTGTTCGACTTGCCGGTCGACGGACCGGACGGCCGCCGTGAAGTCGGCGGTCTCGTCGTCCCGGATCAGCCGGGCGGCGGCGTGATAGCCGAGCGCGCCGATCAGGACCGCCACCAGGGCGGCGATCGCGGCGAAGGCGAGCGAGAGGGTGGTGCGCAGGCCCGGGCGCGGCAGGCGCGGGCGGCGGCGCGCCGGGCCGGTCACGGCTCGCGCAGCGTGTAGCCGACGCCGCGGACGGTGTGGATCAGCGGGGCCAGGCCGGAGCGGTCGAGCTTGCGGCGCAGGTAGCCGATGAAGACGGCGAGGTTCTTCGAACCGGGACCGAAGTCGTAGCCCCAGATCTGCTCGTACAGGGTGGCCTGGTCGAGGACGGCCCCGCAGTGCCGGGCCAGCAGCTCCAGCAGGTCGAACTCGGTGCGGGACAGTTCCAGCTCCTCGCCGGCGCGCCAGGCCCGCCGGGCGGGCGGATCGATCCGCAGGTCGGCGACGGTCAGGACCTCGGTGGCCGGGGCGGTGTGGTTGCGGCGCAGCAGGGCGCGCAGGCGGGCGAACAGCTCGTCCACGTCGAAGGGTTTGACAAGGTAGTCGTCGGCCCCGGCGTCGAGGCCGGCGATCCGGTCCGGGACCTCGACCCGGGCGGTGAGCATCAGCACCGGGGTCCGGTCGCCGGCGGCGCGCAGCCGGCGGCAGACCTCCAGGCCGTCCGGCTCGGGCATCATCACGTCGAGCAGCAGGACGTCCGGGCGCTGTTCGGCGAGGACTGCCAGGGTCTGGGTGCCGTTCGCGGCGATCCGCACCCGGTAGCCCTCCAGCATCAGCGCGCGGGTGAGCGAGTCGCGGATGGCCCGGTCGTCCTCGGCGATCAGCACGGTGTGGGTCATGGCGAAGATTCTCCCTGGCGTGCTCACGACCGTTCCGGGCGGGTCGGGTAGACGGCCTGGCGGGCATCTCCGGGTACCGCTTTCGCCTGCTGCTTCGTGGGCGTACGGTGGCCACACGGTGGTGTGCCGCCGGGTGGGCCGCCGGGTCAGTGTCGGCACGCCCTGCCGGAGGCCGCGATGGCAGACCGGATGGCCTTCTTCACCACCCCGCGCGCGGAGCGGGCGCGGCGGGACGCGCGGGAACGGCTCGACGACCGGCGGGAGGTGTACCGGCCGGGGGCGCTGCTGCCGATCGTGAGCGGACAGGCGGAGCGCTGCATGGACTGCGGGCTGCCGTTCTGCCACAGCGCCTGCCCGCTCGGGAACCTGGTGCCGGACTGGAACCGGCTGGTGGCGGCCGCCGACTGGCGGGCGGCGGCGGCCCGGCTGCTGGCGACGAACAACTTCCCGGAGTTCACCGGGAGGCTCTGCCCGGCGCCCTGCGAGAGCGCCTGCGTGCTGGCGATCGACGGTGCCGCGGTGACCATCAAGAACGTGGAGCTGGCGATCGCCGACCGGGCCTGGGAGGAAGGCTGGGACGAACCGTTGCCGCCCGAACAGACCGGCGGATGGGGTGACAGGCGGGGGGACGGGCGGGGCGGCGGGCGGCGGGTCGCCGTGATCGGGTCGGGCCCGGCCGGGCTGGCCGCCGCCCAGCAGCTGACCCGCGCCGGGCACGCCACCACGGTGTACGAGCGGGCCGACCGCCCCGGCGGGCTGCTGCGGTACGGCATCCCGCCGTTCCGGCTCGAGAAGCACCGGCTGGAACGGCGGCTCGACCAACTGCGGGCCGAAGGCACCGCGTTCCGCACCGGCGTGTGGGTCGGCCGCGACCTGCCGGGCGAAGAACTGCGGGCCGGGTACGACGCGCTGGTCGTCGCCGTGGGCGCGACGGCCTGCCGGGAACTGCCGGTGCCCGGACGCCAACTGCCCGGGGTGCACCAGGCGATGGACTACCTGACCTGGGCGAACCGGGTGGACGAGGGCGATTGCCCGGACTCGCCGGTCTCCGCCGAAGGCCGCCACGTGGTGATCGTCGGCGGCGGGGACACCGCGGCCGACTGCCTGGGCACGGCACTGCGCCAACGCGCCGCCTCGGTCACCCAGCTGGACATCAACCCGCGCCCACCGGAGCGCCGGGCGCCAGGGCAGCCCTGGCCGGTCCACCCCAAGGTGTACCGCGAAACCACCTCGCACGAGGAGTCCGGCGCCACGGCGGCCGGGCCCCGGAAGTTCGCGGCGGTCACCGTGGGCTTCGAACCCGGTCCGGACGGCCGGCTCGCCGCCGTCCGCCTCGCCGAGACCGAGCCCGCCGACCGCAGCCCGCGGGCCGGCACCGAACAGAGCCTGCCGGCGCAGCTCGCATTGCTCGCCCTGGGCTTCACCGGGCCGGAGCCGGACCAGCGGCTCTTCGCCCAACTCGGCCTCGCCACCGGGTCCGAGGGCACCCTGGTCAGGGACGACGGCTTCGGCACCGCAGCGGAGGGCGTCTTCGTCGCGGGTGACGCCGGACGCGGACAGTCGCTGATCGTCTGGGCGATCGCCGAGGGACGGGCGGCGGCCGCGGCGGTGGACCGCTACCTGCGGGGGCGGACCGAACTCCCGATGCCGATCCGGGCCTCGGCGCGGGCACTCACCCTGTGATCCCGAAGGGCCCTCGCCCGGCCTGGAGGTCTGAAGTGCCCGCGTCCGGCCGGGCCACTGGGCGTGCCTCATGGGGTGGGCTCCGCCGCCGGTCCGGTGGTCGGTTGGAGGGTTGGCGCGGTGGTTGGTTGGGCGGCCGGCGCGGTGGTTGGCGCGGTGGGGTGGGCGCCCCGGTCGTAGCGCCAGAGCGCGGGGATCGCGGCGGGCAGGATGGCGGCGCTGCCGAAGCAGAGTAGGCCGCCGGTGCGCAGGGCGGCCCGGATGCCCTGCCGGGCGGCGAGGCCGCCGGCCCGCAGATCGCCCAGGGCCGGCCCGGCGGAGCCGATCAGCATCTCCAACCCGGCGGCGCGGCCCCGGAGTTCGTCCGGAATGGACTGGTTCCAGATCGCACTGCGGAAGGTGTCACCGATCCAGTGCGCCCCGCCGGCGACGGCCAGGCAGAACAGGACGACCCACAGGCCCGGGGCGAAGGCGGCCGCGGCCGTCGCCGCGCCGACCAGGGCGGCGGAGAGCACCACCAGTCGGCCGTGTCGGCGTACGCGCTCGGTCCAGCCGCCGGTCGCCGCGGCGATCAGGCTGCCCACCGCTCCGGCCGAGTAGAGCAGGCCGAGCGCCCACGTCGCGTCCAGCTCCGCGGCCAGGAACGGGAACAGGGCGGTGGGCAGGGCGAAGACGGTGGCCGCGAGGTCGGCCAGATAGGTGCCGATCAGGTCAGGCCGCCGCGCGGCGTACCGGGCGCCGTCGACGAACTCGCCCAGCTGCGGCTTCACGGCGTCCCGCTCGGATGGGACGGGACGAACCCGGGCGAGCAGGGCGAGCGAGAGCAGGAAGGTGCCGAGGTCGACCAGGTAGGCCGCAGGGGCGCCGGCGGTCGCGATCAGCAGCCCGGCGGCGGCCGGGCCCACCACCCCGCCGACGCTCCAGCGCAGCGAGAGCAGGGAGCCGGCCGCCACCAGGTGATCGGGTGGCACCAGGCGCGGAATCATCGCCTCGACCGAGGGCTGCTGGATGCCCTGCAGGGCGGCGGCCACCCCGGCGGCCACGTAGAGCGGCCAGGCGGCGGGCGCGCCGAGCAGCGCGTTGGCCAGCAGCAGGGCACTGAGCGCGGCCAGCGCGAACTCGGTGACCAGGGCCACCGTGCGGCGGTCGGCGCGATCGGCGAGGACACCGCCGTACAGGCCGAACACGATGACGGGCACGAGTTCGACCGCCCCGACCGCGCCCACGGCCCACGGCGAGCCGGTGAGGTCGGCGAGCTGCAGGGGGATCGCCGTCATGGTGAAGACCGAGCCGAGCAGGGTGACCGTGCCGGAGGTCCAGATCAGACGGAAGTCCCGGGAAGACCGCCAGGGCGCGGTGTTCGGGAGCAGCCGGGACCGGAAGCGGTCGGGGGTGGAGGTCATACGGGGTTGGTCCCTTCGTGGCCGGCGTCGTCGCGGTGCTGGCAGGTGGGCAGGTGGGCAGCTGGCAGTGATGGCGGTCCTTATCGCCGATAAGTTCCAGCTCGGGAACTTATCGGCGATAAGGTGAGTCCGGCAAGCGATTAAACCCGGGAGGTCGAACGGATGGCGCTGCAACGCGACGACGTGGTGCGCACCGCGCTGCGCCTGCTCAACGAGGAGGGCATCGAAGGGCTGACCACCCGCCGGCTCGCCCGCGAACTCGGTGTCCAGTCGCCGGCCCTGTACTGGCACTTCAAGAACAAGCGGGAACTGCTCGACCTGATGGCCGAGGCCATGCTCGCCGAGGCCCTCCCGCCCGACCGCGAACCGGACCCGGAACACTGGCCGGCGTGGATCGCCGCCGACGCCCGCGCCAAGCGCCACGCCCTGCTCGCCTACCGCGACGGCGCCCGGGTGCACGCCGGCACCCTGCCCGCCGACGACGAACTCCCGGCCGTCGAGGCCCAGTTGCGTGCCCTCAGCCGGGCTGGGCTGCGCCCGCGCACGGCGCTGCGGCTGCTGCTGACCGTCGACCGGTACATCATGGGCTGGGTCACCGAGGAACAGGCCTGGCGGCAGGACGCCGCAGACCGCGATCGGCCGCCGTTCCCGGACGACGCGCTGCGCGAACTCCCGCTGCTACGCGAGGCCGCCGACGTGCTGCGGATGACGGACCACGACGCCGACTTCGAGTACGGGCTGCGCGTGATGATCGAGGGGTTCCGGGCGGAGATCGCCCGGGAGGCGGCGGAGTCGGCCGGGCCGGGGGATGGGCTAGGTTGGCGCCATGCCCACCCTTGATCCCCGCAGCACGGCCCTGGTCCTGATCGACCTGATGAGCCGGATCGTCGCCAACCCGCTCGCGCCGCACGCCGGTTCGGAGGTGGTGACGACCTCGCTGGAGCTCGCCCGGGCCTTCCGCGCCGCCGGCGCCCCGGTCGTCGCCGTACGGGTCGACCGGCCGAACGTCGCCGAGCAGCCGCCCGGGAGCGAACTGCTCGCGGAGGTCGAGGCGGTGGCCGACGAGGTCGTGGTGAAGCGCACCCTCGGTGCCTTCCAGGGCACCGGCCTGCACGAACTGCTCCGGGAACGGGGCGTGGAGACCCTGGTGTTCGCCGGGATCGCCACCAACCTCGGGGTGGAGTCGAGCGCCCGCGCGGCCTCCGACCACGGGTACGAGCTGGTGTTCGTCGAGGACGCGATGACCGCGCTCACGGCGGAGGAACACCGGGCGTCGGTGGAACTCGACTTCCCGCGTCTCGGGGAGGTCGTGGCAGCGGGGGACCTGCGGCTGGGATAGGGCCCGCCTTCCTCGGGCCGAGGGCGTGCCTCCCTCGGCCCTCGGTCCGGCTCTGCTTGACCTTGACACAGTGACAAGGCCTTCACTGTGGCCGAGGAGGTGGTGCTGATGACCATGTCGACAGAGAGCACGAACCCGAGCACGAACACGAGCGCGAAGGCGAACACGAAGGCGAAGGCGAACGCGAACGAGGCGCGAGCCCTCCGGGGACTGGAGAGCGACAACTCGTCGGTCCGACTGCAGGCGGCGTTGGCCGTGGGCACGAACCCGGAGCCGGCGTTCGTCGGCAAGCTCATCGAGCGGTGCGCGATCGAGCCCGAGTTCTCCGTGCGCGAAATGCTCACGTGGGCACTCACCCGGCACGCGGCATCGATGACGGTCCCGGCGCTTGTCGACGAAGTCCGCTCGGAGCGTGCGCAGGCGCGGAGCCAGGCACTGCACACGCTGTCCAAGATCGGGGACCGGCGGGCGTGGCCGGCGATCACACCGGCGCTGCTGTCCGACACCGACGAGGAGGTGGCCCGCAGTGCCTGGCGGGCCGCCGTCGTTCTCGTGCCCGACGGTGCGGAGCAGGCGTTGGCCGTAGGGTTGGCGACGCAGCTCGGGCGCGGCGAACGCGAGACGCAGCTGAGCCTCAGCCGGGCGCTGATCGCGCTCGGGGAGGCGATGGCGCCGGCACTGGGCGCCGCGACGGCGGACCCCGACCCCCGCGTGCGCGCACACGCGATCGCCACGGAACGCCTGTCGCGCGACCCGGACGCCGGATTCGAGTTCGCGATCGAGGAGGCGAAGCGCGTCGTCGCCCTCGGCGGGCGCGACCAGGACGGGCGGTAGGCAGTGTTGATCGGTGACGTCGCGCAGCGGTCCGGGGTCAGCGCCCGCATGCTCAGGCACTACGAATCGCTCGGCCTGGTACGGCCGTCGGGTCGCACCGACTCCGGCTACCGGGAGTACTCCGAGGAGAACATCCGGCGGATCTTCCACATCGAGAGCCTGCGGTCACTGGGGCTGTCGCTGAGCGACGTCGGGCGCGCGCTCGATGACCCCGGCTTCGCGCCCTCGGAACTCGTCGACGACCTCATCCGCCGGACGCTGGACCGCATCGCGGCGGAGACGGAGCTGCTCACCCGGCTCCGTCGGATCGGTGCCGCGGAACCCGCCGGCTGGGAGGAGGTCCTCCAGATCGTCTCGCTCCTCCAGGCGCTGGAGTCGAAGAACGCGGGCGCTCGCCAGCGCGCGGCCCTGTCCGCCGCCGAGGAGGTCTCCGTACCGGTGGAAGCCCTGGCCGAGGCCGTGCTCGGCGAGTCGGACCCGAACGTCGCCGGAGCCCTCCGCTGGGCTCTGGCGCAATCCGGCGAGGACGCGTTGGAAGCGCTGGCGAAGGGCCTCGGCTCACCCGCGGTCGAGGTGCGGGAACGTGCCGTCCGGTCCATCGCCGAGATTCCGGACGGCGAGGCGACCGCCCTGCTGCGGGACGCCCTCACGAACACCGACATCGTCGTCCGCGGGTACGCGGCCCTGGCACTCGGGACACGCGGAGTGGCCGACGCGGTCCCGACGCTCATCGACATGATCGTCGAGGCGAGGAACGACGCCGACGCGGCCGACGCACTGAGCGCGCTGGCCGGCGACCCCGCGGGTGATCCCGCGTTGGCGGACCGGATCGCCACCGGACTCGTCGACCGCCTCGCCCCCGGCACCACCGGAACGCCCGCCCGTCGACGGCTGACCCAGGCGCTCGCGGACATCCCGGGGACGACGGCGTCACGCGCCCTCGGGGATCTGGCCCAGGACGAAGACCGTGCGGTGGCGCTCACCGCGACCTACGTCCTCAAGCTGCGCGCCGCCCGGTAAGGGCTGGACGAAGGCTGGTGCGCAGCGCGCCGCACGGCCGGCCGGCACCGGCCGTCGACCCGCTGCCGACCGACCGTCAACCTGCCGTCGACCGGCCGTCGACCGGCTCTCGCAGCCCGGTTCGACGGCCGGCGATGCGACCGGTCAGGCGGGGATGCCGCAGTACTGCTGCTGTTTGCCGATCGCGCGGTAGACGCAGTCGGCCGTTTCCACCAGGCGCAGGACCGCTTCGCGGTTGCGGCTGGTCTCGCGGCCGATCACCTCGTCGGGCGGGTAGAAGCCGCTGCTGCCGTTCGGGCCGGGGTACATCTCGAAGGTGTAGGCGAAGACCCGTTGGGCGCCCCACAGCCAGTCGTCGATCGCGCCGTCGGTGATGTAGAGGTCGCTCGACTGCTCGGGCGTGTAGCCGTTGGTGGCGGCCATGGTGCGGCCGAGGGTGGCGAAGGTGTTGTACTCGTCGGCGGTCATGCCGGTGGCGGTGTCGGCGGTGGTCCAGCCGAACGGCCAGAGCACCAGTTCGCTGTAGGTGTGGAAGTCGATGGCGGCGGTGATCTGCTGCTTGCCGCCGACGACCCGGCTGCGGACGAAGTCGGCGACCACCTTGGTCTCCTTGGCGGACTCCGGGGCGCTGCCCCGGTAGGTCTCGTTGGAGGTGGAGCCGGAGGAGCCGCCGCAGCAGCCCCACTTGTAGTTCCAGTTGCGGTTGAGGTCGGTGCCGACGCTTTTGCTGGCGGGGTTGGGCTGGCGGTCCTTGCGCCAGCTGCGGTAGCGGCCGGTGGCGATGTCGTACTCGCCGCCGTCCGGGTTGAGGTCGGGGATCACCCAGATCTCGCGGCTGTTGACGGCGTTGGCGATGCGGCTGTCGGTGGCGTACTTGTCGCCGAACTCGTGCAGCAGGTAGAGGGCCATCTCGACGGTGAGGTGCTCGCGGGCGTGCTGGTGGGCGGTGAACAGCACCTCGGGCTCGTCCTCGTCGGTGCCGACGTTGTCGCTGATCTTCACCGCGACGATCGGCCGGCCCTCGTAGGAGGTGCCGATGACGCGCTTGCTCATGATGTCCGGGTGCGCGGCGACCACGGCGTCGATGTCGGCGGTGGCCTCGGCGTAGTTGTGGTAACCGGAGTCGGCCTGCGGGAAGTCGTACACCGGGCCGGCCAGGCTCTCGTCCAGGCCCTCGCCGCCGGGGCCGGAGCCCGACTCGGTGCCGTGGTCGGGGCCGGGCAGCGCGGTGGGGGACCACCCGAGCGTGCGCAGCCGGTCGGCCTCGGCGGGGGTGGCGGTGACCACCACCGCGTCGGGCAGGACGGCGTCGACGGAGGCGCCGGTGGCGGCGATGGTGGTGCGTTCGGCGACGGTACGGGGGCCGTCGAGCCGGTACTGCCGGGCGGTGTCGGCAGCGGTGTCCGCACCGGCGGATGTGGGCGCCGACAGGCGGTAGGGGGAGGCGGCCTGGGCGGTGATCGGGGTGGCGAGGGCGAGGGCCAGCAGAACGGCGGTGGCCGCGGCGGGCTTCCCTCGGCGGGGCAGTCGCATGACTGTCCTCCTGTGGGGGTCCGTGGGGGCGGAACGGTGGAGGAGGTGAGGCGCGCGCCAGCATGATGGTCCGTCAATGTCATGAGTTCGTCAAGAGGTTGGAAAGACGCGGGCCGGGCGGAACGCATCGGCCAGGGGCGACTGGGGGCGGAAGCCGGGCATGGGGGGCGGCCGGGTCGGGCGGCCGGTCCGTCGTCGGCTACCGCCTCGACAAGTCGCAGACCTGGCATGCCCGCGGCCCGATCCTGCTCGGCTTCGGCTTCGGCTTCGGCACTGACGCCGGCGCCCTGCCCCGCGACCGCTGCCTCGTCGACGGCGTCTACACCGTCGACATCAGCGCCACCGGCTACCGGGCGCTGACCGTCGAGCACGGCTCCGCCGAGCCGCTCTGCGTGAAGATCTCCTGATCGCGCCCCGGGTGTCGCGGCCTCACCGTGGCGACTGGTCGGGGTCCAGTGCGGCGAGCCACTGGTCGAGGGTCTCGCGGGCGTCCGCGCCGATGGCTTCGATGATCCATGCCTGGCTGCGGTGCCAGGCCGGTTCGGCGTCGGCGAGCACCCGGTACCCGGCTTCGGTGACGGTCACCCGGGTGGTTCGTCCCGTCGTCGACGTCGCGGCCACCTCCACGAACCCGCGCTGCACCAGTCCGTCGAGGTTGCGGCTGACGGTCGAGCGTTCGATGCCGAGCCAGCCCGCGATCTCCGAGGGGCGTGCCGGGGCGCCGGCCGACGCCAGCTCGGAGAGCACCTCGACTTGCGGAAGGGTCAGCCCGAACTGGCGCAACTCCGCGTCGACCCGGCGACCGACCAGGCGCTGCAGGCGCGCGATCCGCCTGCCCAGGCACTCCTCCGACATCAGCGTCGCCTGCCGACGCGACTCGGCCACACTCTCCTGTTGCATCTACACCTCCGGTCTGTAGAGTACCCCCGCAGTATGTGTTGCATATACAACAAATGGAGGGGCCATGTCACGGTTCACCGAACTGCTCGACCGGAACCGCGAGTTCGCCGCGTCCGTCGATCCCGCAAGGCTGGCAATGCCGAGCGGGGAGGGCCTGCCAGACCGGCTTCTCCTCGTGCTGACCTGCGTCGACCCGAGGGTCGAGCCGGCCGGATTCCTCGGCCTCAGGACCGGGGATGCGGGCGTGCTGCGCAACGCGGGAGGCCGCGTCGACGACCGGGTCGCGGAGGACATCGCCTACCTCGCCCTGCGCCTGGGGGTGCGGATGGACGTCGCCGTCATCCATCACACGCAATGCGGGACCGGCAAGCTGTCCGAGCCCGCCTTCCGCCACGCCTTCGCCGGCCGCACCGGGCTCGACGGCGACGCCCTCGCGGCGAAGGCCGTGACCGACCCGACCGAGACCGTGCGCCAGGACGTCGCGAAACTGCTCGGCCACCCGCTGCTGTCCGGCGACACCCTCGCCTCGGTGTCCGGCCATGTGCTCCGGCTCGAAACGGGACTCGTCGAGACGGTCGTGGAGGCGGCCGCTCCGGCCGGACCCGCAGCCTGACCGGCCTGATCCGCAGCCGGCTCGGCCCGACAGCCCCGACCCGCCAATGCCGACCGCGCCCGCCAGGGTGTGGCCGGCATTGGCATGTCGCGTCCCGCGCGCCGCCTGCGCCTGCGTCTGCGTTAGAAGGTCTCACGTTTGTTGTTGACTGTCACCCCGGATGTGCGTTAGAACTTATAGCGAACACAACAGCTTCTACGAAAGGAGGCGGCCGTGACCAACGAGCGCCTTGTCGAGGTCGTTCTGCCGGGCATCGTCGACCCGGAGGGCCTGCAGATCCGCTACGCCTCCGTGCCGGAGCCCGGCCCGGGGCAGATCGTGATCGCCATGGAGGCCACCGGCGTCTCCTTCGCCGAGCAGCAGATGCGCCGCGGCCGGTACTACGACCAGCCGCCGTTCCCGTTCGTGCCCGGATACGACCTGGTGGGCCGGGTCCTGTCGACCGGGCCGGGCGTCGACCCGGCGCTGGCCGGGCGACGGGTAGCCGCGCTGGTGAAGGTCGGCGGCTGGGCCAGCCACGTGGTCGTCGACGCCGCGGACGCGGTCGACGTCCCCGAGGGCCTCACCGCGGCGCAGGCCGAGACGGTCGTGGTCAACGGCATCACCGCCTGGCAGATGCTGCACCGCAAGGCCCGGGTGTGCGCCGGGCAGACCGTCCTGGTCCACGGCGCGAGCGGCGGTGTGGGGTCCGTGCTGGCCCAACTCGCCCGCGCCGCCGGGGCGCGGGTGATCGGTACGGCCTCCGCCCGGCACCACGAGGCGCTGCGGGACTTGGGCGTCGTCCCCGTCGACTACCGGGCGGGAGACGTCCCCGCGCTGGTCCGGGAACTGGCGCCCGGCGGGGTGGACGCCGTCTTCGACCACGTCGGCGGCCGTAGCGTGATCGATTCCTGGCAGCTGCTCGCGCCCGGCGGCACCCTCGTCGCGTACGGCAGTGCCTCCACCCGCGACGACACCGGTTCCAAGCAGTGGCCGGTCCTCAAGATCCTTGCCCGTACCGCACTGTGGAACGCCCTGCCCAACGGCCGGCACGCGTACTTCTACAACATCTGGGCCGGCCGCGCGCTCGGTAAGGACCGCTTCCGGGCACAGCTTCGGAACGACCTCACCGAGGTGCTCGCCGCCGTGGGCCGTGGCGAGGTCACCGCCCGCATCGCCGCCCGACTGCCGCTCACCAGCGCCGCCGAGGCCCTGCGGCTGGCGGAGTCCGGCACCGTCACCGGCAAGATCGTGCTGACGGCCTGAGCCCCTGGCAGAGCTGCTCGCCCGAGCGGCCGGCGCACCGAAGAAAGCCCCGACCGCTCAGCGGATGCTGTTGGTTAACTCCGCCCCGTTGGATCTCATCCAACGGGGCGGAGTGCTGCGAAGGGTGAGATGCGGGTTTTGGCGAGTGGTCTGCCG
>NZ_JBVIRY010000023.1:0-153971 GCF_055575795.1 Kitasatospora sp. NPDC034023
CCCACCCCTGAACACGACAACGGCCTGCACAACCCCAACGGGGTCGTACAGGCCGACGTCACGCAGGCCCTCACCGATTAACCAACAGCATCCGGAACCCGGCGGGGGCCCTCTGGGCGTACGGGGTGTACAGGGCGTACGGGCTCAGCCCAGGTGGGTGCGGACCGCCTCGGCCAGCCGCTGCCCGACCGCCTCGGCCTGCACCGGGTCGGCGGCCTCGACCATCACCCGGACCAGCGGCTCGGTGCCCGACGGCCGCAGCAGCACCCGGCCGGTGGAGCCCAGCTCGGCCTCGGCCGCGGCGACCGCGGCGGCCAGCTCGGTGCTGGTCTTCACCCGGGACTTGTCGACGCCCTTGACGTTGATCAGGACCTGCGGCAGCCGGGTCATCACGGCGGCCAGGTCGGCCAGCGGCTGCTTGGTGGCGGCCAGTCGGGCGCCCAGCATCAGGCCGGTCAGGGTGCCGTCACCGGTGGTGGCGTGGTCCAGCAGGATGACGTGGCCGGACTGCTCGCCGCCCAGCGCGAAGCCGTGCTCCTTCATGGCCTCCAGCACGTAGCGGTCGCCGACGGCGGTCTCCACCAGCTCGATGCCCTCGCGCTCCATTGCCAGCTTGAAGCCGAGGTTGGACATCACGGTGGCCACCGCGGTGTTGCCGCGCAGGGTGCCGGCCTCCTTCATGGCGACCGCGAGGATGGCGATGATCTGGTCGCCGTCCACCTCGTCGCCCTCGGCGTCGGCGGCCAGGCAGCGGTCGGCGTCGCCGTCCAGGGCGATGCCGAAGTCGGCCTTGTGCTCCTTCATCGCGACGCGCAGCCGGTCCAGGTGGGTGGAGCCGACGCCGTCGTTGATGTTGAGGCCGGTGGGCTCGGCCCCCAGGGTGTGGACGACCTCGGCGCCGGCCCGGGCGAAGGCCTCGGGGGCGACGTAGGCGGCCGCGCCGTGGGCGCCGTCGATGACGACCTTGACGCCGTCCAGGCGGTTGGGCAGCACGCCGATCAGGTGGGCGACGTACTTGTCGAAGCCCTCGGTGTACTCGCGGACCCGGCCGACGGCGGCGCCGGTCGGACGGTTCCAGTCCTCCTCGCCGAGCGTGTGCTTGCGGTAGTGGGACTCGATCGCGTCCTCGATGCGGTCGTCCAGCTTGTGGCCGCCGCGGGCGAGGAACTTGATGCCGTTGTCCGGCATGGCGTTGTGACTGGCGGACAGCATCACGCCGAAGTCGGCGCCGAGCGCGCCGGTGAGGTAGGCCACGGCCGGGGTGGGCAGGACGCCGACCCGCAGGACGTCGACTCCGGCACTCGCCAGACCGGCGATGACGGCGGCCTCCAGGAACTCTCCCGAGGCACGCGGGTCACGGCCGACCACCGCGACCGGCCGGTGGCCGTCGAAGGCACCGGCCTCGCCGAGCACGTGCGCCGCCGCGACCGACAGCCCGAGCGCGAGCTCCGCCGTCAGGCCCTGGTTGGCCACCCCGCGTACGCCGTCCGTACCGAAGAGTCGTCCCACTGTCCCGTCCTCCATCACCACTGCTCGGAACCCAACCGATGATCCCGGCCGCCGCACAGTAGCCGGGGAACGCGTCGCCCCGGAGTACACGTGGTACTCCGGGGCGACGGTTGCGCAACACCAGGGGGGCGGCGCCGCCAGGGCGGACGCCCCCCTGGGACGCGATTAGCGCTTGCTGTACTGCGGCGCCTTGCGGGCCTTCTTGAGACCGGCCTTCTTGCGCTCGACGGCGCGGGCGTCACGGGTCAGGAAGCCGGCCTTCTTCAGCGCGCCGCGGTTGTTGTCCACGTCGGCCTCGTTCAGGGCACGGGCCACGCCGAGGCGCAGCGCGTAGGCCTGGCCGGACACGCCGCCGCCGCTGATGCGGGCGACGACGTCGTAACGGCCGTCCAGCTCGAGGAGCTTGAAGGGCTCGTTCACGGTCTGCTGGTGCACCTTGTTGGGGAAGTAGTCCTCAAGGGTGCGACCGTTGATCTTCCACTGGCCGGTGCCGGGGACGATGCGCACGCGGGCGATCGCCTCCTTGCGACGGCCGAGGCCGGCGCCCGGGATGGCCTCGCCGAAGCGGCCGGCCAGGGACTCGGAGGTGTAGCTCTCCTCGGAGGTGTACTCGCCCTCGACGGCCTCGGCGGCCTCGTCGAAGTCGACCTCAAGGGTTTCAGTGGTCTCGGCCACGGTGTTCCTCAGCTCTTTTCAGTGATGGGGGGCTTGGTGGCCGAATTACTGCGAGACCTGGGTGATCTCGAACGGCACCGGCTGCTGGGCAGCGTGGGGGTGCTGGTCGCCCGAGTAGACCTTCAGCTTCGAGAGCATCTGGCGGCCCAGGCTGTTCTTGGGGATCATGCCCTTGATGGCCTTCTCGACGGCCTTCTCCGGGTTGTTCGCCAGCAGGTCGTCGTAGCGCACCGAGCGCAGACCGCCCGGGAAGCCCGAGTGGCGGTAGGCCAGCTTCTGGGTCTTCTTGTTACCGGACAGGTGCACCTTGTCGGCGTTGATGATGATGACGAAGTCACCAGTGTCAACGTGCGGCGCGTAGATCGCCTTGTGCTTGCCCCGGAGGAGGTTGGCGGCCTGGGAAGCCAGGCGGCCGAGCACGACGTCGGTCGCGTCGATGACGTGCCACTGACGCTGGACGTCGCCGGGCTTGGGGCTGTACGTACGCACGGTCGTAGCCTTCGCTTTTCAGTGAGTGAGTCCTGACAGGAGCACCCGGACGGAAGAGCAGCCTGGTCAACCTTGGACGCAATTCAAGGGGGACCGCTGGTCGTCGACCTGATGTCTCCGGCGTACCGACCTCTCACGTGAGATAGAGCGAGCCAATACGCACATCAAGCGTCCAGGTTACCGGCACGACGGGAAGGGGTCAAAAATCGACGTGGACCCCCCTCGCCGTCACTCAGCGTTCGCGCTCCACCCGGGTCACGTCCCAGACCGGTTCCGGCGACTCGTACACCCGGCCGTCGGCCCCGAACACCAGGAAGCGGTCGAAGGTCTTGGCGAACCAGCGGTCGTGGGTGACGCACAGCACGGTGCCGTCGAAGGCCTCCAGCCCGGCCTGCAGCGCCTCGGCGCTCTCCAGGTCCAGGTTGTCGGTCGGCTCGTCGAGCAACAGGGCTGTCACACCGGAGAGTTCGAGCTTGAGGATCATCAGCCGGGCCTGC
Source organism: Kitasatospora sp. NPDC034023 (assembly GCF_055575795.1). NCBI lineage: Bacteria > Bacillati > Actinomycetota > Actinomycetes > Kitasatosporales > Streptomycetaceae > Kitasatospora > Kitasatospora sp. NPDC034023. The sequence continues at coordinate 3,171 of NZ_JBVIRY010000023.1, forward strand.
TGCCCGCCGGACAGCGACTCGAACTTCTGCTCCTCCTGGCGGTCCAGCTCGTACCGCCGCAGCGCGCCCATCGCGGCGCCGCGGCTGAGCGCGTGCTCCTCCTCGACGATGGAGCGGACGGTACGGCCGAACAGCTCCGGGTGGGCGTGGGTCTGCCGGAAGTGGCCGGGCACGACCCGGGCGCCGAGCTTCCAGCCGCCGGTGTGCGCGACCGTCTCGTCGCCGGCCAGCAGCCGCAGGAGGTGCGACTTGCCGGCGCCGTTGGCGCCCAGCACCCCGATCCGCTCGCCGTAGAAGACCTCCAGGTCGAAGGGCTGCATCAGGTCGGTGAGTTCCAACTGCTCCAGGGTGAACGCGCGCACGCCGGTGCGGCCGCCCTTGAGCCGCATGGTGATGCTCTGCTCGCGCGGGGGCTCCTCCGGCCGGCCGGCCTCCTCGAACTTCTTCAGCCGGGTCTGCGCGGCCGCGTAGCGGGTGGCGAGGGCGTGGCTGACCGATGCGGCCTGGCGCAGGGTCACCACCAGCTTCTTGAGCTTGGCGTGCTCCTCGTCCCAGCGCCGCCCCAGCTCCTCGAAGCGCGCGAACCGGTCCTTGCGGGCCTCGTGGAAGGAGTCGAAGCCGCCACCGTGCACCCAGACGCTGCTGCCGGCGGCACCGGACTCCACGCTGATGATCTTCTCCGCCGTGCGGGAGAGCAGCTCGCGGTCGTGTGAGATGTACAACACGGTCTTCGAGGTCGCCTTGATGGCCTCCTCCAGCCAGCGCTTGCCCGGCACGTCCAGGTAGTTGTCCGGCTCGTCCAGCAGCAGCACCTCCTCGGGGCCGCGCAGCAGCGTCTCCAGGACGAGCCGCTTCTGCTCACCGCCGGAGAGCGTGTTCAGGCCGCGCCACTGGGCCTTGTCGAAGGGCACGCCGAGGGCCGCCATGGTGCAGACGTCCCAGTCGGTCTCGTAGTCGTAGCCGCCGACGTCGGCCCAGTCGGAGAGCGCCTGGGCGTAGGCCATCTGCGTCTTCTCGTCGTCCTGGGCGATCATCGCCAGCTCGGCCGCGTCCACCGCGCGGGCGGCCACCGCGATCCGCTCGGGGGCGACCGACACCAGCAGGTCGCGGACCGAGGCGTCGGCCGGCAGCGCGCCCGGGGTGGACCGCTGGTCCTCGCGGCCGGTGGTGCCGACGAACTGGCGCATCACGCCGAGCCCGCCGCTGATCGTCACCGAGCCGCCGTGCGGCTGGAGGTCCCCCGCGATCATCCGCAGCAGGGTGGTCTTGCCGGCGCCGTTCGCGCCGACCAGGGCGACCGCGGCGCCCTCGCCGACCCGGAAGGACGCGTCGTCGAACAGCACCCGTCCGTCCGGCAGGTAGTACTCAAGGTGCGAAATTTCGACGTGTCCCATGGGAGCGATTGTCCCAAGCGGACGCCCATGGCCAAAACGGATTACCCGACGGGCTGCCCCGGCAGGGTGCGCATCCGCCGGGCCTGGCGATTGCGCTCGGCCAGCTGGTCGTCCGCCGGGTAGCCGACCTCCTCCAGCGTCAGCCCGTACGGCCGGATCACGTTGACCGCGGAGTTGCGCACCCCGCCCGCCAGCACCTCGCCGGGGAACTCCACCGGCCGGTGCCCGTCGCCGACCAGCAGCATCGCGCCGACCAGCGCCCGGACCATGTTGTGGCAGAAGGCGTCGGCCCGGACGGTGGCGACCGCGAGCGAGCCTTCCTGGGCGGCGTAGGCGTCCACCGGGACCCGGTCCCAGTGCAGCTCCAGCAGGGTGCGGATGGTGGTGGCGCCCTCGCGCTTCTTGCAGTACGCGGCGAAGTCGTGCTCGCCGAGCAGCAGCTTCGCCGCGGCGTTCATCCGGTCCACGTCCAGCGGGCGGTCGTGCCAGAGCACGTGGCCGCGCAGCAGCGGGTCCACCCCGCCCGGGTGGTCGGCGACGCGGTACGCGTACCGCCGCCAGATCGCCGAGAAGCGGGCGTCGAACCCGGCCGGCGCCTCGCCGACCCGGTAGATCCGGACGTCCCCGGGGAGCCGGCCGGCCAGCCGGCGCAGCAGCTTGTCCCGGTGCGCCTCCCACAGCTCGGCCGGCAGGTCGACGTGCGCGACCTGGCCGCGGGCGTGCACCCCGGCGTCGGTACGGCCGGCCACGGTCAGCGGGAACAGCTCCGGACTGCGGGTGACGATCTGCAGCGCGCTCTCGATCTCCTCCTGGACCGTCCGCCGGCCGCCCTTCTGCCGGGCCCAGCCGGAGAACTCGGCGCCCTGGTAGGCGAGGTCGAGGCGGACCCGGACGTACCCGTCCGCCGGTCCGTCCTTCACCGGCGGCTGCTCGGCGCAATCGTTGACCACAATCCACTCCAGACAGAAGGAACGGGCCCGCTCCCCCACGAATGGGAGAACGGGCCCGCACTACACCTACAGGTGTCAGGCCTGCTCGGCGGCCTCGGCCTCGGCGGCCTCGGCCTCGGCGGCCTTGGTCTCGACGGCAGCGGCCTCGTCGGCCTCCTTGACGGCGCGCTTGGTGGCGCCCTCGGCCTCGCCGACGGCGGTCTGCGCGACGGTCAGCGCCTCGACCAGCTCGATCACGGCCATCGGGGCGTTGTCGCCACGACGGGGACCGATCTTGGTGATACGGGTGTAACCACCCGGGCGGTTCTCGTAGCGCGGCGCGATCTCGGTGAAGAGGGTGTGCAGCACGGCGATGTCGGTGATCGTCTTGCGAACCAGACGACGGTTGTGGATGTCGCCCTTCTTCGCCTTGGTGATCAGCTTCTCCGCCAGCGGGCGCATCCGACGGGCCTTGGCCTCGGTCGTGGTGATGCGGCCGTACTGGAACAGCTCCCGGCACAGACCGGCGAGCAGCAGCGGCTCGTGGTGCGGGCCGCCGCCGAGGCGGGCACCCTTGGTGGGACGCGGCATGGAATTACTCCTCGAATCTCCGACTGCGGCCGTACCAGGTACCGCAGCGGGCGTACAGGCACGGTGCCCGCACGACTTTCACGACAGCGGAGGCGGTTCCGGAGAACCGCCCCCGCGGTCAAGTCTCTCAGTACTGCTCGGTCTCCGCGTAACCCGCGTCGTCCAGGTCGTCGGCGCCGAAGGCGTCGGCGGCGGCGGTCGGGTCGAACCCGGGCGGGCTGTCCTTGAGGGCCAGGCCCATGCCGGCCAGCTTCGCCTTGACCTCGTCGATCGACTTCGCACCGAAGTTGCGGATGTCGAGCAGGTCGGCCTCGGAGCGGGCGACGAGCTCACCCACGGTGTGGATGCCCTCGCGCTTGAGGCAGTTGTACGACCGAACGGTGAGCTCCAGCTCCTCGATCGGCAGCGCCAGGTCGGCGGCCAGGGCGGCGTCCGTCGGGGACGGGCCCATGTCGATGCCCTCGGCGTCGATGTTCAGCTCGCGGGCGAGGCCGAACAGCTCCACCAGGGTCTTGCCGGCCGAGGCCATGGCGTCGCGCGGACGCATGGCGGGCTTGGTCTCGACGTCGACGATCAGCTTGTCGAAGTCGGTCCGCTGCTCGACACGGGTGGCCTCGACCTTGTAGGTGACCTTCAGCACGGGGCTGTAGATCGAGTCGACCGGGATGCGGCCGATCTCCTGGCCGGAGGCCTTGTTCTGGACGGCGGAGACGTAGCCGCGACCGCGCTCGACGGTCAGCTCCATCTCCAGCTTGCCCTTGCCGTTGAGCGTGGCGAGGACCAGCTCGGGGTTGTGCACCTCGACACCCGCCGGCGGGGCGATGTCGGCGGCGGTGACGACACCCGGGCCCTGCTTGCGCAGGTACATCACGACCGGCTCGTCGTGCTCCGAGGAGACGACCAGCTGCTTGATGTTGAGGATGAGGTCGGTCACGTCCTCCTTGACGCCCGGCACGGTGGTGAACTCGTGCAGGACGCCGTCGATGCGGATGCTGGTGACAGCGGCACCCGGGATCGACGACAGGAGCGTGCGGCGCAGGGAGTTGCCGAGGGTGTAGCCGAAGCCCGGCTCCAGCGGCTCGATCACGAACCGCGAGCGGAACTCGTCGACGACCTCTTCGGTCAGCGAGGGGCGCTGAGCGATAAGCATGGGGGCGTTCCTCCAGTTGTCTTCGGCACCCACTATTTGATGCCGACAGGACCAAGCGTACGGGCTCCCGAAAGCAGTGACTATTCACTACGTGGGAGCCCGTACGAGGTTTAAAACAGAACCCAGCGTGCCCGAAGGCGCTGCGTCAGACGCGGCGGCGCTTCGGCGGACGGCAGCCGTTGTGCGGGGTGGGGGTGACGTCCTGGATCGAGCCGACCTCCAGGCCGGTGGCCTGGAGCGAACGGATCGCGGTCTCGCGGCCGGAGCCCGGACCCTTCACGAAGACGTCAACCTTGCGCATGCCGTGCTCCTGCGCGCGACGGGCAGCGGCCTCGGCGGCCATCTGCGCGGCGAACGGGGTGGACTTGCGCGAGCCCTTGAAGCCGACGTGGCCGGCGGAGGCCCAGGAGATCACGTTGCCCGCGGGGTCGGTGATCGAAACGATGGTGTTGTTGAACGTGCTCTTGATGTGCGCGTGGCCGTGAGCGACGTTCTTCTTTTCCTTGCGGCGGATCTTCTTCGCGCCGGCAGCCTGACGACCCTTGGGGGGCATAAGTCTGTTCTCCTACTGAGGTGGTCGGTCCGCTGACCCGCGGGCCGGAGGGATGTCCGGTGACGGGACGGACTACTTCTTGCCCGGCTTCTTCTTGCCGGCGATCGCGCGACGCGGGCCCTTGCGGGTACGCGCGTTGGTGTGGGTGCGCTGGCCGCGGACCGGCAGGCCACGGCGGTGACGCAGACCCTCGTAGCAGCCGATCTCGACCTTGCGGCGGATGTCGGCGGCCACCTCACGGCGGAGGTCACCCTCGACCGTGTAGTTGGCGTCAATGTACTGGCCGAGCTTGATCAGGTCGTCCTCGGAGATGTCGCGAACGCGGACATCCGGGCTGACACCGGTCTCGGCGAGGGTCTGCTGGGCGCGGGTACGGCCGATGCCGTACACGTACGTAAGGGCGATCTCGATCCGCTTCTCACGGGGGAGATCAACGCCGGCGAGGCGTGCCATTCAAGGCTCCTGTGGTTCTTCAGAGGTCTTGCGTGCTACCTACTCCGACACCTCACGGTGAGGGAGCCCCGGCCTCTTACCGGGGGCGGCAGTCCGTCCGCGAAGGGACGGATCGGGTAGCCCGCTTATGACGTTTTCGCGTCGCGCGAAGTACTACGAGAAATGCTGGAGAGCGATCAGCCCTGGCGCTGCTTGTGGCGCAGGTTGTCGCAGATCACCATGACCCGGCCGTGACGGCGGATCACCTTGCACTTGTCGCAGATCTTCTTGACGCTCGGCTTGACCTTCATGCTTCAGGTTCTCCGGGTCTAGATCTGACGTTCTTACTTGTAGCGGTAGACGATCCGGCCGCGCGTGAGGTCGTAGGGGCTGAGCTCCACGACGACCCGGTCGTCCGGCAGGATGCGGATGTAGTGCATGCGCATCTTGCCACTGATGTGCGCGAGGACCTTGTGACCGTTCTGCAGCTCGACCTTGAACATCGCGTTCGGAAGAGACTCGATCACGGTGCCCTCGATCTCAATGGCGCCTTGCTTCTTAGCCATGAACTGCGAGATCCACCTTCCGGGACCGGCTACCGTATGCGGAACGCTCGTGCGAACCTGGGTTCACCCCGTCCCCGAGGGGAAGAGGGCGCGCTGAAGCACGCTACGAGTGAGCCGACGGTCCATCCTACGCCAGCGTTTCCGGTGGACCAAAACGGGGGCCCCGGAAAGCGGCACCCGTCACACCGGCGGCGTCAGACCCCGGCGGAGAGCGTCAGCGGCTGGACGTGCGCGGTGCAGGCCGAGCAGCGGCGGGCGGCCTCGGGGATCTCGGTGAGGCACTCGGGGCACGGGCGCTTGGGGGCCTTCGGCTTCTTCGGCAGGTAGCGCGCGGTCGCCTTGGTGATCGGCAGCACCACGCAGAAGTAGAGCACCGCGGCGGTCATGACGAAGGCGATCAGGACGTTGAGGAACTGGCCGTACGGGAAGGTGACCCCGGCCACCGTCGCCTTGTACGAGCTGAAGTCGCCGGCCGCACCGACCACCACGCCCACCAGCGGGGTGAGGAAGGCGGACACGAAGCCGGTCACCACCCCGGTGAACGCGGCACCGATGACCACACCGACCGCCATGTCGATGACGTTGCCGCGCATCATGAAGTCGCGGAATCCCTTGAGCACGTGCTCACTCCTGCATCGCTCGTAAACCGGTCGGGCGGCAGCTGACCACTGCCAGTCGATAAAAATAGGACAAAAGCCCTGGAGGTCCAAACCTCCAGGGCTCTGATCCCTTGTCAGCAGCGGCGCTCGGGCGCCGCGACGACTACGCGAGCGGGTCCGGAGCTGCGGTGATGCCCAGCTTGGCCAGTTCGGCCCGGCCTCCGTCGAAGGCGGTCAGGACCAGCGGGCCCTGCTCGGTCACGGCCACCGAGTGCTCCCAGTGCGAGGCCCAGGTGCCGTCGTTGGTGACGACCGTCCACTCGTCGTCCAGGACGGTCGTGTGCGGGGTGCCCAGCGAGACCATCGGCTCGATCGCCAGCACGGTGCCGGGGACCAGCTTGGGGCCCTTGCCGCGGCCGCGCTCGACGTAGTTCAGCACGTGGGGCTCCATGTGCATCGCGGTGCCGATGCCGTGGCCGCCGTAGCCCTCGGTGATACCCCACTTGCCCTTCGGCGGCAGCGGCTGGCGGCGGATGAAGCCCTCGATCGCCTTGGAGACGTCGACCAGGCGGTTGTTCTTCTTCATCTGGGCGATGCCGGCCCACATCGAGCCCTCGGTGACCCGGCTCAGCATCTCGACCTCGGGGCGGACCTCGCCGACCGCCACGCTGATCGCCGCGTCGCCGTGCCAGCCGTCCAGGATGGCGCCGCAGTCGATCGAGATGAGGTCGCCCTCCTGCAGCACCCGCTCGCCCGGGATACCGTGCACGACCTCGTTGTTCACCGAGGCGCAGATCACGCCGGGGAACCAGAGACCGCCGTGGTTGGCGCGGAAGTTCGAGGTGGCGCCGTGGTCGGTGATGACCTTGTCCGCGATGTCGTTGAGGTCCTGGGTGGTCACCCCCGGAGCGACCGCCTCGCGGCAGGCCTTCAGGGCCTCGGCGACGACCAGCCCGGCCGCTCGCATCTTCGCGATCTGCTCGGGGGTCTTGATCTCCACCATCTGGTCACGCCTTCCAAGTCCGGATTACCACTGCCCTACCACCGTACGACGCCGAAACGGCCGGGCCACCCGCTGGGCGGGCGACCCGGCCGTACCGTCGTACGTTCGCCGAGAGACTCAGCTGTCCTGCTTCAGCGCCTCGATCGCGCGGGCGGTGACCTCGTCCACCTTGCCGAGGGCCGGGATGGTCACCAGGAGACCCTGCTCCTTGTAGTAACCGATGATCGGCTCGGTCTCGGTGTGGTAGACCTCCAGGCGCGTGCGCACCTTGTCCTCGGTGTCGTCCGAGCGCTGGTACAGCTCGCCGCCGCACTCGTCGCAGACGCCCTCGGCCTTCGGCGGGTTGTAGTCCACGTGGAAGACGTGGCCACCGTCGTTGCGGCACAGGCGACGGCCCGCGATCCGCTTGACGACCTCGTCCTCCGGGACCTCCAGGTCCAGCACGCCGTCCAGCTTGATGCCCTGCTCGGCGAGGAACTCGTCGAGCGCCTCGGCCTGGCCGAGGTTGCGGGGGAAGCCGTCCAGCAGGAAGCCGTTCACGGCGTCCTCCTGGAGCATGCGGTCCTTGGCCATCCCGATGGTGACCTCGTCCGGTACCAGACGGCCCGCGTCCATGTAGCTCTTGGCCTCGAGCCCCAGCGGGGTGCCCTGACCGATGTTGGCGCGGAACAGGTCTCCGGTGGAGATGTGGGGAATGGACAGGGTCTTGGCGAGCAGGTGCGCCTGAGTACCCTTCCCGGCCCCGGGAGGACCAACGAGGACGATACGCATCAGCGGAGGAACCCTTCGTAATTGCGCTGCTGGAGCTGGCTCTCGATCTGCTTCACAGTTTCGAGTCCGACGCCGACGACGATGAGCACACTGGTGCCGCCGAACGGGAAAGCGGTCTGCTGTCCGAAGGCGACCAGGGCGATCATCGGGATCAACGCGATCAGGCCCAGGTAGAGCGAACCCGGCCACGTGATTCGGGTCAGCACGTAGTTCAGGTACTCGGCCGTCGGCCGGCCGGCCCGGATGCCCGGGATGAACCCACCATACTTCTTCATATTGTCGGCAACTTCTTCGGGGTTGAAGGAGATCGCGACGTAGAAGAAGGCGAAGAAGACGATCAGCAGGAAGTAGGTCGCCATGTAGATCGGGTGGTCACCCTTGACGAAGTTCGTCCGGATCCACGTGGCCCAGCCCGCCTGGCTGTTGGTCAGCTGGACCACCAGGGCGGGAATGTAGAGCAGCGACGAGGCGAAGATGACCGGGATGACACCGGCCTGGTTCACCTTGAGCGGGATGTAGGTCGAGGTGCCGCCGAACGCCCGGCGGCCGATCATCCGCTTCGCGTACTGGACCGGGATCCGGCGCTGGGCCTGCTCGACGAAGATGACCAGCATCACGACGATGATGCCGACCGCGACCACGGAGAGGAACTCGACCCAGCCGCCGCCGATGGTGCCGCCGGTCTTGATCGCCCACATCGAGGTCGGGAACTGCGCCGCGATCGAGGTGAAGATCAGCAGCGACATGCCGTTGCCGATGCCGCGGTCGGTGATCAGCTCACCCAGCCACATGATGACCGTGGTGCCGGCCGTCATCGTGAGGACCATGACCGCGATCCGGAACACTCCGGTGTCCGGGACGATCTGGTTGGCCACCGGGCAGCCCGAGAACAGCGCGCCACTGGAGGCCGTCGCGACGATGCCGGTGCCCTGGAGCACGGCGAGCGCGATGGTCAGGTAGCGGGTGTACTGGGTGATCTTCGCCTGGCCGGCCTGGCCCTCCTTCTTCAGCATCTCCAGTCGCGGGATCACGACGGTGAGGAGCTGGAGGATGATGCTCGCCGTGATGTACGGCATGATGCCGAGCGCGAAGATCGTCAATTGGAGGAGCGCGCCACCGCTGAACAGGTTGACGAGCCCGAAGAGGCCGTTGTTCTTTGTCGCCTTCACACACTCGTTCACGGCCGTGAAGCTCACGCCGGGGATCGGAATGTGCGAGCCCAGCCGGAACAGCACCATGATGCCCAGCGTGAACAGCAGCTTCTTGCGCAGGTCGGGCGTCTGGAACGCCCGCGCGAACGCACTGAGCACGGTGCCTCCTGCGCCTCCCGCACGTCGTCGGCGGGAGGGTCGGTCCTGAATGGGGAGTTTGCGGTTCGGGCTCCCGTACAGACGGCACAGGCGAGCCTACGCGCAGCCTACAAGGGAACTCCACGGACTCTAACAGTGCGCGGCCACTCGGAAGAAGCGCGTACGGCCCCTCCCCCACTCACGGGGTACGGGATGCCCGGGTTTGCCACACAAAAGAACGAGCACCCGGCCGTCCGGAACCGAACGGTCCCGCACGGCCCGGGAACGGCACGAGCCCCGCACCTCCCGAAGGAGGTGCGGGGCTCGAAGCCGGAGTGTCAGCGGGCTCAGATGAGCTCGTTGACCGTACCGCCGGCGGCCTTGATCTTCTCGGCGGCGGTGCCGGAGACGGCGTCCACCGAGACCTGCAGGGCAACCGAGATCTCGCCGGTGCCGAGCACCTTGACGAGCGAGTTCTTGCGAACCGCGCCCTTCTCGACGAGACCCTCGACGGTGACCTCTCCACCCTGCGGGTAGAGCTCGGCCAGCTTGTCGAGGTTGACCACCTGGAAGGTGATCTTGAAGGGGTTCTTGAAGCCCTTCAGCTTCGGCAGGCGCATGTGGAGGGGCATCTGGCCACCCTCGAAGCGCTGCGGAACCTGGTAGCGGGCCTTGGTGCCCTTGGTACCACGACCAGCGGTCTTACCCTTGGAGCCCTCACCACGACCGACACGGATCTTGTCGGTCTTGGCACCAGGGGCGGGACGCAGGTTGTGGATCTTGATCGGGTTCTCGCCCATGATCAGTCCACCTCCTCAACCGTCACCAGGTGACGGACCGTGTGGGCCATCCCGCGGATCTCGGGACGGTCCTCCTTCACCACGACGTCGTGCATGCGCTTGAGACCAAGCGAACGCAGGGTGTCACGGTGGTTCTGCTTGCTGCCGATGTACGACTTGGTCTGCGTGATCTTCAGGCGAGCCATCAGGCGCTCACCCCAGCAGCACGCGCCCGCAGCAGAGCAGCGGGGGCCACGTCCTCCAGCGGCAGGCCACGACGAGCGGCGATCTCCTCGGGGCGCACGAGGCCCTTCAGAGCAGCCACGGTGGCGTGCACGATGTTGATCGCGTTGTCCGAGCCGAGCGACTTCGACAGGATGTCGTGGATGCCGGCGCACTCCAGGACGGCGCGCACCGGACCACCGGCGATAACACCGGTACCGGGGGCGGCGGGCTTCAGGAGCACGACGCCGGCGGCCTTCTCACCCTGGATGGGGTGCGGGATGGTGCCCTGGATACGGGGGACCTTGAAGAAGTTCTTCTTGGCCTCCTCAACACCCTTGGCGATGGCGGCCGGAACCTCCTTCGCCTTCCCGTAACCAACACCCACGGTGCCATCGCCATCGCCCACCACGACCAGCGCGGTGAAGGAGAAACGACGACCACCCTTGACAACCTTGGCGACACGGTTGATCGCGACGACGCGCTCGACGTAAGCGGTCTTCTCGACGGCGGGGGCGTTGCCCCGGTCGTCACGCTTACGGTCACGCCGCTCGCCACCGGTGCCGCCGCCGGCGCCGCTACCGCGGCGCTGGGGTCCAGCCATTGGAATTACCTCTCTCGATTACGTCCGCCGACAGAGTCGACGAGCGGCTTAGAAGTCGAGCCCGGCCTCGCGGGCCGCGTCCGCCAGGGCGGCGATGCGGCCGGCGTACCGGTTGCCCGCGCGGTCGAAGACGACCGACTCGATGCCGGCGGCCTTGGCGCGCTCGGCGACCAGGCTCCCGACCTTCTTGGCCAGCTCGGTCTTGTCGCCCTCGGCGCCCTTGATGGACACGTCGAGGGTGGACGCCGACGCCAGGGTGTGACCCTTGGCGTCGTCGATGACCTGGGCGACCATGTGACGGTTCGAGCGCGTCACGACGAGACGCGGACGCACCTCGGTGCCGACGACGCGCTTGCGAACGCGGATCGCGCGGCGCTTGCGAGCGGCGCTCTTGTAGGCGTTGCCCTTGCCGATCTTGACAGAGACACTCATCGCTTACTTACCACTCTTTCCGACCTTGCGGCGGATGACCTCGCCCGCGTACTTGACACCCTTGGCCTTGTACGGGTCGGGCTTGCGCAGCTTGCGGATCTTCGCGGCGACCTCGCCGACCTTCTGCTTGTCGATGCCGTCCACGTGGAACTTGGTGGCCGACTCGACGACGAAGGAGATGCCCTCGGGCGCCTCGACGAGGATCGGGTGGCTGTAGCCCAGCTGGAACTCCATGTCGGAGCCCTTCGCCAGAACTCGGTAGCCGACACCGCTGATCTCCAGCGACTTGCGGTAGCCCGCGGTCACGCCGGTGATCATGTTCGCCACCAGCGTGCGGGAAAGGCCGTGCAGGGCCTTCGACAGACGCTCGTCGTTGGGGCGGGTGACGAGCAGCGTGCCGTCCTCGCCCTTACCGATCTCGATCGGCGCGGCGACGACGTGGGTGAGGGAGCCCTTCGGGCCCTTCACCGAGACCGCCTGGCCATCGATGGTGACGTCCACGCCAGCGGGGACCTGGATGGGCAGCCGTCCAATGCGCGACATTGCTGTACCTCCGTTTCCCGAATTACCAGACGTAGGCGAGGACTTCTCCGCCTACGCCCTTCTTGGCGGCCTGCTTGTCGGTCAGGAGGCCGGAGGACGTGGAGATGATCGCCACGCCCAGGCCGCCGAGAACCTTCGGCAGGTTGGTGGACTTTGCGTAAACGCGCAGACCCGGCTTGCTGATGCGCTTGATGCCGGCGATGGAGCGCTCACGGTTGGGGCCGAACTTGAGCTCGATGGTCAGCTTCTTGCCGACCTCGCCCTCGACGGGCTCCTCAACCTTGTAGGAGGAGATGTACCCCTCCTGCTGCAGGATCTCGGCGACGTGCGCCTTGATCTTGCTGGCCGGCATCGCCACGGTGTCGTGGTACGCCGAGTTCGCGTTACGCAGACGCGTGAGCATGTCTGCGATGGGGTCGGTCATGGTCATGATGGCCTCAGGCCTCTCTCGCCGCGGTTTCTCCGCGCCAGGTCCCCCTCCCGCACTCTTCCGAGTGCGGTAGGGGCACAAGCGCAGGGGACCTGCGACGTCGTAAGACTGGGTGCGAGCCCTCCGTAAAGGGCCACGAACATCCATGGGGAAGCCGTGGCAGGGGGCCCGACCCCACTACCTTACGGGAATCCGTACGGCAGGCCCAAAACGGGCCGGTGTGGGATCGGGCACCTCTGCTTCGCTGGGTGCCTAAAGCGCCTGGATTACCAGGAGCTCTTGGTCACGCCCGGCAGCTCGCCGCGGTGCGCCATCTCACGGAGGCAGACACGGCACAGGCCGAACTTGCGGTACACCGAGTGCGGACGGCCGCAGCGCTGGCACCGGGTGTAGGCCCGGACGCCGAACTTCGGCTTGCGCTCGGACTTCGCGATGAGGGACTTCTTCGCCATTGGCTCACGCCTCCTTGAACGGGAAGCCCAGAGCACGCAGGAGCGCCCGGCCCTCGTCGTCGGTCTGAGCGGTGGTCACGACGGTGATGTCCATACCGCGCTGACGGTCGACCTTGTCCTGGTCGATCTCGTGGAACATAACCTGCTCGGTCAGACCGAAGGTGTAGTTGCCACGGCCGTCGAACTGCTTCGGGGAGAGGCCGCGGAAGTCGCGGATTCGCGGCAGGGCCAGCGAAACCAGACGGTCCAGGAACTCCCACATGCGGTCACCACGGAGGGTGACGTGCGTGCCGATCGGCTGGCCCTCGCGCAGCTTGAACTGCGCGATGGACTTGCGAGCCTTGGTCACGGCCGGCTTCTGACCGGTGATCGCGGTCAGGTCGCGGATCGCGCCCTCGATCAGCTTGCTGTCACGGGCGGCCTCGCCGACACCCATGTTGACGACGACCTTGACCAGGCCGGGCGTCAGCATGACGTTCTCGTACGAGAACTGCTCCTGCAGCTGACCCTTGATCTCGGAGTTGTAACGCTCCTTGAGACGGGGGGTCACCTTCTCAACAGTCGTCTCAGACATCAGATGTCCTCACCGGTTCGCTTGGCAACGCGGATCTTGTTGCCCTCGTCATCGAAGCGGTAGCCAACGCGGGTGACGACCTTCTTGCCGTCCTTCTCCACGACCAGCTGGACGTTGGAGACGTGCACCGGGGCCTCGACGGTGACGATGCCACCCTGAGTGCCCGGGCCCGGCTTGGTGTGCTTCTTGACCCGGTTCACACCCTCGACCAGGACCTTGTTCTCGGCGGGCATGGCCTGGATGACCTTGCCCTGCTTGCCGCGGTCCTTGCCGGTGATGACCTGAACCAGGTCACCCTTCTTGATCTTCATGCTGTTCGCCATGAGTTAGAGCACCTCCGGCGCAAGCGAGATGATCTTCATGAACTTCTTGTCACGCAGCTCGCGGCCCACCGGGCCGAAGATGCGGGTACCACGGGGGTCACCATCGGTGTTCTTCAGAACGACCGCGGCGTTCTCGTCGAAACGGATGTACGAGCCATCCGGACGACGACGCGACTTCACGGTACGGACGACGACGCACTTGACGACGTCACCCTTCTTCACCGAACCGCCGGGGATCGCGTCCTTGACGGTCGCGACGATGACGTCCCCGATGCCGGCGTAGCGGCGACCGGAACCACCGAGAACGCGGATGCAAAGGATTTCCTTCGCGCCCGTGTTGTCGGCGACACGCAGTCGCGACTCCTGCTGGATCACAGCTTTCTCCTGATCGTCAACGAGAGCTGACGGGCCGGCCGCTGCTCACACCAGCGCCCACGAGGGGCCTGGTGCACATACGGCCGTACCGCATCAACTTCGTTACTTGGCCTTCTCGAGGATCTCGACGACGCGCCAGCGCTTCGTCGCGGACAGCGGGCGGGTCTCCGCCAGGAGGACCCGGTCGCCGATGCCGCAGGCGTTCGCCTCGTCGTGCGCCTTCAGCTTGTTCGTACGGCGGATGACCTTGCCGTACAGAGCGTGCTTGACGCGGTCCTCGACGGCGACGACGACGGTCTTGTCCATCTTGTCGCTGACGACGAGACCCTCACGGGTCTTGCGGAAACCGCGCGTCTCGTTGGTGTTCTCAGTCATCAGGCGCTCTCCACCGTCTCGATGCCCAGCTCGCGCTCGCGCATCAGGGTGTAGATCCGCGCGATGTCCTTACGGACGAGCTTGAGCCGTCCGTGGTTGTCGAGCTGCCCGGTCGCCGCCTGGAAGCGGAGGTTGAACAGCTCCTCCTTGGCCTCACGGAGCTTGGCAACGAGACCCTCGTTGTCCAGCTCGCGGAGGTCAGCAGCCTTGGTGCCGGCCGACATCAGCTCTCACCTGCCTCGCGCCGGATGATCCGGCACTTCATCGGGAGCTTGTGAGCAGCGCGGGTCAGCGCCTCACGAGCCACCTTCTCGTTGGGGTACGACAGCTCGAACATGACCCGACCCGGGTGCACGTTCGCGATCCACCACTCGGGCGAACCCTTACCGGAACCCATGCGGGTCTCGGCCGGCTTCTTGGTGAGCGGACGGTCCGGGTAGATGTTGATCCAGACCTTGCCGCCACGCTTGATGTGACGGGTGACGGCGATACGAGCGGACTCGATCTGCCGGTTCGTCACGTAGGCCGGGGTGACGGCCTGGATGCCGTACTCGCCGAAGGCGAGCTCGGTGCCACCCTTGGCAGCGCCACGGCGCTTCGGGTGGTGCTGCTTGCGGTGCTTGACCCGACGGGGGATCAGCATTGGGGTCAGGCCTCCGTTCCGGTGTTCTCGGCAGCCGGAGCCTCGGCGACCGGGGCCGCGGGGGCCTCGGAAGCGGCGGGGCGACGGCCACGGCCACCGCGCTCGCCACCACGGCGCTCGCCACCGCGGGCGGGACGACCACCCTCGGGACGGGCCGGGCGGTTGCCCGAGCGGGCAGCGGCGTTCTCAGCGCGGACCTCGGCGATGTTCTTGACGTCGCCCTTGTAGATCCAGACCTTCACACCGATGCGGCCGAAGGTCGTCTTGGCCTCGAAGAAGCCGTAGTCGACGTTCGCGCGCAGGGTGTGCAGCGGCACACGGCCCTCGCGGTAGAACTCCGAACGGCTCATCTCGGCGCCGCCGAGACGACCGGAGCACTGGACCTTGATGCCCTTGGCGCCGGACTTCATGGTGCCCTGCATCGACTTGCGCATGGCACGGCGGAACGACACGCGGGAGGACAGCTGCTCCGCGACGCCCTGAGCCACGAGCTGGGCGTCCAGCTCGGGGTTCTTGACCTCGAGGATGTTCAGCTGGACCTGCTTGCCGGTCAGCTTCTCGAGGTCGCCGCGGATGCGGTCGGCCTCGGTGCCACGGCGACCGATGACGATGCCGGGGCGAGCGGTGTGGATGTCGACGCGGACGCGGTCGCGGGTGCGCTCGATCTCGACCTTGGAGATGCCGGCGCGCTCCATGCCCTTCGTCATCATGCGACGAATGGCAACGTCTTCCTTGACGTAGTCCTTGTACAGCTTGTCGGCGTACCAGCGGGACTTGAAGTCCGTGCTGATGCCGAGGCGGAACCCGTGCGGGTTAACCTTCTGGCCCATTACCGGGTCCCTTCCTTGCTGCTGACGACCACGGTGATGTGGCTGGTCCGCTTGCGGATCCGGTAGGCACGGCCCTGGGCGCGCGGACGGAACCGCTTCAGGGTCGGACCCTCGTCAACGTACGCCTCGCTGATGACGAGGTCGTCCACGTTGTTGTGGTTGTAGTTGTGCACGGCGTTGGCAATGGCGCTGTCGAGCACCTTGCCGACCGGCACGGTGGCGGCCTGCGGAGCGAAACGCAGGACCGCCTGGGCCTCCGTGGCGTTCAGGCCACGGATGAGGTCCACCACGCGGCGGGCCTTCATGGGCGTGACGCGGATGTACCGCGCCTGGGCCCTGGCTTCCATGGTTGTCCCCTTGCTGGTGTAAGTCATTGAGTCGGTAATCTCGCTGGCGACTAGCGACGCTTCGACTTGCGGTCGTCCTTGACGTGACCGCGGAACGTGCGCGTCGGCGCGAACTCGCCGAGCTTGTGGCCGACCATCGACTCGGTGACGAACACCGGGACGTGCTTACGGCCATCGTGCACCGCGATCGTGTGGCCGAGCATGGCCGGGAAGATCACGGAGCGACGGGACCAGGTCTTGATGACGTTCTGGGTACCCGCCTCATTCTGCGCGTCCACCTTCTTGAGAAGGTGGCCGTCGATGAAGGGGCCCTTCTTGAGACTGCGCGGCATCTGACCTGCTCCTAGCGCTTCTTGTTGGTCTTGCGGCGGCGCACGATGAGAGCGTCCGACGCCTTCTTCGGGCGACGGGTACGACCCTCCTTCTGGCCCCACGGCGAGACCGGGTGGCGGCCACCAGAGGTCTTACCCTCACCACCACCGTGCGGGTGGTCGATCGGGTTCATGGCGACACCACGCACGGTCGGGCGGACGCCCTTCCAGCGCATACGGCCGGCCTTGCCCCAGTTGATGTTCGACTGCTCGGCGTTGCCGACCTCGCCGACGGTCGCGCGGCAGCGCGCGTCGACCAGGCGGATCTCACCGGAGGGCATGCGCAGGTGCGCCATCTTGCCCTCACGCGCCAGCAGCTGGATGCCGGACCCGGCGGAGCGGGCCAGCTTGGCACCGCCACCGGGACGCAGCTCCACCGCGTGGATGGTGGTACCGACCGGGATGTTGCGCAGCGGCAGGTTGTTGCCCGGCTTGATGTCGGCGCCAGCGCCGTTCTCGATCCGGTCACCCTGCGCGATGCCGCGCGGTGCGATGATGTAGCGCTTCTCGCCGTCCAGGTAGTGCAGGAGCGCGATGCGCGCGGTGCGGTTCGGGTCGTACTCGATGTGAGCGACCTTGGCCGGCACGCCGTCCTTGTCGTGACGACGGAAGTCGATCACGCGGTAGGCGCGCTTGTGGCCGCCACCCTGGTGGCGAGCGGTGATCCGACCGGCGTTGTTACGGCCGCCCTTGCTGTGCAGGGGGCGAACCAGCGACTTCTCCGGCGTGGACCGCGTGATCTCTACGAAGTCGGCCACGCTGGAGCCACGACGGCCCGGCGTAGTCGGCTTGTACTTGCGGATGCCCATTTGGCTCTCTCGTCCTCGTCCTTATCGACGATCACGATCTCCGTTAGGAGACCGGACCACCGAAGATGTCGATGCGGTTGCCCTCGGCCAGCGTCACGATGGCGCGCTTGGTGTCCTTGCGCTTGCCAAAGCCCGTCTTGGAGCGCTTGCGCTTGCCCTGACGGTTGATCGTGTTGACAGCCTCGACCTTGACCGAGAAGACCGCCTCGACGGCCTGCTTGATCTGGGTCTTGTTGGCGCCCGGCGACACGATGAACGTGTACTTGTTCTCGTCGAGAAGGCTGTAGCTCTTCTCGGAGATGACCGGCTTCACCAGGACGTCACGGGGGTCCGTGAACGTCTTGCTCGTGATCTCTGCAGCCATCAGGCGGCGCTCCCTTCGAGCTCGCCCTCAGCAGCCACGGCCTTGGCGGACGCGGCCGGACCGGCCACGAAACGCTCGAAGGCGGCCTGGGTGAAGACCACATCGTCGGAGACGAGCACGTCGTAGGTGTTCAGCTGACCGGCGTCCAGGATGTGCACGTGCGGCAGGTTGCGGGCGCTCTTCAGACCCAGCTCGTCGGCACGCTCGACGACGAGGAGGATGTTCTTGCGCTCGGTGATCTTGCCGAACAGACCCTTGGCGGCCTTGGTCGACGGCGCCTCGGTCGCGGTCACGTCGGTGACGACGTGAATGCGGTTGTGGCGGGCCCGGTCGGTGAGCGCACCGCGCAGGGCGGCGGCGATCATCTTCTTCGGGGTCCGCTGCGAGTAGTCACGCGGCACGGGACCGTGCACGACGCCACCGCCGGCGAACTGCGGCGCACGGGTCGAGCCCTGACGGGCGCGGCCGGTGCCCTTCTGGCGGTACGGCTTCTTGCCGCCACCGCGGACCTCGCCACGAGTCTTGGTCTTGTGGGTGCCCTGACGGGCCGCAGCGAGCTGCGCCACGACGACCTGGTGCATCAGCGGAACGCTGACCTTCGCGTCGAAGATCTCGGCCGGCAGCTCGAGGCTGCCGGTCTTGTCGCCCGAGGGCGACAGGATGTCAATGGTGCTCATATCCTCACAGCCCCTTCGCCGCGGTGCGGACGAGGACGAGGCCGCCGTTCGGGCCCGGGATTGCGCCCTTGATCAGGAGCAGCCCCTTCTCCGCGTCAACGGCATGGATGGTCAGGTTCTGGGTGGTCACACGCTCGTGGCCCATCCGGCCGGCCATCCTCACGCCCTTGAACACGCGACCCGGGGTGGCGCAGCCACCGATCGAGCCGGGCGAGCGGTGCTTGCGCTGCACACCGTGACCGGCGCCGAGGCCCCGGAAGTTGTGGCGCTTCATGACACCGGCGAAGCCCTTGCCCTTGGAGGTGCCGGTCACGTCGACCTTGACACCCGCCTCGAACAGCTCCGCGGTGATCTCCTGGCCGAGGGTGTACTCGGAGGCGTCCGTGGTACGGAGCTCGACCAGGTGGCGGCGGGGGGTGACACCGGCCTTGGCGAAGTGGCCCGCGAGGGGCTTGTTCACCTTGCGGGGGTCGATCTCGCCGAAGCCGATCTGGACGGCGTCGTAGCCGGCCGGGCTGTCGGCGGTGTGGACCTGGGTCACGACATTGGGCCCAGCCTTGACGACGGTCACCGGGACAACCCGGTTGTTCTCGTCCCAGACCTGGGTCATGCCGAGCTTCTCGCCCAGGATGCCCTTAATCTGCTTAGCCATCTTCGGTGCGCCTCTCAGAGCTTGATCTCGATGTCGACGCCAGCCGGCAGGTCGAGACGCATCAGCGAGTCAACCGTCTTCGGCGTGGGGTCGAGGATGTCGATCAGACGCTTGTGAGTGCGCATCTCGAAGTGCTCGCGCGAGTCCTTGTACTTGTGCGGCGAGCGGATGACGCAGTACACGTTCTTCTCAGTGGGCAGCGGCACCGGGCCTGCGACCTGCGCACCAGTACGGATCACCGTCTCGACGATCTTCTTCGCCGAGGAGTCGATGACCTCGTGGTCGTAGGCCTTGAGCCGGATGCGGATCTTCTGTCCCGCCATGGCTACTCAGTAGTCCTTCTGTCTAATTGCTTCTCGACTTCCCTCCGACCCCCGCGCTCGGGCGTGTCGCACTCGCGCTTGTAAAAAACCGGCGAAATAACTCGTCGGTTTAGAACTTCTGGGGTGGGGGGTGCCGGATTGAGGCCCCGCACACGCTTCCCGGAAGATTCCCGTACTTTCGCCCCGCAGCTGCCGTGGCGTAGAACTCACGCTTGACGGCCATCACGGGAACGACGAGTAGGTGGGACTCGCTTCCAGTCCTCCCGGCGGGAGGCGCGCAGCATCGGCACTCAACCGAGCAACTTGGACATACTGCCACATGGAGCAGCCCTGATGCCAATCGGGGCCGGTGAGGTGATCCTCACCGGCCCCGACGGTCACCCGATGGTGGGTCGTGTCAGTTCTTGGGCGGACGTCCGCAGGTGACGTCCACGTCCGTCGCCGTGGTGTTGGCGCACCAGAGCCTCGGCTGGTCCGGAACGAAGGTGTACTCGCTCAGGTCCATGTTGATCGGGTTGCAGGCCTGCTTGCCCTTGTAGGGCGAGTACTTGGGGCACTGCCCGTTGTCGAGCTGCTGCAGGTGGGCGCGGAGCGCGTCCAGGCCCATGTCCTCGACGCCCGGGTTGGTGGACGGCATGAAGCGGTTGGCCGACCAGGAGCCGCCCATGGTCGCGAACAGGGCGAGCGCGCACACGAGGCCGGCGGCCAGCTGCGACATCACCCGCGGCGAGATCCGCGCGGCCCGGGCCGGGGCCACCTCGCGCAGCGTGCCGCGGATCCAGCCGAAGCCGCGCTCGTACGTCAGCATCACGCCCATGACGGCCAGGATGATCAGGCAGTAGAAGATGATCCAGGTCGTCCGCGGGTACAGCTGGACGGCCTGGTTGTGCTCCATGTGCGAGGCGAACCAGAAGCGCATCAGCCAGGCGCCGGCGAGGACGAAGCCCGCGGTGCGGACCACCATGCTGCGCAGGCCCACGCCGACGCCGATGCCCACGCCGACCAGCAGGAGCACACCGAAGCCGGTCTGCCCGGCGATGTCGCCCTCACCCGGCCAGTTGTGGTAGCTCAGGGTGCCGGAGCGGTCCGAGGCCCAGCCCATGACGTAGGCCGGGTCGATGTAGGTGTTGATGTAGGCGTACCGGTCCATCGTGGAGGCGCCGAGGCGGACCAGCTGGTACAGCAGCGGGGCGCCGATCACACCGGCGGTGACCAGCATGGTGGCGAGGAAGACCAGCGCGCGCTTGAGGGCGGTCCGGCCGCGGCGCCACGGGAAGAGCATCAGGACGAGGATGAACGAGCCCGGCGCCGCCCACAGGTACCAGCCCGAGTACCAGAGGAACATCACGCCGAACGCGGCGCCGAAGCCGAGGCCGCGCAGCACCGCCGAGCGGGTCGAGAGCTCGCCGGACCGGCGGATCTCCCGGAAGCAGGCCGCCAGCAGCGGCAGCAGCACCAGCATGGAGCCGTGGCTGTACGGACGGATCGGGTCGAGGAACACGATCGACGCAGGCACCGCGATCGCCATCGCCCAGAACGGGCGCAGCAGCATCCGCCAGGAGAGGTAGGCCATCGGCCCGACCAGCGCGCTGAGGATCAGCTGCAGGTCCTTGAGCGCGTGGCCCACGCCGGGGATGCCGTGGTGGAAGAGCTTGGCCCAGAGGGCGAGCAGGGCGGGGAACAGCGGCGGGTACACCCCGGGCAGGCCGTGGCCGCGCATCATGTCGTTGGCCATGCCCATGAGGTTGCCGGGGTCGCCCTCCTGGCCGCCGAGGCCCCAGGGGGTGCCGTGCAGGGCGACCACGACGCCGCCGGCCACGACGCCGGTGCCCAGGCCCGCCACCGCGGCGCACGCCAGCCGCTGCGCGACCTGGTAGTAGCGCAGCGTCCCGCGGTAGGCGAGCAGCAGCAGCACCGCGAGGACGGGGATGCCGAGGAGCGCCGCGTACTGCTGGATCTTGGCGAGGCCGCTGACCTGGCCGATCCGGGTGGTCGGGTTGACGCTGATGTGCGTGCACAGCAGCATGAAGCCGAGCGCGACGCCGACGCTGACCAGGCCTTCCGCCAGCGGGAGGACCCAGCGCTTCTCGGTCCACCGCGAGAAGCGGTCGCCCGGCCGGCCGGTCGGTGACCCGTCGGAGGACGCCGTGGTCGACGCGTCGGGCGCGCCGGCACGGCCGCCGACAACGTCCGGGGCCAAATCCGTCATGTCTCTTCGCTTCCGTGAAGCGGCGCAGTGCCGCGGGTCGGACCGTCTCGCCGGATGGGGGGCGAGCTCAGCGGGCGGCGGCCGGGCGCCCGGTCGGCGCAGGTCGGCCGAAACTCGTGGAGGTGCTGCGGGCGTCCGGCGGATGCATCGTTGCCGGCGGCGGCGATGCCGGGCCCGGGCCGCGACTTATGGTAATCGCACCCCCAAGAGCGTGTCATGGCGTGCCTCCGGGCCCTCACGGGGCCTCTTCCGACCCAGTGGGGGCGGAACCCGGGCGGATAGGGTGAGCTCCGCGCAGTTCCCGCCCTCCACGACTACCGGCCCGGAGCCTCCTGCCCATGTCTCGCACCGCACGCAAGAGGTCGGTTCTGACGGCCTGCCCGCCCTTGACGGAGGCCCTCGGACGGAAGAACGGGTTCGGCCTCCTGCGGCTCGTCCTGGCCCTCGCCGTGATCTTCGCCCACGCGATGCCGCTCGGGATGGGCAAGCCCGACCTCGGGCTGCTGCAGAGCCGCGGTCAGACCAACGTCGGTGCGATCGCGGTGAGCGGCTTCTTCGTGCTGTCCGGTCTGCTGATCACGCGCAGCGGCATGCGGCTGAGCCCGGCGCGCTTCCTGTGGAACCGCGCCATCCGCATCCTGCCCGGCCTCTGGGCCTGTCTGCTGCTGACGGCCTTCGTGGTCGCCCCGGTCGTGGCCTACCACCAGGGCCGGATGGCGGGCTTCTGGTCGCACCCGGAGGGCCCGCTGGCCTACCTGGAGGCCAACTGGTCGATCGGGGTGTACCAGTGGGGCATCTCCGGACTGCTCGACCACGTCCCGCACCCCACCGCCTTCAACGGCTCGGTCTGGTCGCTGGCGTACGAGGTCCTCTGCTACCTGCTGGTGGTCTCGCTGGCCGCGGTCGGGGTGCTGCGGCGCGCACGCTGGGCCGTCACCCTGATGATCCTGGGGCTCTACGCGTACATGGTCCACCTGGCGTCGGGCTTCCACCTGCTGCGCGCCCCGGAGTACGCGCCGACCGGCCTCACCGGCTGGCAGCTGCCTTTCCTGGGCTCGATCAGCCTGGACATGTTCATACCGCTGACCTTCATGTTCGGCCTCGGCGCGCTGGCGGAGCTGTACAAGAACCGCCTGCCGATCAACGACCCGGCCGGTGTGCTGGCCGCCGTCGTCTTCCTCGGCAGCGCCCACTACGGCGGCTTCACCGTGTTCGGCCTGCCCGCCTTCGCCTACCTGCTGGTCTGGCTCGCCTGCCGGATGCCCGGCCCGCTGACCAAGGTCGGCACCAAGGTGGACCTCTCGTACGGGGTGTACATCTACGCGTTCCCGATCCAGCAGTGCCTGGCGCTCTGGGGCGTCAACAAGCACGGCTACTGGACCTACACGGCGGCCTCGGTGGCGCTCTCGGTCACGGCGGCGGTCTGCTCCTGGTACGCCGTGGAGAAGCCCGCGCTGAAGCTGAAGGACCTGGGCCTGCGCAAGCCGCCGCGGCAGGAGGAGCCGCCGGCCGCACCGCCGGTACGGCCCCTGTCGCAGGTCTCGACCTGACCCTCCCCACCCCCGAACGGATCCGGGCCCGGTACGCGCACTGCGTACCGGGCCCGGTTCGTACGGTCCTCGGGGGACCGCCCGGAGCTAGCCGGAGACCTTCTCGTCGAAGCGCTCCTGGTTGAGCCGCGCGCCCTCGGTGATGGCGACCGTGCGGGCCATGTCGGTGAGCTTCCTCTCCAGGGAGCGGAAGCGCAGGTAGGTGTTGAGCGCCAGGAAGGCCAGCGCCAGGACCATCAGGTACAGCACCAGGTCGGTGCCGCGGCCGACGCCGAGCCGGTTCGCCACCCAGGTGACGTCGCTCGGACGCAGCACCGCGTAGATGTTCGCGAGTACGAACAGCACGAAGGCGATGCGCTTCCAGGCCCTGGTGTTGGTCCGGTCCCAGCGCCGGATGAAGATGAGCGCCGCGGTACCGGCGCCCAGCACCAGCACCAGTTGGATCCAGAAGTACTTCATCGCCGGCCACGCTCCCGGAGCGAGATGTCGAAGAGGATGTTGACGCCGTTGATCAGGGACTGGCCCTTGGCGCGTGAGTAGTCGGTGTAGAGGATGTCCACGGGGACCTCCACGACGCGCAGCGAGGACTTCGCCAGCAGGCCGACGATCTCCGAGGCGTGGGCCATCCCGTTCATGGTGATGCGCAGCTGGGAGGCCGCCTGGCGGTTGATCACCCGCAGCCCGTTGTGCGAGTCGGTGAGCTTCAGCTTGCGGGCGGTCGGGCTGACCGCGGCCGCCGTGCGGAGCACCACGCGCTTGATCATCGGGACCTGCTCGGACTGCTCGATGAACCGGGAGCCCAGGACCACGTCGGCGGTCCCGCCGCGCAGCACGGCGACCATCTTCTCGACGTCGGCCGTCTGGTGCTGGCCGTCGGCGTCGAAGGTGGCGAAGTACTGGGCGCCGGGCTGCTGCAGCGCGTAGGAGAGCCCGGTCTGCAGGGCGGCGCCCTGGCCCAGGTTCACCGGGTGCCGCACCAGGTGGGCCCCGGTGGTCAGGATGTGCTCGGCCGAGCCGTCGGTGCTCCCGTCGTCGACCACGACGATGTTCGGGAACGTCTTGCGGGCGTTCTCCACCACATCGGCGATCACCTGGCCTTCGTTGTAGGCGGGGATCACCAGCCAGACGTCGTCGTATTGGGACATGGTCGCTTCCTGGGCACTGGGAGGGGGTTGCTGGAGGGATCTCACGGATCAGGCCCGGCGGCCGGCCACATGGCTCAGCATCGCCCCGACGCCTCGCAGGCCCGCCTTGCGGCCGGCCGCGGGGATCATGCTGAGCGCGTGCAGCCGGGACGAGATGAAGCGGCGGGAGATGGTGGCCGCCCGGTGCCAGCCGTGGGCGTCCAGCCGGTCGGCGGTCTCGCGGAAGAAGCGCCGGGCTTCCTCGAAGCGCTTGCCCGTGAAGGCGGTGACCGAGGACTCGCTGACCGCGTGCCGCCGATAGCTGAAGCACACCTCGGGCACGACCGCCAGCGGGACGTCCGCGAGGAGCAGGTCGACGATGATCGCGAGGTCCTGGATGACGCCCAGGTCCGCCCGGAAGCTGGTCGCCTGGATGTCCTTGGTGCGCCAGCACACGGACGGGAAGTACAGCCAGTCGCCGCGCATCAGGCTCATCGCGAGCGGCTCGCCGGACATCAGCAGCGGCCCCGGGTCCTTCGGCGCGTACAGCCGGCGCTTGACGGTGTCGGCGAGGCTGCCGACCGGGTTGCCGTCGGCGCCGATGACGAGCACGCCGGGCTGGACCATGCCCGCGTCCGGGAAGCGCTCCAGCGCGTCCCGGACCACCTTCAGGTAGTTGGGGTGCAGCAGGTCGTCGCAGCCCATGAGCACGAGGTAGTCGTACTCGGCGAGCTGGACGCAGCGGTTGAAGTTGCCGCTGACGCCCAGGTTGGTCTCGTTCCGCAGGTACCGCACCCGCGGGTCCGCGAGGGACTCGAACCAGCCGGGGACGTCCGGCTCCTTGCCGTCGTCGACGACCGTGAGGCGCCAGTCGTCACCGTCCTGGGCCAGCACGCTGCGAACGGCGTCCTGCATCAGCCGGACGTCGCCGTAGTACGGCATCAGGATCTCGAAACGGGACATCGGGTACCTAGACCTTGCCAATGAGCTCGGGCCGGCGGGCGGCGGCGCGGGTGGCGGGCTCGATGGCCTTCACGTTCGCCGGCATCCGGCGGATGAGGGCGAGCAGCAGCACCAGGCCGGCCCGGGCCAGGTAGATCGTCGCCTTGATCGGGGAGGCCGAGGGCGTGCCGGTGGTCCGCTCGCGCATCGCGACCGGGACCTGGCGGATGACGAAGCCGCAGCGGGCGGCGCCGACCATGCTCTCGATGGTGTCGCCCAGGTACTCGACCGGGTACCAGTGCGAGAAGAACTCGATCATCGGCTTGTTGCAGGCCTTGAAGCCCGAGGTGGTGTCGGTGAGCCGGGTCTTGGCGACCCGCGACAGCACCACCGAGAGCAGCTTCATCGCCCAGGAGCGCGGGCCGCGCACCCGGTACGAGCCCTCGCCGGCGAAGCGGGCGCCGATGACCAGGTCCGCCTCGCTGCGGAGCTTCTCGAGCAGCGCGGGCACGTAGGCCGGGTCGTGCTGGCCGTCCGCGTCGCACTGGATCGCCACGTCGTAGTCGTGCAGGTGCGCGTAGCGGTAGCCGAAGCGCATCGCGCCGCCGACACCGAGGTTGTACGGCAGCTGCGCGACCTTGGAGCCGTAGGCGGCGGCGACGGCGGCGGTGCTGTCCGTCGAGCCGTCGTCGACGACCAGGGTGTCGACGCCGGGGAGCTTCTGCTGGATCTCGCGGAGGATCTTCGGCAGGCCCTCGGCCTCGTTCCAGGCGGGAAGGATGATCAGTACCCGCTTGCCGTCGATCATGCCTTCACCTCGGGGTCGTTCACGTCGCTGCCCGAGCGGGCAATCGGGAAGTCGTGGTGCTCGGCGAGGTGGGCGCGCATCATCGCGACATCCTCGGCCAACGTGCGGGTCTCGGCCTCCAGCCGGCTGGTCTCCCAGCTGAGGTGCACGCAGACCAGCAGGACCAGCACGAAGCCGGCGAACAGCACGAGGCTGACCCCGGAGGCCACCCCGAGGCGCCGCGCGGTCGAGTCCAGCAGCCGTGGGAAGAAGCCCAGCGGGGCGATCACCACGCCGATGGCCAGCCAGAGGGCCGCGTACTTCTCCCGGAGCTGCTGGCGGCGCAGCAGCTCCAGAATCCACACGAGCACCAGCACGCCGGTGATCGAAGTCAGCACACTCAGCTGCACGATGGATCTCGCCTTTCACGCGTCGGTGAGGCATAGGGGTGAATGGAGCACATGCTAGGGACGCCGGTACCGCGGGGCGTCGCCGGGGGGAGCGGTGACGACATCGTGATCAGCTCGCGGAGACCGTGTCGGCGGAGACGGCGGCCTGCGAAGACCCCGTACCGGCGCCGCGCACGCTACCGTCGCCGCGCAGCGCCAGCAACATGACCGCCAGCACCACCAGCGGACCGACGGTGTACGCGGCCTCCACCCGGCTCGCCGGAGCGCCCGGCAGGCAGGTCACCAGCAGCAGCGTCACGGTGCCGAGCACCCATCCGAGCAGCTGCCGGCGGTGGTGGCCGCGGGCGATGACCGCCTGGCCGACGACCGTGGCGAGCAGGTAGGCGAGCGTGCCCACCGAGAGCCAGAGGAAGTCCACCGGGCCCAGAGCATGCCGGTCCGCGTTGAACGCGACGTGAATCACCCATGGCCCCAGGACCACGGCGGGCACCCCGCCGAGGACGCCGAGGGCGGCCACCATGCCACAGGTCTTGGTGAGGAGCTTACGGAAACCGGCCCGGTCGCCGGTCGCCACGGCCGTCGACAGCCCCGACATCAGGGAGGCCTGCAGCGCGCCGAAGACGAACAGCGGCACCCGGCTGAGCACCATCGCGCCGGTGAACGCGCCGACCAGCACGGCCTGCGAGGGCGCCAGCACCTGGATGCTGAGCACGGCGGCGTTGGCGACGAACTGCGCCAGCAGGAACGAGACGGTCAGCATGCCCAGGCCGCTGCACAGCTCCCGCCAGCCGATGGCCGGCCCGGGCAGCGCGATCCGCAGCGTCCTCGGCAGGCTCACCAGCATGGCCAGCACCGGGGAGACGGCCAGGATCAGGCTGTACGCGAGCGCCGAGTGCACGCCCGCCAGCAGCAGGCCGATCGAGAAGACGATCCGCAGGACGCCGTCCAGCCCGAGCTGGAGGCCGTACGCACCGAAGTGCCCGAGGCCGGCCAGCACCCCGCGGGTCAGGTAGCACGCGGCCGGTCCGACGAAGGCCGCGGCCAGCGCCACGACCAGGCTCCGGTCGCCGTGGAAGAACACGTCCGCGAGCTGCCGGGAGAACACCCCCAGCCCGATGAGCACCGCCAGCAGCAGCCCGCCGGTCAGCACGGCCGCCTTGCGCAGCACCGGGGCCGCGCCCTCGCCCCGGGCGGCCCGGGCGGCGATCACCCGGGTCAGCTCCTGCTCGACCGGGAAGAACAGCCCGAGCGCGAAGGACATCGCCATCGTCCACAGGACGGAGACCTCGGCGAGCGAGTCGCGGTCGAGCGCGTGCCCGGCCACCGCGAGGTGCGCGTACGAGGCCACCCCGAGGGTGACCGTCCCGACGCCGACCGCCAGCAGTCCCGGTGGCAGCGCGCGCGTCAGCCGGCCGAGCACGCCGCTCACCGCTCCGCCGCGATGCGCAGCGCCCGGAAGGCCGGACGCTCCAGGGCCTCGGCCAGCATCGCCCGCCACTCGGGCAGCGGTGCCAGTCCGGCGGCGGCCCAGCGGTCGTGGCCGAGCACGCTGAAGGCGGGGCGGACGGCCGGGCGGACGAACGCCTCCGAGGTGGTGGGGCGGATCCGCTCCGGGTCGAGCCCGCTCAGCGCGTAGGTCTCGCGGGCCAGTCCGAACCAGGTGGTCCGGCCGCTCGCGGTGCCGTGGTAGACCCCGGCGGGGGCCTGCCCGGCGAGCGCGGCCCGGCCGAGCTCGACCAGGCGGCCGGCGAGCGCGTACGACCAGGTCGGCTGGCCGTGCTGGTCGTCGACCACGTCCAGGGTGTCCCGCTGAGCGGCCAGCTTGAGCATGGTGGCCACGAAGTTCGGGCCGTGCTCGCCGTACAGCCACGCGGTGCGCACGACGTAGCCGTGCTCGGGGAGCAGTTCGGCGACGGCCCGCTCCCCCACCAGCTTGCTGCGGCCGTACGCGTTGACCGGCGTGGTCGGGGCGTCCTCCGGGCAGGGCTCGGTGGCGTCGCCCGGCAGGACGTAGTCGGTGGAGACGTGCAGCAGCCGGGCGCCGGTCTTGGCGCAGGCCGCGGCCAGGTGGCGCACGCCGGTGCCGTTGACGGCGGTGGCGGCCTCCTCCTCGGTCTCCGCACCGTCGACGTTCGTCCACGCGGCGCAGTTGACCACGATGTCGTGGCCGTCGACGGCGGCCTGCACGGCCGCGGCGTCGGTGATGTCGAGGTCCGCCCGGCGCAGCGCGGTGATCTCGGCGGTCGGGTCGGCGGCCAGCACCGACAGCAGGTCCTGCCCGAGCATCCCGGCCGCGCCGGTGACCAGCCAGCGCACCCGGCCGGTGGCGTTCACGGTCACTTCGCCAGGGCCGCCTTCTGCTTCAGGGGCTCCCACCAGGCGCGGTTCTCGCGGTACCAGGCGATGGTCGCGGCGAGGCCGTCCTCGAAGCGGACCTGCGGCTCGTAGCCGAGCTCCTCGCGGATCTTGCTGATGTCGATCGAGTAGCGCAGGTCGTGGCCCTTGCGGTCCTCGACGTACTCGACGCTGTCCCAGCCGGCGCCCGCAGCCTCCAGCAGCAGGCCGGTCAGCTCCTTGTTGGTGGCCTCGGTGCCGCCGCCGATGTTGTAGACCTCACCCGCGCGACCGCCGCGCATGACCAGCTCGATGCCCCGGCAGTGGTCCGAGACGTGCAGCCAGTCGCGGACGTTGCCACCGTTCCCGTACAGCGGCACCTTCTTGCCGTCGATCAGGTTGGTGGTGAACAGCGGGATGACCTTCTCCGGGAACTGGTAGTGCCCGTAGTTGTTGGAGCAGCGGGTCACCACGACGTCCATGCCGTGGGTGCGGTGGTAGGCCAGCGCCAGCAGGTCGGAGGAGGCCTTGGAGGCCGAGTACGGGGAGTTCGGCACCAGCGGCCAGGTCTCGGTCCAGGAGCCCTCGCTGATCGAGCCGTACACCTCGTCGGTGGAGATGTGCACGAAGCGGCCGACGCCGTGCT
This sequence comes from Kitasatospora sp. NPDC034023, assembly GCF_055575795.1. NCBI lineage: Bacteria > Bacillati > Actinomycetota > Actinomycetes > Kitasatosporales > Streptomycetaceae > Kitasatospora > Kitasatospora sp. NPDC034023. Next base: position 32,575 of record NZ_JBVIRY010000023.1, read on the forward strand.
TGCGGGCGGCGTCCAGCAGGACCTGGGTGCCCACGACGTTGGTCAGCACGAACGGGCCCGCGCCGGCGATCGACCGGTCCACGTGCGACTCGGCGGCGAAGTGCACCACCACGTCGTGGCCCGGCATGACCTGGTCGACGGCGTCCGCGTCGCAGATGTCGCCCTGGACGAAGGTGTAGCCCTGGTGGTCGGCCACCGGAGCCAGGTTCTCCAGGACGCCCGAGTAGGTGAGCTTGTCAAAGACGGTGATCCGGGCGCTCTCATCCGCTCCGAGAAGCTGACGGACGAACTCCGAACCGATGAATCCGGCGCCGCCGGTCACGAGGATGCGCATAATGCGCGTAGTCTACCGTCGCCGATCGGCCCCCTCGAACGGCCCAGGACAGGGCCCGCCCGCCTCTCACTTAAGCTGCTCGCATGCGTGGAATCCTCCTGGCCGGCGGGACCGGCTCGCGCCTGTGGCCACTGACCCGAGCGGTCTCGAAGCAGCTGCTCCCGGTCTTCGACAAGCCGATGATCTACTACCCGCTGTCCACCCTGGTGATGGCGGGCATCAGCGAGATCCTGATCATCACCACCCCGGCCGACCGCGAGCAGTTCGAACGCCTGCTGGGCGACGGCTCGCAGCTCGGCCTCAAGCTGGAGTACGCCGTCCAGGAGAAGCCCGAGGGCATCGCCCAGGCCTTCGTCCTCGGCGCGGACTTCATCGGCGACGACTCGGTCGCCCTCATCCTCGGCGACAACATCTTCCACGGCAGCGGCCTCGGGACCCGGCTGGCCGAGCACACCGACTCCCCCGGCGGCCGGGTCTTCGCCTACCCGGTGGCCGACCCGACCGCGTACGGCGTGGTCGAGTTCGACGAGCAGGGCCAGGCGATCTCCATCGAGGAGAAGCCCGAGAAGCCCAAGTCCCGGTACGCCGTCCCCGGCCTCTACTTCTACGACAACCAGGTCGTGGAGATCGCCCGCGGCCTGAAGCCCAGCGCGCGCGGCGAGCTGGAGATCACCGCGGTCAACGACGCCTACCTGCGCAAGGGTGAGCTGAACGTCACGATCCTGGATCGCGGCACCGCCTGGCTGGACACCGGCACCTTCGTCTCGATGGTGCAGGCCTCGGAGTTCGTCCGGGTCATCGAGGAGCGCCAGGGCTTCAAGATCGGCTGCATCGAGGAGGCCGTCTGGCGGGCCGGCCTGATCGGCTCCGAGCAGCTGCGCGAGCTCGCCGAGCCGCTGCTGAAGAGCGGTTACGGACAGTACCTGCTGGCCCTGCTGGACGAGGAGAACGCCCGGTGAAGTTCCGTGAACTGAGCATCGAGGGCCTGGTCGAGATCACCCCTCAGCTGCACGGCGACCCGCGCGGCATGTTCACCGAGTGGTACCGCTTCGACCGGCTGGCCGAGGTCGTCGGCCACCCGCTGCGGCTGGCCCAGGCCAACATGTCGGTCTCCTCGCGCGGTGTGGTGCGCGGCATCCACTTCGCCGACGTGCCGCCCGGCCAGGCCAAGTACGTGACCTGCGTGCGCGGCGCCGTCCTCGACGTCATCGTGGACCTGCGGGTCGGCTCGCCGACCTTCGGCCGCTGGGAGGGCGTGCGGCTCGACGACGTGGAGCGCCGCGCGGTCTACATCCCGGAGGGCCTCGGCCACGGCTTCTGCGCGCTGTCCGACGACGCCACGCTGTCGTACCTCTGCTCCGAGACGTACAACCCGACCGGCGAGCACTCGGTCCACCCGCTCGACCCCGACCTGGGCATCGAGTGGCCGGCCGAGCAGCCGCTGCTGTCGGCCCGGGACGAGGCCGCGCCGTCGCTGGCGGAGGCGATCTCCTCCGGCCTGCTGCCGACGTACGAGACCTGCAAGGCGTTCACCGAGAGCCTGCGCACCCAGGAGAACTGAGGTCCCCACAGGACCGAGGTCCCGCGAGGACGCACGAAGGCCCGGCCGGAGGAATCCGGCCGGGCCTTCGCGCTTGCGGTCACTTGTCCCGGAACACCCAGTACTTGTAGCCGAAGTAGTTCACCACCGAGAGCAGCACCAGCGCGACGGCGCGGGCCAGCAGGTAGAACAGGCCCAGCTTCACGAGGCCGCCGACCAGCAGCACGGTGCCGACCCAGTTGCCGCCAGCCATCACCAGGTAGCGGGCGGTCTGCTTGCCGACCGGCGAGGAGCTGTCGAAGGCCCAGATCCGGTTCAGCAGGAAGTTCGTGGTGAAGCCGGCCAGCACCGCGACGAAGGTGGACGGCGCCAGCGGCAGGTCGAGCACCCCGTGCAGGAGGTACAGCAGGCCCATGTCGACCGTGGTGCTGGTGACGCCGGCGGCCAGGAACCGCACCGCGCTATGGCCCAGGAGTCCGGCGATCCGGCCCTTCACGGTGGAGCCGGACACTTCGGAGGGCGATTCCAGTTGAGTCACGGGGGAATCGTAAGTGCAACGCCCGGCGGCCACACAGCCGCCCGGGCCAGGCGAATTCGGCCACCCGTTATCTTGGTCGCGTGTCCTCATACTCCCCCGCCGTGACCTCTCCTCCCTCGCCCGCCGCGAGCAGATCCGGCGACAGCTCCAGCCGTCCGGGCCGCCTGCTGTTCCGGCGGACCTGGTGGACCGCGTTCATCGGGTTCTTCCTGGTCTGCGCGGGCTGGGCCCTCGCCTCGCCGTACGACGCGAGCCCGGACGAGCGGGAGCACATCATCCGCGCGGTCGGGGTGGCCCGGGGCGAGTTCGCGCCCAAGCCCGAGGCGGCCGGCGGCGGCATCGGCGCCTTCCAGCACGTGCCGGCCTCGATCGTCCGGGACAACTGCTGGTGGTTCGACCCCACCAAGTCGGCGGCCTGCGCCAAGGCGCCCGGCGGTGCGGACCAGCAGATCGAGCGGGTGGCCACCAGGGCCGGCCGGTACAATCCCGTCTACTACGCGCTCGTCGGCTGGCCGATGGCCCTCTGGCCGAACTGGCTGGGCCTCACCCTGGCCCGGCTGATCAGCGCGGGCCTGGTCTCGGCGCTGCTCGCCTGCGCCGCGCACAGCCTCGTCGCCTGGACCAGGCACCGGATCGCGGCGGCCGGGCTGCTGGTCGCGGTCACCCCGATCACCGCGCACCTGGCGGGCTCGATCAACCCCAACGGCATCGAGATCGCGGCCGGCGTGGCCCTGGTCGCGGCCCTCATCCCGACCATGCTGGACCCGGACCAGCCGCTGCGCCGCGCGGCCATGGTGCAGATCGGGATCGCCGGCTCGGTGCTCATGACGGTCCGCGCGCTCGGTCCGCTCTGGTGTGCGGCGGTCCTCGGGATCATGCTGATCCCGGCCAAGCGGGAACGGCTGAAGCAGCTGCTGCGCTTCCGGCCGGCCTGGTGGGCGGCCGGCACGCTGTTCGCCACCGGCGCCGCGGGGGCGCTGTGGACCGTGGTCATGAAGGCCTCGGAGCTGATGCCCGTCCAGGTGCCGCCCGGCATCACGGTGCCCAAGGCGATCCGGCACGAGGTGGTCGTGCGCTGGCCCGACTACTTCACCGAAGTGATCGGCGTCCCGTCCTGGCTCGACACGCACCTACCCGGCACCGCCTACTACCTCTGGTACCTGGCCATCGGCTGCCTGGTGCTGCCCGCGCTCGCCTTCGGCGCGTGGAGCGACCGCTGGCGGGTGCTCGCGTTCTTCCTGGCCCCGTTCGCGGTGATCACGCTCTCGGACGCGATCTCGGCGCACAAGGTCGGCTTCGTCGGCCAGGGCCGGTACCTGCTGCCCGTCGCCGTCGGGGTCCCGCTGCTCGCGGCCTTCGTCCTCGGACGGCGCGGCGTCCTCGAAGGAGCCCGGTCGGCCTCGCTGGTCCGCACGGTCGCGCTGGTGGTGCTGCCGCTGCAGCTGGCCTTCCTGGGGTACACCATGATCCGCTGGCAGGCCGGCATCGGCACCGCCGTGGACTACACGCCGCTCAACCCGCTGGCCGGCACCTGGCACCCGCCGGCGGGCTCGGCCACCGCGCTGCTGACCGCCGCGGCCGGCTGCGTGGTGCTCGGGATCTGGGCGTGGACCAGCACCGGCCGCCGGGCCGGGGCCGCCCCGGAGGAGCGGCCGGCCGCGGTCAGCGCTTCCTGAAGACCCACAGTTTGAGGAGGACGAACCGGGCCACGGTGGCGAGACCGTTCGCCACCACGAGCCCGGTCACCTCCACCACGCGGGACGCGTGCGGCACCGCCACGCCGAGCAGCGCCAGGGCACCGCTGCTGAGGCCGAGCCCGATCAGGAACGCGACCGCGCCCTGGAGCTGGTGGCGCACCGCGCCGTCCGAGCCGGTGATGCCGAAGGTGAAGCGGCGGTTGGCCGCGGTGTTGGCCACCGCGCTGACGGCCAGCGCGACCAGGTTGGCCACCTGCGACGAGGTGACCGGGCGCAGGGCGACGAACAGCGCCAGGTAGAAGAGGGTGCTCAGCACCCCGATGACCAGGAAGGACGGCAGCTGCCGCCGGACCGATCGCGGTCCGGCGGTTTTTGCGTCGGGCTCGTCCCGGTGCTCGTGCCCGCCGTGTCCGCCGTGTTCGTCGTGTCCGTCGCGGTTCGCGGAGAGGATCTCGTTCACTCGCCCGTACCGTACCGCTCCGGCTCCTCGGCCGAGTCGTAGCCGACGAAGTAGGCGGGCCGTGCCTGGACCGCCGAGTAGATCCGGCCGACGTACTCGCCGAGCAGTCCGACGCAGACCAGCTGGACGGCGCCGATGAACAGCATCCCTATGAAGAGCGAGGACCAGCCGGGCACGGTGGAGCCGACCGCGTACGCGACCGTGGTGTAGAGCGCCAGCGCGATGCAGACCAGGAAGCTGAACAGCCCGAGCCAGGTGGCCAGCCGCAGCGGGGACGCCGAGAAGTTGGTGACGCTGTCCAGCGCCAGCCGGACCATCTTGGACAGCGGGTAGTGGGTGCTGCCCGCGACCCGCTCCTCGCGTACGTAGACCACCTCGCCGCTGGGGAAGCCCAGCCACGGCACCAGCAGCCGGTAGACCGGCTGGTGCTCGGGCATCGCCTTCAGCGCGTTCACCGCGGCCCGGCTGAGCAGCCGGTAGTCGCCGGCCTGGGTGGGCATCCGCTTGCCGACCAGCTTGCGCATCAGCCAGTAGTAGGCCCCGGCGGTGTGCCGCTTGAAGAAGGTGTCGGTGCCGCGGTCGCCGCGGACGCCGTAGACGATGTCGAGGCCCTGCTCGCGGGCGAGCTCCAGCATCTCGGGGATCTTCTCCGGCGGGTCCTGCAGGTCGGCGTCGATGGAGACGACGTAGTCGCCGAAGGCGCGGTGGATGCCGGCGGTGAGGGCGGCCTGGTGCCCGGAGTTGCGGGCGAAGCGGACGATGCGGAACTCCGGCCAGTCCTGGCGGATCTTCTGCATCAGCACCGGTGTCGCGTCGGTGCTGCCGTCGTCGACCCCGACCACCTCGTAGGCCACGTCGAGCCCGTCGAGGATCGGCCGCAGCCGCTCGACGGTCAGCGGGAGCGCCTCCTGCTCGTTGTAGATCGGCATCACGACCGACAACAGCGGTGCCGTAGACATGCGTTGGTCCCACTTTCCGCGACGGCGGGGCTGGTTTGTGGCCCGACCATAACAGTCTGCGATGAGCGGCCGGTGAAAGGAGGCGCGCTCCGGTGAGGTGCCCGTGAAACGTCGAAGGGCCCCGCGCACCGTGCGGTGCGCGGGGCCCTTCGGCAGACTCAGCCTGTACGAGGCAGGCAGGTCAGAGCATCAATTACTTGATGATCTTGGTGACCTGGCCGGCGCCGACGGTGCGGCCACCCTCACGGATGGCGAACTTCAGGCCCTCCTCCATGGCGATCGGCTGGATCAGCGCGACCGTCATGGCGGTGTTGTCGCCCGGCATGACCATCTCGGTGCCCTCGGGGAGGGTCACGACGCCGGTCACGTCCGTGGTACGGAAGTAGAACTGCGGGCGGTAGTTGTTGAAGAAGGGGGTGTGACGGCCACCCTCGTCCTTCGACAGGATGTAGGACTGGGCCTCGAAGTCGGTGTGCGGCGTGACCGAACCCGGCTTGATGATGACCTGGCCGCGCTCGACGTCCTCGCGCTTGATGCCACGGAGCAGCAGACCGACGTTCTCACCGGCCTGGCCCTCGTCGAGCAGCTTGCGGAACATCTCGATGCCGGTGACCGTGGTGGTGGTCTTGGTCTCCTTGATGCCGATGATGTCGACAGTCTCGTTGACCTTGAGGATGCCACGCTCGATACGACCGGTGACGACGGTGCCACGACCGGTGATCGTGAAGACGTCCTCGATCGGCATCAGGAACGGCTGGTCCACGGCGCGGGCCGGGGTCGGGATGCTCTCGTCGACGGCGTGCATCAGGCCGAGGAGCTTCTCGCCCCACTCCTTGTCGCCCTCCAGCGCCTTCAGCGCGGAGACGCGGACGACCGGCAGGTCGTCGCCCGGGAACTCGTACTCGGAGAGGAGCTCACGGACCTCGAGCTCGACGAGCTCCAGGATCTCCTCGTCGTCCACCATGTCGGCCTTGTTCAGGGCGACGACGATGTAGGGGACGCCGACCTGGCGGGCCAGGAGGACGTGCTCCTTGGTCTGCGGCATCGGGCCGTCGGTGGCGGCGACGACGAGGATCGCACCGTCCATCTGGGCCGCACCGGTGATCATGTTCTTGATGTAGTCCGCGTGACCCGGGCAGTCGACGTGGGCGTAGTGACGCGCCTCGGTCTGGTACTCGACGTGCGCGATCGAGATGGTGATACCGCGCTGCCGCTCCTCCGGCGCCTTGTCGATCTGGTCGAACGGCGTGAAGGGGTTGATCTCCGGGTACGCGTCGTGCAGCACCTTGGTGATGGCCGCGGTAAGGGTCGTCTTACCGTGGTCAATGTGACCGATGGTGCCGATGTTGACGTGGGGCTTCGTCCGCTCGAACTTCGCCTTCGCCACTGCAGTCCTCCTGAGGACAGTTCTGTACGCCGTGCTGACGTCAGTTGGTCTTGGTCGGGATTGGGCCCGGGTGCCGTAGGCACCGCGCGCCGTCCCGCGGGGTGGGGGCCGGAGGCCCCGGGAGAATCCGTCCGGATCCTCCCGGGTCGCCTCCTAATAGCCTAAGGGGTCGGAATCATCCCGAATATCGGGATGTCACTCACCCTTGGACTTGGCGATGATCTCCTCAGCCACGGCCTTGGGGACCTCGGCGTACGAGTCGAACTGCATCGAGTAGCTCGCGCGACCAGAGGTCTTGCTGCGCAGGTCACCGACGTAGCCGAACATCTCGGAGAGGGGCACCAGCGCCGAGACGACGCGGGCACCGTGACGCTCGTCCATGGACCGGATCTGGCCACGGCGAGAGTTGATGTCACCGATCACGTCGCCCATGTAGTCCTCGGGCGTGGTGACCTCGACGGCCATCATCGGCTCGAGGATGACCGGCTTGGCCTTCCTCGCGCCTTCCTTGAAGGCCATCGAACCGGCGATCTTGAACGCCAGCTCGGAGGAGTCGACGTCGTGCGACTGACCGTCGAGCAGCTTCACGCGGACACCCTGCAGCGGGTAGCCGGCGAGAACACCGAACTCCATGGCCTCCTGGCAACCGGCGTCGACCGACGGGATGTACTCCCGCGGGACGCGGCCACCGGTGACCATGTTGACGAACTCGTAGCCCTCGGCCTTCTCGAGCGGCTCGATCGCGATCTGCACCTTGGCGAACTGACCGGAACCACCGGTCTGCTTCTTGTGGGTGTAGTCGATGCGCTCGACGGCCGCACGGATCGTCTCGCGGTACGCGACCTGCGGCTTGCCGACGTTGGCCTCGACCTTGAACTCACGCTTCATACGGTCGACCAGCACCTCGAGGTGCAGCTCGCCCATACCCGCGATGATGGTCTGGCCGGTCTCCTCGTCCGTGTTGACCTGGAAGGACGGGTCCTCCTCGGCGAGACGCTGGATGGCAACACCCAGCTTCTCCTGGTCACCCTTGGACTTGGGCTCGATGGCGACGCGGATAACCGGGGCCGGGAAGTCCATGGACTCCAGGATGACCGGGTTCTTCTCGTCGGCCAGCGTCTCACCGGTGGTGGTCTGCTTCAGGCCCATGACGGCGACGATGTCGCCGGCGCCCACCGACTCGATCTCCTCACGCTTGTTGGCGTGCATGCGGTAGATCTTGCCGATGCGCTCCTTCTTGCCCTTCACGGCGTTCAGCACCGAGGTGCCGGACTCCAGGCGGCCGGAGTAGATCCGGACGAAGGTGAGCTTGCCCAGGTGCGGGTCGGACATGATCTTGAACGCCAGCGCGGCCAGCGGCTCGTCGTCCGAAGCCTTGCGGGAGATCTTGGTCTCCGGGTCGTTCGGCTTCGTGCCCTCGATGGACTCGATGTCCAGCGGCGACGGCAGGTACTTGACGACGGCGTCGAGCAGGGGCTGAACACCCTTGTTCTTGAACGCGGTGCCACAGAAGATCGGCGTGAAGGCCGACTCGAGGGTGCCCTTGCGGATCGCCTCGTAGAGGAGCTCCTCGGGGACGTCCTCGCCCTCCATGGCGAGCATCATCACGTCATCGCTGACGTTCGACACCTCGTCCAGGAGCATCTCGCGGTACTCGTTCGCCTGGTCCACCAGGTCGGCCGGGATGTCGACGACGTCGTACATCTCGCCCTTGGCGGCCTCGGCGGACCAGACCAGCGCCTTCATGCGGACCAGGTCGACAACGCCCTGGAAGTCCGACTCGGCACCGATCGGGAGCTGCATGACCAGCGGGGTCGCGCCGAGGCGGTCCACGATGGTCTTGACGCAGAAGAAGAAGTTCGCGCCCGTGCGGTCCAGCTTGTTGATGAAGCAGATGCGCGGAACGCCGTAGCGGTCAGCCTGCCGCCACACGGTCTCGGACTGGGGCTCGACACCGGCAACACCGTCGAACACCGTCACGGCACCGTCGAGGACGCGCAGCGAACGCTCCACCTCGACGGTGAAGTCGACGTGACCCGGGGTGTCGATGATGTTGATGGTGTGATCGGCATCGTCGACGGTCCAGTGACAGGTCGTCGCGGCCGACGTGATCGTGATGCCGCGCTCCTGCTCCTGCTCCATCCAGTCCATGGTGGCAGCGCCATCGTGGACCTCACCGATCTTGTACGACACACCGGTGTAGAACAGGATCCGCTCGGTGGTGGTGGTCTTGCCCGCGTCGATGTGCGCCATGATCCCGATGTTGCGGACCTTGGCGAGGTCAAGGGAGGTTGCAGCCATGGTGGCTCGTTCTCTCTCTGTCTAGTGACGGGGTAGGGACTACCAGCGGTAGTGCGCGAAGGCCTTGTTGGACTCGGCCATCTTGTGGGTGTCCTCGCGACGCTTCACGGAAGCGCCCAGACCGTTGCTGGCGTCGAGGATCTCGTTCATCAGACGCTCGGTCATGGTCTTCTCGCGACGGGCGCGGGAGTAACCGACCATCCAGCGCAGCGCCAGGGTGCTGGCGCGGCCCGGGCGGACCTCGACCGGAACCTGGTAGGTCGCGCCACCGACACGGCGGGACTTGACCTCGAGGGCCGGCTTCACGTTCTCCAGCGCGCGCTTCAGCGCGACGACCGGGTCGGCGCCGGTCTTCTCACGAACGCCCTCGAGGGCGCCGTAGACGATCCGCTCGGCGGTGGAGCGCTTGCCGTGCAGCAGGATCTTGTTGACCAGCTGGGTGACGACCGGGGAGCCGTAAACCGGGTCGATGATGACCGGGCGCTTCGGGGCGGGGCCCTTACGAGGCATTCTTACTTCTCCTTCTTGGCGCCGTAGCGGCTGCGAGCCTGCTTGCGGTTCTTGACACCCTGGGTGTCAAGCGAACCGCGGATGATCTTGTAGCGGACACCAGGAAGGTCCTTCACACGACCACCGCGCACCAGCACGATGGAGTGCTCCTGCAGGTTGTGGCCCTCGCCCGGAATGTAAGCGGTGACCTCGATCCCGCTGGTGAGGCGCACACGGGCGACCTTACGAAGCGCCGAGTTCGGCTTCTTCGGGGTGGTCGTGTACACACGCGTGCAGACCCCACGGCGCTGCGGGGAACCCTTCAGCGCGGGAGTCTTGTTCTTCTCGACCTTGTCCTGCCGGCCCTTTCGGACCAGCTGCTGGATCGTAGGCACCGTTTCTCCGTTTTCTGTGTGCCAAGGCTTGGTGGAACTAACCTGCGGTGTCTCCCTCGCACACAACCCCGTGGTCGACCCACGCGGTCGGGTGTGTTGGGCTTTTCCGACACGGAATCCCATGGCTGATGTACAGCGACGGCGCTCTACGCGCGGGGCGCTGTAAGACGCTCCGGCTCGGCGCGGCGACCGGTGTGCATGCACGCACAAGGACCCGGGGACACCCCAGGCACAAGGTCAGAGCGTACCTAGCGCATGGGGCTCGGTCAAAACAAATGCAACGCCGCAGGTCGCCGCCTTCGGCCGAGCGTCACGCGGGTGTCCCGCACGTGACCGCCCGGTGTCGGGCCACCTCCACCCGCTCTACCACAGTCGTCCGCTCTGTGCCACCCACGCGCCGACGGAGCGCAGCGACGGAGACCCACCCGCCACCGGAGCGCAGCGACGGAGAGCCACGTGACGGAGCGCAGCGCCACCACGCCGCAGCACCGGTCGGCCGACCCTAGGCGATGCCGGCGAGGACCAGCAGGGCCCAGAACGCGGTGCCCATGTAGCCGAGGACCAGGCCGAGGACGGCCGCCCAGTCACCGTCCATGTTGCGGTCGCGGATCTGGGACCGGGCGATGTGGCCGGTGATCACCGCGGGCAGCACCGGCAGCGCCAGAAAGCCGGTCAGGCCGCACACCAGGGACACCACCGCCAGCACGTTGGTGGGGCGGGCCTGCGGGGGCGGGGGCGGGGCGGGCAGGAATGTGGCCGGAACCGGTGTGGCGACCGTGGCCGGCGTCACCATCGGGCCGGCCGGCAGGTCGGCCACCAGCGCGGCCAGCTGGCCGTAGGTCTGCGCCGCGACCACGGCCTCGTGGCGCTGCTCGTACTCCTCGACGGAGAGCCGGCCCTCGGCGAACGCGGCCTTCAGCACGTCGACCGTCCGGTCGCGGTCCGCGTGGCCCGCCCGCATCGCGGCCTGCGGGGACGGCGCCTGCGGGGACGGGGCCTGCTGCCAGCCGACGACCGGCCGGTGGCCGTAGCCCTGCCCGTGGCCGTAGCCCTGCCCGTAGCCCTGCTGGCGGCCCTGGCCGTGCTTGTGGCCGGGACCGGGTTCGCCCCACGGTTGAACGGACATCCGCCACCTCCCGGTACCGCGGCACCCCCGCGCACCCTCACTGGTCCTCATAGTGCAGGACGAACAGGGGAACTGAGTAGTTGCCGATTCGGCCCAGTAGACGTCGGGAATGGGATTCAGGGCGGCGCGGCTCACCCGTTCGGCGGACACGCTCAGGGAATCCTCAACTCGGGCGACAGCCCGTTCGGGCAGTGCCAGGCTGAACCCCGGGAGTCCGGCCACCACGAACTCCGGCCACCACGAGCAGAGAAGGCCGCCATGCAGGCGTCATCACCGCCCTCCTCCGACCACCCCGAACCGGGCACCCCGTCCGCCGTCAGCATCCGAGGGCTGTGGAAGCACTTCGGCACCCAGGCCGCCGTGGCCGGGCTGAGCCTGGAACTGCCGGCGGGCTCGTTCATCGGCCTGGTCGGCCCGAACGGCGCCGGCAAGACCACCACGCTGTCGATGGTCACCGGACTGCTGCGGCCCGACCAGGGCACCGTCCTGGTGCACGGCACCGACGTGTGGGCGGACCCGGTCACGGTCAAGGCGCGGATCGGCATCCTGCCCGAGGGCCTGCGGATGTTCGAGCGGCTCAGCGGACGCGAACTGCTGCAGTACACCGGGCGGCTGCGCGGCCTGCCCGGCGCCGAGGTGGACCGCCGCGCCGAGGAACTGCTGACCGTCCTGGACCTCGGCCGGGACGCCGACAAGCTGGTCGCCGACTACTCCACCGGCATGCGCAAGAAGATCGGCCTGGCCGCCGCGCTGCTGCACAACCCCGACGTGCTGTTCCTGGACGAGCCCTTCGAGGGCGTCGACCCGGTCTCCGCCCAGACCATCCGCGGCGTGCTCAAGCGGTACGCGGCGGCCGGTTCCACGGTCGTCTTCTCCAGCCACGTGATGGAGCTGGTCGAGCAGCTCTGCGACTGGGTCGCGGTGGTCAACGCGGGCCGGGTGATCGCCCAGGGCCCGCTGGACTCGGTGCGGGGCGGGCGCAGCCTGCACGAGGCCTTCCTCGACCTGATCGGCGTCCGCGAGGACGACGGGCAGGCGCTCGGCTGGCTCGGGGGCACCCAGTGAGCACCGCCGCCGTCCGCACCCCCGTCCCCGTCCCCGACGGGCGGACGGTGGTCCGCGCCCTGGTCGCGCTCAAGCTGCGGCTGCTGCGCAACGGGCTGCGGCGCAGCCCCGGCCGAACCGCCGTCTTCGTGATCGGCGGCGTCGTGGGCCTGGCCTTCGCGGGTGGCATCGCCGTCGCCCTGGCCGCGCTGAACGGGCACTTCGCGGGCTCCGGGGACGCCGGCGTGATGCTGCTCGGCGTGCTGACCCTGGGCTGGGCCGCGCTGCCGCTCTTCCTGTTCTCCAGCGACGAGAGCGCCGACCCGACCCGGCTCACCATGCTGCCGCTGCGGCCCGGCCCGCTGCTGCGCGGCTCGCTGCTGGCCGCGCTGATCGGGCCCGGGCCGCTGATCAACCTGGTGCTGGTGACCGGCGCGGTACTGGCCGGCGCCGGCGGCGGGGCCTCGGCCGCGGTCGCCGTGGTCGGCGTGCCGCTCGCGGTGCTCTGCCTGGTCACGCTCTCCCGGGCGGTCGCGGCCGGCAACGCCCGGATGCTCTCCAGCCGTCGCGGCAAGGACTTCGCGATCTTCGGCGGGCTGGCCTTCGCGCTCCTGATCCAGGCCGCCAACGTCGGTTCGCAGAGCGTCTTCGGTCGCCCCGGCGACGACCTCGACCTCGGTCCGCTGAAGCCGATCGCCTCCGTGCTGCGCTGGATCCCGCCGATCAGCGCCGCCGACGCGCCGCGCACCGCCGCCGAGGGCCGGTACGGGCTCGCGCTCCTGCAGCTCGCCGCGGCCGGCGTGCTGCTGGCGCTGCTGCTGCGTTGGTGGCGCGGCAGCCTGCAGGAACTCATGGTCACCGCCGACTCCTCCACCCTGGAGGTGGCGCGCGGGGTGCAGCGCTCGCGCGGCTGGGGCTTCCTGCCCCAGGGCCGGGCCGGCGCGGTGATGCAGCGCCACCTGCGGTACGCCTGGCGCGAACCGCGGGCCAAGGCCGCGCTGTTCACCAGCATCGGCATGACGGTGGTGATCTGCGTGCTGTCGATGGTCCAGGGCTGGGCGAGCGTGTACCTGCTCGCGATGACCGGGATGTTCCTCGGACTGCAGATGCTCAACCTGTTCGGCATGGACGGCTCGGCGTTCTGGATGGTCGCCGCCACCCTGCGCACCCCGGCCGACGCCCGCGACGAGCTGCGCGGCCGGGCGTACGCGGTGCTGTCCTACGCGATCCCGGTGACGGGGGTGCTCGGGCTGGCACTGGCGGGCGTCACCGACACGTGGGCGGACCTGCCGGCCGCGCTCGGCCTGGCCTTCGCACTGCTCGGCTGCGGGGTGGCGCTCGGCGCGATGTTCAGCGTGCTGGTGCCGTACGCCATGCCCGCCGACAACAACCCGATGCGCAATGCCGCCCCCGGCCAGAGCGGGCTGGTCATGCTCAACTCGTTCGGCTCGATGTTCGGCGTCGCACTGCTCGCCCTGCCGGTCGGCGGCTACCTCGGCTGGGCGCTGACCTCGGACGGGCCGAGCTGGCCGGTCCTGCTGATCGGCCCGCTGTACGGCGCCCTGGTCGCCGTCCTCGGCGTACGGATGGCGGCCACCCGGCTGCTGGAGCGCATCCCGGAGATCCTGGCCAAGGCCGTCCAGCGCTGAGCCGAACCGTTTCCTCCGACGCCCGGTCCCGTCCTGGGGCCGGGCGCCGCTGCCTGCTCCCCCGCCCCTCCCCGCCGTCCTCCGCAGTCGTCCGTCCCGGTCGTCGGTGCGGGCTCCGGCATCATGGGCAGGAGGAACAGGGCCGTCGAGGAGAGCAGGGACACACCGTGGGCAAGGGCGCGCAGCAGGGCGGAGACGCCGGGCCGCTACTGGAGCAGGCGGTGCGGGCGGTGCTGACGGCCCCCGAGGAGCGGCTGGACCTCGCGCTGGACACCGGGGCGTCGCTGCTGGCCGCCTCGGCCGGGCAGTGGCCGGCGGTCAGCCGGGCCCTGCTGGGGTACGCGGACACCGCCGTCGGCCGCTGCTGGTCCGCCGGGTGGCGCCCGGCCGACCTGGCGCGGGTGGTGCGGCGCGGGCTGAAGCCCGTCCACCTGGCCCTCGCGGTGGACCTGATCGCCGCCGAGGACCGCCGCCACCCCGCGGCGGCGCTCGACCGGCGCTGGCAGGAGCAGCTGCGCGAGCTGGAGGTCGAGGCCTGGTGGTCCGGCGACGAGCAGTACCTGGGGGCGTTCGCCCAGCGGCACCGGCTGGACCGCTTCGCGCTCGCCACCGCCGTCCTGGAGCTGCTGCGCACCTGGGGCCGGCTGCCGCCGATCGCCCCGGTGGGACCGGCTCCCGGGCAGACGGTGCGGCCGCAGCACGTCGGGTCGCGGCAGTCGGGGCCGCGGCACTCGGGGTCGGAGCGTCCCGGTTCCTTGGCCGGCGAGCCGCGGATGCTGGCCCGGATCCGGGCGCTGCTGGCCAAGGCCGAGTCCACCGAGTACCCGGAGGAGGCCGAGGCGCTGACCGCCAAGGCCCAGCAGCTGATGGCCCAGCACAGCATCGACGAGGCGCTGCTGGCCGCCGCCGGTGCGGACCGGGACGCCCCGGCGGCGCTGCGGATCGGGGTGGACAACCCGTACGAGGGCCCCAAGACGATGCTGCTGGACGCGGTCGCGGTGGCCAACCGGTGCCGGGTGGTGTGGGCGAAGGAGTTCGGCTTCTGCACCGTGGTCGGCTTCGACGGCGACCTGGACGGCGTCGAGCTGCTCTACACCTCGCTGCTGGTGCAGGCCACCCACGCGCTCAACAAGGCGGGCTCCCGCCGGGACTCGCGCAGCAAGGCGTTCCGGCACTCCTTCCTGGTCGCGTACGCGGCGCGGATCCGCGAGCGGCTGACCGCCGCCACCGAGCGGACCACCAGCGCCGCCGCGGCCGGCCGGCACCTGCGCGAGGACGGCACCGAGGAGCAGCTGCTGCCGGACGAGCGGCTGCTGCCCGCGCTCGCCGCCCGCTCGGAGGCGGTGGACGAGGAGATCGGCCGACTGTTCCCGAAGCTGGTCTCGCAGCGGGTCCGGGTCAGCGACGGCAAGGGCTGGGCGGCCGGACGGGCCGCCGCCGACCGGGCCGCGCTACACGGGCGCGCCGGGGAGATCCGTCGGTAGCACCGCACCGAGACCTGGTAGAACGTATTCCGCCACGAACGAAGGGGGATTCGACGTGACGGAGCCGGCTGCCGAGTCGGGGTATCGGGACCGGGTGCGCGGAGCGCTGCTCGGCGGGGCCATCGGCGATGCGTTGGGCTGGCCGGTGGAGTTCCAGCAGCTCCACCAGATCCAGGGCCACTACGGGCCGGCGGGCGTGACCTCCCTGCCGGGCGGTCCCGGGCCGGTCGAGGTCACCGACGACACCCAGATGACGCTGTTCACCGCCGAGGGCCTGATCCGCGGTTTCGTCCGCGGCTGGACGGGCGGCGGAGGCTCGGTGCCGGAGGCCGTCCACGGCGCCTACCGGCGCTGGCTGCTGACGCAGTACCAGCCCGCGCCGGACACCGTGCCGCAGCCCCGCCCGTACGACGGCTGGCTGCTGCGGCAGCCCTTCCTGTACGCGCGGCGGGCGCCGGGCAACGCCTGTCTGAGCGGGGTGTCCGAGCACCCGGTGTTCGAGGCACCGTCCGTGATCGGGCGGCCGGGGCCGATCAACCCGGGTTCCAAGGGCTGCGGCACGGTGATGCGCTCGGCGCCGTTCGGGCTGGCCCGGCTGGGCGTCGAGCAGTCCTTCGGGCTGGCCGTGCAGTGCGCCCAGCTCACCCACGGGCACCCGACCGGCTACCTCGCGGCGGGCGCCTTCGCGGCGCTGATCGAGCGGCTCGCGAACGGGACGGAGCCGTGGGCGGCGGTCGGCGAGACCGTGGAGCAGATCCGCGAGCTGCCGGGCTCCAAGGAGACCGTTCAGGCGCTGGCCCGGGCGGTGCGGGTCGCCCAGGAGTCCGAGCCCGCGGCGGAGGCGGTGGAGCGGGTCGGGCTCGGCTGGATCGCCGAGGAGTGCCTGGCCATCGCGGTGTACTCGCTGCTGGCGGCCACCCTCGACCCCGACCCGGTGCGCACCGCGCTGCTGCTGTCGGTGAACCACTCCGGGGACAGCGACTCGACCGGCGCGGTCTGCGGCAACCTGGTCGGGGCCGCGTACGGCGCCTCGGCACTGCCCGCCGAGTGGGCCGGGGCGGTGGAGGGGCGGGCCGAGCTGCGGCAGGTCGCGGACGACCTGCTGGTGCTGTTCGGCAGCCGCGACCCGCTCCACCCGGGGCTCGGCGGGCGCTACCCGGCCTGGTAGGGGCGCCTCCCTGGCGGGTTCCCTCCCCGGTACGGGTCCCTCAGCGTGCCTGCGGATCGGTGACCTGGCCGAGGAACAGCGGCCGCCCGCCCTGGGTGTCCCGGATCAGGAACAGGAACGGCCGGTCGATGTGCAGTTGGACGGGCTGGTCCGGGGCCGGCGCGGCCGCTCCGGCGATCCCGACGCCGCTGCCGGCCGCCGCGACCGTGCCGTCCTCGTCGACCTCGACGGTGGCCTTCTGCACCACCGTGCTGACGGCGAGCGGATCCTTGGCGATGCCGCTGAGGTCGGCCCCGTCGAAGAGCGACTTCACGCCGAGCGAGCGCAGCGCGGAGGTGAGCTCGTTGGACGTGTCGAAGTGGAAGCGCGGAAGCTGCAGGTCGACGTGCCGCTCGGCGAGGGCACCGAGGATCCGGTCGAGCTGGGGCTGGTCCAGGCCCTTGGTGAAGGCCGCGAAGCCGCCCTGCGCGGGGACGATCAGGTCCATCGCCAACCCGCCGCCCGCGTACGGGAGTTCGACGGCCTGCCAGGGCTCGCCGACGATCCCGCCGGAGCCGTCGGCGTACTTGAACCCGCCGGTCTGACTCATCGAGGGGACGGCCGGGGCGGAACCGTCGAGCTTGTGGAACGGGCGGTCGGCGGTCTGCGAGGGCTTGAACGCGGAGGCCCACTTGGCCTTGAGGTAGAGCGCGTCGGTGAGCACCAGCCGGGTGTCCGCGGTGATCGCGTTCGGGGCGAAGAGGTCCTTGATCCGGCCCTCGGTGGCCTTCTCCACGGCCGCGTTGACGGCCTTGCGGGAGCCCTCCGGATCCTTGGCGAAGTCGGCGGGGTGCACGCCGGCGTCGAACGCGGCGGCGAGGGTGGCCAGGTAGTCCGGTGAGACGGCGAGGCCCCGCTGGGCCCAGAGGTCGTCGCTCTGGCGCAGGGTGAGCCCGTTGCCGGAGGGTGCCTGGCGGTTCAGCGCACCGATGGCGAGGGCGTACTGCTGCGGGGTGAGCTCGGTGTGCAGGGCCTTGGCGAGTTCGTCGGCGGTGGTGCCCCGGGTGCCGGGCAGCAGCATGGCGAGCACGGTGGCCAGGCCGGACGGGGAGACCACGAGGTTGCGGCCGGCGTCGTCGGGCCGCGTGGTGAGGGTGTGCAGGAGATCGAGGCCGAAGGCGTCGGTGGCGGTCGCGGTCGCGGTCAGCTGGGCCGGGTCGACCGGGGGCCGGCTGGCGGGCGCCGAGGCCCTGAGCTCCGCGGGCGCGGCCGCCCCGCTGCTGCCACAGCCGGCGAGCAGCGGTGCGGCGAGCGCGGCGGCGAGGAGCAGCGCCGCCGGGCGGCGCGGTGGACGACGGGTTCCGGTGCTGCGGTTCGTCATGGCCCTTCGACGCGCCGCCCCGCCGACCGGTTCCGCTCGCCCCGCCGAGCGGCCCTGCGCGAACGCCGCCGCCCGGCCCTGGATGGACCCCGCCGAGCGGCCCTGCGCGAACGCCGCCGCCCGGCCCTGGATGGACCCCGCCGAGCAGCCCTGGGTGGACCCGCCGCCCGGCCCTGGGTGGACCCCGCCGAGCAGCCCTGGGTGGACCCGCCGCCCGGCCCTGGGTGGACCCCGCCGAGCGGCCCTTGGTGGACCCCGCCGCCCGGCTCCGCTCAGTCCCAGAGCGCGCCGAGCTCCAGCAGTTCGTCCCGGTGCTCGATCCGCTCCACCCAGTCGGCCGGCCAGGCCGTCTCGCCGTGGTGGGCGCCCGCGAAGGCGCCGGTCAGGCAGGCGAGGGAGTCGGAGTCGCCGCTGGAGTAGGCGGCCCGGCGGACGGCGGCCACGGGGTCGTCCGGCAGCAGCAGGAAGCAGAGCAGGCCGGTGCCGAAGGCCTCCTCGGCGACCCAGCCCTCGCCGGTGGCCAGGCAGGGGTCGGCCTCCGGGTCGGGGGCGGCGAGCGCGGCCTCCAGCTGGTCGAGGACGGCGAGGCAGTCGTCCCAGCCGCGGGCGATGACGGCCTGCGGCGAGGCGCCGTACCAGAGCGCGGCAAGGTCGCCGAGCCAGAACTCGTCGTACCGCTCCCGGCTCGCCAGCGCGTACGCCCGCAGCGCCGCGGGCAGGCCGGCCGGCGGCACGCCCTCGGCGAGCTTGCGGACGGCGTACGCGGTGAGGTCACTGGCGGCGAGCGCGGTGGGGTGGCCGTGGGTGAGCGCGGACTGCAGCTGGGCGGCGCCGGAGAGCTGCCGGGCGTCCAGCTCGCGGATCAGCCCGATCGGGGCGACCCGCATGTTGGCGCCGCAGCCCTTGGAGCCGACGTCGCTCGCCTGCTGCCAGCGGTACTCGGCGTGGCTGAGCCGCTCGCAGGAGCGCAGGCAGGTCATGCCCGGGGCGCGGTTGTTCTCCGGGGAGCGCCACCAGTCGACGAACTCCTCGCGAACCGGCCGTTCCAGCCGTAGGGGCGTGAGGGGCCCGCGCGCCAGGGCGGTGCGCAGGCCGCGGCCGAGGGCGAGCGTCATCTGGGTGTCGTCGGTGACCAAGGCCTTGTCGGGCAGCGGGAGTTGCCGCCAGTCCGGATGGTCGGCGGCGATCGCCTCGACGGTCTTGAACTCCGTCACCCGGCCGATCGCGTCGCCGATCGCCAGCCCCAGCAGCGCCCCCGTCGCCTTGCCCACGGCCGCTCCCCCCTCTTCTCCGTCTGTCTGTCCGTCTGCCCGGCTGTCCGTCAGACCTCGACCAGTAGTTCCCTGAGCCCCCGGATCACGTACCCCGGGTTCCACTCGGGCTCGCGGACCAGCCGCAGGCCCGGGGCCCGGCGCAGCAGGGTGCCGTAGGACTCGGTGAGCTCCAGTCTGGCAAGCGGGGCGCCGAGACAGAAGTGGATTCCGGCACCGAAGGTGATGTGCGGGTTGTCGGCGCGGCCGAGGTCGAGCCGGTCGGGGTCGGCGAAGCGCTCGGGGTCGCGGTTGGCGGAGCCGAAGAGCAGGGCGACCTCGGAGCCGCGCGGGATGGTGACGCCGCGGACCTCGATGTCCTCCAGGACCCAGCGCTCGAACATCTGCAGCGGGGTGTCCCAGCGCATCAGTTCCTCGATCGCGGTGGGCAGCAGCTCGTCCACCGCGCCGCGTAGCCGGGCGAGCTCCTCGGGGTGGCGGAAGAGCGCCCACCAGCCGTTGCCGGTGGTGTTGACGGTCGCCTCGTGGCCGGCGTTGAGCAGCAGCACGCAGGTGGAGATCATCTCCTGCTCGCTCAGCGCGTCGGAGCCCTCCTGGGCCTGGATGAGCGCGCTGATCAGGTCCTCGCCCGGGTTCACCCGGCGTTCGCGGATCAGGGCGCGCAGGTAGTCGGAGAACTCGATGCTCGCGGTGACGGCCCGGCGGGCGGCCTCCTCGGTCGGGTTGAGCTCGAACATCCCGGTGATGTCGGCGGACCACGGCCGCAGCAGGTGCCGGTCGCCCGCCGGGACGCCGAGCATCTCGGCGATCACGGCGACCGGCAGCGGCTCGGCGACGGTGGCGATCAGGTCGCCGCCGCCGGCCGCGAGCAGGTCGTCGACGAGCTCGCCGGCCAGGCGCCGGACGGTCGGGCGCAGGCCCTCGACCATGCGCGGGGTGAAGGCCTTGGAGACGAGCCGGCGGATCCGGGTGTGGTCGGGCGCCTCCAGGTCGAGCAGCCCGTGGTCGTTCAGGGTGTGGAAGGGCTCGTGCGCCGGGTCGGGCCCGGGGCGGCCGAACTCCGCGTGGCTGAAGCGGTGGGTGTAGGTGCGGCCGAGCCGTCGGTCGCGCAGCAGCGCGCTGACGTCCTCGTGGCGCGCGACGAGCCACTGGTTCGTCGGCTCGAAGTACGTCACCGGCGCGTGGTCGCGCAGTTCGGCGTACGCGTCGTACGGGTGGGCCACGAACGCCGCCGACCAGGGGTCGAACTTCGCCGTCGTCGTCATCGGTCGATCACTCCAGGCCGTGAGGGGAAGCCGGAAGGATCATCGTACGCACGCGGTACGTCCGATTTAAGACCCTTCCGGCTTCAGACCCTTCCGCCTTGAGACCCTTCCGCCTTCAGGCCCTTCGGGCTGCCCGCCACCCCTCACGCCCGCTCACTCACCAGCCGCCGCACCAGCTCGGGCAGCGCCTCCGAGATCGGCTCCCGGATCACCTCGTCCGCCGCCTCGTCGTACGGCGTGGGCTCGCCGTTCACGATGATCAGCTTCGCCCCGGCCTCCACCGCGCTGTACGGCAGCGCCGCCACCGGGAACACCTGCAGGCTGGTGCCGACCGCGATGAAGACGTCGCAGCCGCGGGCGATCGACTCGGCCTGGCCGAGCACCTCCGGGTCCAGGTTCTCGCCGAACATCACCGTGCGCGGCTTGAGGATCCCCCCGCACTCCCGGCAGGCCGGGTCCGGCTCGCCTGCCTCGACCCGCGCCAGCGCGTCGGCCATCGGCGCGACCACCCGGCAGCGCAGGCACTGCGTCTCCCGTGCGGTGCCGTGCAGTTCGAGCACCTTGCGGGCGGGCAGCCCGGCCGCCTGGTGCAGCCCGTCCACGTTCTGGGTGAGCACCCGCAGCGGCAGCCCGGAGCGCTCCAGGTCGACCAGCGCCCGGTGCCCGGCGTTCGGCTCGGCGGCCAGCGCGCCCGTCTCCAGCCGCAGCAGCCAGGACCGCCGCCGGACCTCCGGGTCGTCCCGGTACGGCCCGATGGTGACCAGCTCCTGCGCCGCCGGGTCCTTCTGCCACAGGCCCTGCGGGCCGCGGTAGTCGGGGATGCCGGAGTCGGTCGAGATGCCCGCGCCGGTGAGCACGGCGATCAGGGGGCGCTTCGCGTTCATGGACCGGACGGTACGGCCACCGGCCCGGGCACGGCCACCGAAATTCCGGGTGCTCCGCGCCGTGAGCCGACGGGCGGCGCGCGGAGGTCAGACCAGCACCGGCCGCGGCGCGACGGCCGGACGGACGAGCGGGGCCAGCGCCACCAGGTAGCAGGCGGCGGCGAGCGGGATGAAGGCCAGGTCGGCCCCCGAAGCGAGCGTGCCGAGCAGCACCAGCACCGGGCTCCACCAGCGCAGCGCCCGGGAGCGGCCGGCCGCGGCGGCGGTCAGCAGCGCCAGCAGGCCGACGTAGAAGAGCAGCGGGCCGACCTGGTAGACGGCCGGCAGCACACCCGGGACGTCCTGCACCCGGCCGAAGAGCCGCGACTGCTCGCCCTTGTCCGCCGCCGCGAGGCCGACGACCAGGTCGATCCCGATCTGCACCAGCGAGCAGAGCAGCCCCGCGAAGGCCGTCCCCAGCGCTGTCCCGGCCGCGATCCGCCCGGCCGTGCCGCGTGGGGCGAGCTGTCGGCGCAGGGCGAGGAAGACCGGGGCGAACAGCAGCAGCCCGGCCAGCATCGCGGTGTGACCGGCCGTCCAGCCGAGGCCCGGCTCGCGGGAGCCCGGGACCAGGCGGATGCCGCCGTAGAGCGCCATCAGGGCGGGGGCGCCGACGACGGCGTACGGGGTGAGGCGGGTGAGACGGGTGGCGCGAGTGGCGTTCATCTGACGATCTCTCCAGCGGTGTGGTCCGTTTCCGACACCCCAGAGCCTCCCGGCCCAGGCCCTCGTCCCGGATCGCCCGCACCGGCGAACTCCCCGCCTCCCCCGCACGAGGGAGGCACCCCGGCCGAGCCCGCCGTGGCGGAGCCCGTCAGGACTCCCCCACCACCACCGCCCCCGCCTCGTAGGCGAACACCACCGCGTGCACCCGGTCCCGCAGCCCGAGCTTGCTCAGCACATTGCTGACATGCGTCTTCACCGTGTGCTCGCTGACCACCAGCTCGGCCGCGATCTCGGCGTTGGACAGCCCGCGCGCGATCAGCCGCAGCGTCTCCTGCTCGCGCAGGGTCAGCTGCTCCAGCAGCTTGGAGGGCGGCCGCACCGCCCGTTCCGGCGCCCCCGGCCGGCGGGCGGCGAACTCGCCGATCAGCCGCCTGGTCACCGAGGGCGCGAGCAGCGCTTCCCCCGAGGCGACCATCCGCACCCCGTGCGCCAGGTCGTCCCGCCGGACGTCCTTGAGCAGGAAGCCGCTGGCGCCCGCGTACAGCGCGTCGAAGACGTAGTCGTCGATGTCGAAGGTGGTCAGCATGATCACCTTGGTGGACGGGAACTCGGCGCACACCCGGCGGGCCGCCTCCAGCCCGTCCATCACCGGCATCCGGACGTCCAGCAGCAGCACGTCGGGGCCGTGCTCACGCACCGCCTCGACGGCCTCGGCGCCGTCGGCCGCCTCGGCCACCACCTCGATGTCCGGCTGCGCGTCCAGGATCATCCCGAACCCGGCCCGCACCAGCTCCTGGTCGTCCGCGACGACCACCCGAATCGGCGTCATCCGCCCACCCCCTCCACCGTTCCGCCCGCCCCCAGCGGCAGCCGGGCGCTCACCAGGAAACCCCTGCCCTCCGGCCCCGGACCGGCCTCGGCCCGCCCGCCGCAGGCCGCCGCCCGCTCCCGGATACCGACCAGCCCGCGCCCGCCGGACCAGCCGACCACCGTACGGCCGGCCGTCGGCGGCACCCCGCGGCCGTTGTCGGAGACCACGACCTCCAGCACGTCCCCGGCCTGCCGCACCCGGATCGCGGCCCGGTCGGCCCCGGCGTGCTTGACCGTGTTGGTCAGCGCCTCCTGCACGATCCGGTAGGCCGCGGCCTGCACGTCGGCGGGCGCCGTGCGCAGCCCGTCGGCCAGTTCGAGCTCCACCGCCAGCCCGGCCTGGCGCACCCGCTCGGCCACGTCGGCGAGTTCGGCCAGCCGGGGCTGCGGCGCCAGCTCCGGGCCGACCCCTTCCTCCTTCAACACCCCGAGCACGCGACGCAGTTGGACCATCGCGTCGCGCCCCGCGTCGGCGATGGTGTCGAACGCGCGGATCGCCCGGTCCGGGTTGCTGCGCACCACCACCGGCCCGGCCTCGGCCTGGATCACCATCAGCGAGACCGCGTGCGCCAGGATGTCGTGCATTTCCCGGGCGATCCTGGCCCGCTCCTGCGCCACCGCCCGGCCGGCCTCGCTGGCCGCCCGCTCACCGGCCTCCCGGGCACGTTCCGCCTGCACCCGGGCCAGCTCCCGCTGGGCGCGCACCAGCGAGCCGAACACGAACGAGCCGACGGAGGTGATCAGGCTGAACAGCGCGCCGTTGGGCGAGTGGGTGCCGATCACGTTGCCGACCACCGTCGCCGCCAGCACCGTCCAGCGCGCCCGGTCCGAGCACCGCTCGGCGACCGTGTAGAGGCCGATCACCCCGGCCAGCGGGACCTGCGGGTTCGCCGAGTGCGCCAGCAGCGACAGCGCGACGAAGGCCACACTGCTCGCCGCCAGCGCGGTCAGCGGCGCCCGGCGCCGCCAGGGCAGCGGCAGCGCGGTGGACACGGCCACCAGGTAGACCCACCACGGCCAGGCCGTGTCGTCGTTGTAGACCGCCCAGATCGAGATCCCGGCCGACACCACCGCCAGCAGCGAGTCCTGCACGTACGGACTCAGCCCGGCCGGCCGGTTCAGCCGGCCCGAAGCACGATCCACCCCGGCACCTCCCCCGTAACCGGGGACACCGCCCCCGCGGAGAAGATCATGCCCTACCGGCAGTACCTCCGGAACGGCCCGGTCAGGCACCGCTGACCGTCACACCGCCGGTCTCCGCCCGCGCGGTGATGGTGCGCGCCGCTCCCGGCTGCGAGGGGATGCTCACGTCCACCCCGCCGACCGACGCCTTCGCGTCCACCGCGTACGCCTGCCCGCCCGGCACCTGCACCCGCACCCCGCCGTTCGAGGTCTTCGCCTCCACCTTCGACGGCGCGGCGGCGAAGTCGGCCCGCACCCCGCCGTTCACCGCGGTCAGCTTCACCTGCGGGGAGGTCAGCCCGCTGGCCTCGACCCCGCCGTTCTTCACGTCGGCCTCCGCCTCGCCGGCCAGCCCGTTCAGCTTGATGCCGCCGTTGGTCTCCTTCACCCGCACCTTGGTCCCGGCCGGCACGTGCACGGTGTACCCGATGCCGCAGTGGTCGCAGTCGTACGTCAGCCGGAGCACGCCGTCCTTCACCTCGTGCGTGCTCTTCGGCGCGTCCCCCCTGTAGTTCTGGTTCTCGACCACGTGCACGGTGTCACCGGCGCCGGTCACCACCACGCCGCCGTTCTCCCCCTCGACCACCAGCTCCCTGACCGGCTCGGCCACCCCGTACTCGACCGTCCGGTGCTCCTGGTCGTCCCCGATCGGCAGGCAGCCCGACATCCCGACCAGCACCCCCGCCGTGATCGCCACCGCGCCCAGTACCCGCTTCATCCCCGGCCCCCTTCGAAAGCCCCGTCACCCGACACCGAGAAGCCTTCCGCACCCGACCGTTCCCACGCCTCCCTCCCGGGAGCGGTTCCCCCGTCTCCCCCGCACGGGCGAGGAGCTCCTCCGGGAATGCCGAAGGGCCCGGAGGCAAATGCCTCCGGGCCCTTCGAACGAGTAGCGGGGACAGGATTTGAACCTGCGACCTCTGGGTTATGAGCCCAGCGAGCTACCGAGCTGCTCCACCCCGCGTCGGTAAACACGACCTTACGCGACTTCGACCAAAAGACCTAATCGCTTTCCCTCCGGGGCCCTGGCCGACCCCCGCCGGCCTCGGCCAGGGCCCCGGAAACCCCGCAGGGGCCCGGGGAAACGCCGCAGAGGCCCGGAAACGCCGCAGGGCGGCCACCCCGTGAGGGGTGACCGCCCTGCGATCAGTGACGCGCGACTCAGCCGGTGTACGGGCCGTAGTCGTAGTCGTCCAGCGGAACCGCCTGGCCGGAGCCGGCGCCGAAGGGCGACAGGTCGTAGTCGTCGTAGCCGACGGCCGAGTACATCGCGGCCTTGGCCTCCTCGGTCGGCTCGACCCGGATGTTGCGGTAGCGGGGCAGACCCGTACCGGCCGGGATGAGCTTACCGAGGATGACGTTCTCCTTGAGGCCCAGCAGCGGGTCCGACTTGGCGTGGATCGCCGCGTCGGTGAGGACCCGGGTCGTCTCCTGGAAGGAGGCGGCCGACAGCCAGGACTCGGTGGCCAGCGAGGCCTTGGTGATACCCATCAGCTGCGGACGGCCGGAGGCGGGGTGACCGCCCTCGGCGACCACGCGACGGTTCTCGGTCTCGAAGCGGCCGCGCTCGACGAGCTCGCCCGGGAGCAGCTCGGCGTCGCCCGACTCGATGATCGTCACGCGGCGGAGCATCTGCCGGATGATGATCTCGATGTGCTTGTCGTGGATCGACACACCCTGCGAGTTGTAGACCTTCTGGACCTCGGCGACCAGGTGGATCTGGACGGCCCGCTGGCCCATGATGCGCAGCACGTCGTGCGGGTTGGTGGCACCCATGGTCAGCTTCTGGCCGACCTCGACCGCCTCGCCCTCGCTGACGAGCAGCTTCACACGCTTGGAGACCGGGTAGGCGATCTCCTCGCTGCCGTCGTCCGGCGTGATGACCAGCTTGCGGGTCTTCTCGGTGTCCTCGATGCGGACCCGGCCCTGCGCCTCCGAGATCGGGGCCACACCCTTGGGGGTACGGGCCTCGAAGAGCTCGACGACACGCGGCAGACCCTGGGTGATGTCGTCACCGGCCACACCACCGGTGTGGAAGGTACGCATCGTCAGCTGGGTACCGGGCTCACCGATGGACTGGGCGGCGATGATGCCGACCGCCTCACCGATGTCGACCAGCTTGCCGGTGGCCAGCGAGCGCCCGTAGCACATGGCGCAGGTGCCGACGGCCGACTCACAGGTCAGGATCGAGCGGGTCTTGACCTCGCCGATGCCGTGGCGGATCAGCTCGTCGATCAGCACGTCACCGAGGTCGGTGTTGGCGGTGGCAAGGAGCTTGCCGTCCACCGTGATGTCCTCGGCGAGCATGCGGGCGTAGACGCTGGTCTCGACGTCGTCGGCCTTGCGCAGCACGCCGTCGGCGCCCACGGAACCGATCGACAGCTTGAGGCCGCGCTCGGTGCCGCAGTCCTCCTCGCGAATGATGACGTCCTGGGAGACGTCGACCAGACGACGGGTGAGGTAGCCGGAGTCGGCGGTACGCAGAGCGGTGTCGGCCAGACCCTTACGGGCACCGTGGGTCGAGATGAAGTACTCGAGAACGGTGAGGCCCTCACGGAACGACGCCTTGATGGGACGGGGGATCGTCTCGTTCTTGGCGTTGGACACCAGACCACGCATACCGGCGATCTGGCGCATCTGCATCATGTTTCCACGAGCACCCGAGTCGACCATCATGAAGATGGGGTTGGTCTTCGGGAAGTTCGCGTTCATGGCCTCGGCAACCTCGTTGGTCGCCTGGGTCCAGATGCCGATGAGCTCCTGCTTGCGCTCGTCGTTGGTGATCAGGCCGCGCTCGTACTGACGCTGGACCTTCTCGGCCTTGGCCTCGTAGCCCTCGAGGATCTGGGGCTTGCTCGGCGGGACGACGACGTCGGAGATCGAGACGGTGACACCCGAGCGGGTGGCCCAGTGGAAGCCGGCCGCCTTCAGGTTGTCCAGGGTCGCCGCGACGACGACCTTGGGGTAGCGCTCCGCCAGGTCGTTGACGATCGCGGAGAGCTGCTTCTTGCCCACCTCGTAGTCGACGAACGGGTAGTCCTCGGGCAGCAGCTCGTTGAAGAGCGCGCGGCCCAGGGTGGTCTGCAGGCGGAAGGACTCGCCCTCGAACCAGCCCGGCTGACCGTCCTCGTCGATCGGCGGGGTCCAGCCACGGGGCGGGACGGTGCCCATCGGCAGACGGACGTCGATGACGGCCTGGACGTCCAGCTCCTTGGCGTCGAACGCCATGACGGCCTCGGCGGTGGAGGAGAAGGAACGGCCACCGCCCTTCACCTCCTCGCGGTCCGAGGTGAGGAAGAACAGACCGAGCACCATGTCCTGGGTCGGCATGGTGACGGGGCGACCGTCGGCCGGCTTCAGGATGTTGTTCGAGGACAGCATCAGGATGCGGGCCTCGGCCTGCGCCTCCGCGGAGAGCGGCAGGTGGACGGCCATCTGGTCACCGTCGAAGTCCGCGTTGAACGCGGTGCAGACGAGCGGGTGGATCTGGATGGCCTTGCCCTCGACCAGCTGCGGCTCGAAGGCCTGGATGCCGAGGCGGTGCAGGGTGGGCGCACGGTTCAGCAGGACCGGGTGCTCGGCGATGACCTCTTCGAGGACGTCCCACACGACCGGACGGGCGCGCTCGACCATGCGCTTGGCCGACTTGATGTTCTGCGCGTGGTTCAGGTCGACCAGGCGCTTCATCACGAACGGCTTGAAGAGCTCCAGCGCCATGGCCTTCGGCAGACCGCACTGGTGCAGCTTGAGCTGCGGGCCGACGACGATGACCGAACGGGCCGAGTAGTCGACTCGCTTGCCGAGCAGGTTCTGACGGAAACGACCCTGCTTGCCCTTCAGCATGTCGCTGAGGGACTTCAGCGGGCGGTTGCCCGGGCCGGTGACCGGACGGCCACGACGGCCGTTGTCGAACAGCGCGTCGACGGCCTCCTGGAGCATGCGCTTCTCGTTGTTCACGATGATCTCGGGGGCACCGAGGTCGAGAAGCCGCTTCAGGCGGTTGTTGCGGTTGATGACGCGGCGGTACAGGTCGTTCAGGTCGGAGGTCGCGAAGCGGCCACCGTCCAGCTGCACCATCGGACGCAGGTCCGGCGGGATGACCGGGACGCAGTCCAGCACCATGCCGTTGGGCTTGTTGGTGGTCTGCAGGAACGCGGAGACGACCTTGAGGCGCTTCAGCGCACGGGTCTTCTTCTGGCCCTTGCCGGTGCGGATGATCTCGCGCAGGCGCTCGGACTCCTCCGCCAGGTCGAAGGTCTCGAGGCGGTCCTTGAGGGCCGCCGCGCCCATCGAGCCGGAGAAGTAGGTGCCGAAGCGGTCGCGCAGCTCGCGGTAGAGCAGCTCGTCGCCCTCGAGGTCCTGGACCTTGAGGTTCTTGAAGCGGGCCCACACCTCGTCGAGGCGGTCGAGCTCGCGCTGCGCGCGGTCGCGCAGCTGCTTCATCTCGCGCTCGGCGCTCTCGCGCACCTTGCGGCGCACGTCGGCCTTGGCGCCCTCGGCCTCCAGCTCGGCCAGGTCGGTCTCGGCCTTCTTGGCGCGGGCCTCGAGGTCGGAGTCGCGGCGGTTCTCGATCTGCTGACGCTCGACCGAGACGTGCGCCTCCAGGGACGGCAGGTCGCGCTGGCGGCGCTCGTCGTCGACCCAGGTGATCATGTAGGCGGCGAAGTAGATGACCTTCTCGAGGTCCTTCGGCGCCAGGTCCAGCAGGTAGCCCAGGCGGGACGGGACACCCTTGAAGTACCAGATGTGGGTGACCGGGGCGGCCAGCTCGATGTGGCCCATCCGCTCGCGACGCACCTTGGCGCGGGTCACCTCGACGCCGCAGCGCTCGCAGATGATGCCCTTGAAGCGGACGCGCTTGTACTTACCGCAGTAGCACTCCCAGTCCCGGGTGGGGCCGAAGATCTTCTCGCAGAAGAGCCCGTCCTTTTCCGGCTTCAGGGTGCGGTAGTTGATGGTCTCCGGCTTCTTGACCTCGCCGTGCGACCACTGGCGGATGTCGTCGGCGGTGGCCAGGCCGATGCGGAGCTCGTCGAAGAAGTTGACGTCAAGCACTGGTCGTCAAGCCCTCTTTCGTAAGTCGAGAGTCGTTCATGTGGTCTGAGGGGGGCCTGGGGGCGGGCCGGCTGCGCGGGCAGCCGGCCCAACCTCCGTCAGACCTCTTCGACGCTGCTCGGCTCGCGCCGGGACAGGTCAATGCCGAGCTCTTCGGCGGCGCGGAACACGTCCTCGTCGGAGTCCCGCATCTCGATGGACTGGCCGTCCGAGGACAGCACCTCCACGTTGAGGCAGAGCGACTGCATTTCCTTGATGAGGACCTTGAAGGACTCGGGAATGCCGGGCTCGGGGATGTTCTCGCCCTTGACGATGGCCTCGTAGACCTTCACGCGGCCGAGGACGTCGTCGGACTTGATGGTGAGGAGCTCCTGCAGCGCGTAGGCCGCGCCGTACGCCTCGAGGGCCCACACCTCCATCTCACCGAAGCGCTGACCACCGAACTGCGCCTTACCACCGAGCGGCTGCTGGGTGATCATCGAGTACGGGCCGGTCGAGCGGGCGTGCAGCTTGTCGTCGACCAGGTGGTGCAGCTTGAGGATGTACATGTAGCCGACCGAGACCGGCATCGGGAACGGCTCGCCGGAGCGGCCGTCGAACAGCCGGGCCTTGCCGGTGGAGTTCACCAGGCGCTCACCGTCACGGGTGAGGGTGGTGTTGTCCAGCAGGCCGGTGATCTCGTCCTCGCGGGCGCCGTCGAAGACCGGGGTGGCGAGGTTGGTGCCGCCCTGGACGGTGTCGGCGCCGATCGCCTGCAGGCGCTGGGCCCACTCGTCGGCGAGGCCGGAGACGTCCCAGCCCTGCTTGGCGAGCCACCCGAGGTGAATCTCCAGGACCTGCCCGGGGTTCATTCGGGACGGGACGCCCAGCGGGTTGAGGATGATGTCGACCGGGGTGCCGTCCTCCAGGAACGGCATGTCCTCGACCGGCAGGATCTTGGAGATGACACCCTTGTTGCCGTGACGGCCGGCGAGCTTGTCACCGTTGGTGATCTTGCGCTTCTGGGCCACGTAGACGCGGACCAGCTGGTTCACGCCCGGGGGCAGCTCGTCGCCCTCTTCGCGGTCGAAGACGCGGACGCCGATGACCTTGCCGGACTCACCGTGCGGCACCTTCAGCGAGGTGTCGCGGACCTCACGGGCCTTCTCACCGAAGATCGCGCGGAGCAGGCGCTCCTCCGGGGTCAGCTCGGTCTCGCCCTTCGGGGTGACCTTGCCGACGAGGATGTCGCCGGTGACGACGTCGGCGCCGATGCGGATGATGCCGCGCTCGTCGAGGTCGGCGAGGACCTCCTCGGAGACGTTCGGGATGTCCCGGGTGATCTCCTCGGGGCCCAGCTTGGTGTCACGGGCGTCGACCTCGTGCTCCTCGATGTGGATCGAGGAGAGGACGTCGTCCTGCACGAGGCGCTGCGACAGGATGATCGCGTCCTCGTAGTTGTGACCCTCCCAGGACATGAACGCCACGAGGAGGTTCTTGCCGAGGGCCATCTCGCCCTCGTCGGTGCAGGGGCCGTCGGCCAGCACCTGGTTGACCTCGACGCGGGCGCCCTCGTCCACGAGCACCTTCTGGTTGAAGGCGGTGCCCTGGTTGGAGCGGGTGAACTTGGCGGCGCGGTACGTGGTGTACGTGCCGTCGTCGTTGGCCACGGTGACGTAGTCGGCCGAGACCTCCTGGACGACACCGGCCTTCTCGGCGGTGATGACGTCCGCGGCGTCGACGGCGCAGCGGTACTCCATGCCGGTACCGACCAGCGGAGCCTCGCTCTTCAGCAGCGGCACCGCCTGGCGCATCATGTTCGAGCCCATGAGTGCGCGGTTGGCGTCGTCGTGCTCGAGGAACGGGATCATGGCGGTCGCGACCGACACCATCTGGCGCGGCGAGACGTCCATGTAGTCGATCTCGGTGCCGGGGATGTAGTCGATCTCGCCGCCACGGCGGCGGACCAGGACACGCGGCTCGGCGAAGGTCAGCTCCGCCGTCAGCGGGGCGTTGGCCTGCGCGATGACGTAGCGGTCCTCCTCGTCGGCCGTGAGGTAGTCGACCTGCTCGGTGACGACACCCTCGATGACCTTGCGGTACGGGGTCTCGATGAAGCCGAAGGCGTTGACCCGGCCGTACGAGGCCAGCGACCCGATCAGACCGATGTTCGGGCCTTCGGGGGTCTCGATCGGACACATGCGGCCGTAGTGCGAGGGGTGCACGTCACGGACCTCGAAGCCGGCGCGCTCACGGGAGAGACCGCCGGGGCCGAGCGCGGACAGACGACGCTTGTGGGTCAGGCCCGACAGCGGGTTCGTCTGGTCCATGAACTGCGACAGCTGGCTGGTGCCGAAGAACTCCTTGATGGAGGCGACGACCGGCCGGATGTTGATCAGGGTCTGCGGCGTGATCGCCTCGACGTCCTGGGTGGTCATGCGCTCGCGCACGACGCGCTCCATACGGGCGAGACCCGTACGGACCTGGTTCTGGATGAGCTCGCCGACGTTGCGCAGGCGGCGGTTGCCGAAGTGGTCGATGTCGTCGACCTCGACCACGATGTCGCGGCCCTCGCCGTCACGCCACTCGGTCTCGCCCGCGTGCAGCTTCACCAGGTACTTGATCGCACCGATGATGTCGGGCTCGGTGAGCACGCCGGAGTCCAGCGACTCGGCGTTGCCCAGCTTGCGGTTGACCTTGTAACGGCCGACCTTCGCGAGGTCGTAGCGCTTCGGGTTGAAGTACAGGTTCTCCAGAAGCGTCTGCGCGGCCTCGCGCGTCGGCGGCTCGCCCGGACGCAGCTTGCGGTAGATGTCCAGGAGCGCGTCGTCCTGGCCCTGGGTGTGGTCCTTCTCCAGGGTGTTGCGCATCGACTCGTACTCGCCGAACTCCTCGAGAATCATCTCGTTGGTCCAGCCGAGGGCCTTCAGCAGCACGGTGACGGACTGCTTGCGCTTGCGGTCGATGCGGACGCCGACCATGTCGCGCTTGTCGATCTCCATCTCCAGCCAGGCACCACGCGAGGGGATGACCTTGCAGGAGTAGATGTCCTTGTCGGAGACCTTGTCCAGGGTGGAGTCGAAGTACACACCCGGGGAACGGACCAGCTGCGACACGACGACACGCTCGGTGCCGTTGATCACGAACGTGCCCTTGTGGGTCATGAGCGGGAAGTCGCCCATGAAGACCGTCTGAGACTTGATCTCACCGGTCTCGTTGTTGGTGAACTCGGCCGTGACGAAGAGCGGAGCCGCGAACGTGAAGTCGCGGTCCTTGCACTCGTCAATGGAGTTCTTCGGCGGCTCGAAACGGTGGTCGCGGAAGGTCAGCGACATCGACCCACTGAAGTCCTCGATCGGGGAGATCTCCTCGAAGATCTCCTCCAGACCGGACTTGGTGGGGACGTCCAGACCGTTCTCCAGCGCCTTCTCGACCCTGGACTTCCAGGCCGCGTTGCCGAGCAGCCAGTCAAAGCTCTCGGTCTGCAGGGCCAGGAGGTTCGGGACCTCGAGGGGCTCCTTGATCTTCGCGAACGAGACGCGGAGAGGAGCGGTGGATGCGGCGGAATTGTTCGAGGCGTTGCGCGGCGCGGCCAAGAGGGGGGTCCTTCCGAGGGCTCGGAGCTCACTACGCGCGTACCAGCCGGGCCTAATTGGGCTTGGACCCGCCTCCTCGCCACTGGCCTCCGCCGGGGTCGAAACCCCAGGTCAGAGCCGCTTTGCGGAGGCGATGCCAGACCCCTTCAGGGCAACGCAAACTCCGGGCGACGAGTCACGGAGCAGCTAACAGGCAGCGCAAAGGGACAGTGTAGCCAAAGGCCACACTGCTGTCCAGCTCTGATTCGGAGACCGAATCGGAGACTCCTCCCGGTAGCCGGCGGACGCGAACGCCTGCCGGGTACTGCTCTAACTCACGTGGAGTCATTTCCCGCCGGAGCCACTGGTTATGCATCCAGCAGCGAACCAACCGGGCGGACTCGCGCCTTGAGAATCGCGCGCCGCGCCAGGGTTCGTCAAGGGCCCGCCGACGGGGCGGACCTCGCCCCGTCCATCGGTCCGGACCCCTCCCGCGTTACAGACGCCGTGGTGGGGGCCGCCCCTGACGACGGTGATCACCTTACCGCTCGCCACCGACGGTGCCGAGTGAGCGGTGGGCCACACCGGTGGGCCGCGCCGGCCCGGACGGGAAAACGGGGCCGGGCACCGCCCGGTACCCCGGGAACGCAAAAAGCCGGGCCGACCACCCGCAAGGGTGATCGGCCCGGCCGTACGCCCCCTCAGAGGGGGCGCATGATCACTTGACGGTGACCTTGGCGCCGGCACCCTCGAGGGCGGCCTTGGCCTTCTCGGCAACGTCCTTGGCAACCTTCTCCAGGACCTTGGCACCAGCGGTGTCAACGAGGTCCTTGGCCTCCTTCAGGCCGAGGGAGGTCAGGGTGCGCACCTCCTTGATGACCTGGATCTTCTTGTCGCCGGCACCGTCGAGGATGACGTCGAACTCGTCCTGCTCCTCAGCGGCCTCGGCGGCCGGGCCGGCAACGCCGGCGGCGGCAACGGCGACCGGAGCGGCAGCGGTGACGTCGAACTTCTCCTCGAAGGCCTTCACGAAGGCAGCGAGCTCGATGAGGGTGAGCTCCTCGAACTGCGCGAGCAGCTCGTCCTGGGTCAGCTTCGCCATGATGGCGTCCTTCCACTAAATCGGCAGGTGGTGCCGTATGTACGGGTTTGGCGGGCACGGGCCCGCAGCGAGGCGTGAGCCTGCCGAACTACTCGGCGGCAGCGTCCTCGGCGGCGGGAGCCGGCGTACCGGCACCGCCCTGCTCGACCTTGTCGCGCAGCGCGTCCACGGTGCGGACGAGCTTCGACGGCAGGGCCTGGAAGAGCGCGGCAGCCTGGGACTGCTTGGCCTTCAGGGCACCCGCCAGCTTGGCGAGCAGCACCTCGCGGGACTCGAGGTCCGCGAGCTTCTTGATCTCATCGGCGGACAGCGCCTTACCGTCAAGGACACCGCCCTTGATGATGAGAGCGGGGTTCTCCTTGGCGAAGTCACGCAGAGCCTTCGCCGACTCCACCGGGTCACCGGTGACGAAGGCAACAGCCGTCGGACCGTTGAACAGGTCGTCGAGCTCCGTGATCCCGACCTCATTGGCCGCGATCTTGGTCAGCGTGTTCTTCACCACGGCGTACTCGGCGTTGTCGCCGAGCGAGCGACGCAGGGTCTTGACCTGCTTCACCGAGAGACCGCGGTACTCGGTCAGCAGCGCCGCGGAGGAGCCACGGAACTTGTCCGTGATCTCGGCAACGGCAGCAGCCTTGTCGGGCCTGGCCATAGGCTTACGCCTCCTTCCGTGATGTCGAAGTCGGGCCGACCGCGAAAGTCGACCTAGGTCGCCGCGGACCGACCGGACGGAAGGAAAGCTCCTGCGAAATGCAAGGAGCCCCGGTGCGCAGGCGCACGGGGCTCGTGACGACCTCGACGGGCGTCCACGCGAGCGCGGTACCCGGAAGTCGAAGCTCCAGACACACCTGCGCGGGCTGCCTGCGACGAATCGCAGATCCTTCGGCCACCGGCTCCCTGACGGGGCGCGGCGACAACCAGCGGTCTTTGGCTTCGGTAACAGTAACGGCACCGCGCCGTCCGGGGCAAATCGCCCGGACCCCGCCCGTCCCGGGGCTCAGCGGGCCAGTGGGGAGACCGTCCGGACGCCGGTGTCCACGGTGTCCGTCTCGGCGGGCGCCTGCGCCGAGAGCAGGGCCCCGGCGAGGTCGGTGTAGAGCACCGAGTCGTCCGCCCGGCCGCTGTCCCCGTTTCCGGTGCGCTGGATCCGGACCAGCTGGTCCTTGTCGTTGAGCCAGAGGTCCAGGGTGAGCGAGAGCGAGCCGCCGGGCGCGAGCGCGGCCCGCAGGCCGTCCCGGCGGGCCTGGGTCAGCTGGGTCTGGGCGGCCGCGTACTTCTCGGCGGTGGTGGTGACCCGGTAGTGCTCGACGGTCGAGTCCTCGTACTTCTCCTCGCCGACGAAGGCGGCGTCCGTCCCGTCGGCGGTGGCCGCGGCCAGCGCCTCGACCGGGTTCAGCAGGTCGATCAGCCCGGCGTAGGGGATCTCCTTGTGGCCGTCCGGGTCCGGCGGGACGGTGAAGCGCTCCCAGTGCCTGCCGCCGTGCCGGGCCGCGGTGGCGGCGTCGCCGCCCTGGTAGGCGACGGTGTCCACGACGATCAGCTGCTCGGCGTCGCCCGGGGTGGAGCGTTTGACCTGCAGTGCCGTCTTCGGCTGCCAGAACAGCGGGCCGGATCCGGCGTCCGCACTGAGCCGGTAGCTGACCTTGGCCCGGCGGGCGGTCTGCATGGCCAGCTGGGCGGAGAGCAGCACCCCGTGCGGCGAGCGGTCGGTCGGCTTGGCCGGCCCGGTCGAGGAGGCGCCGGCCGGCGAGGCGCTGGTCGTGCTCGGGCTGCCGGACGGCGTCGCGCGCGCGTCGTCTCCCCCGCCGCATCCGCTCAGCCCGCTCGCCAGCAGGGCGACGACGGCCACCGCCGCCAACCGCTGCCGTCCCGCCACGTCCGTTCCCTCCTCGCCCGGCCCCCGTCCGACGGCGGCCCTCCTCCGGCCACCATGCCACCCGCCACCGGCTCGGTCGGTGGCGGCCCCCTCGTCGGGCCGCGCGGCCCGGGCGGATCCACCGGGTCGGCCGAGTCGGGACGCGGAACGGGGAGCCGACGGCGTCGGCTCCCCGTCCGCCCGGGTCAGCTGGTGGCGTCGTCCTTCATGTACTGGTCCAGGTCGCCGAAGTCGATGAAGTCGGCCGGCTCGGACGCGATGACCGGGGTCCCGTAGTCCGAGTACGTCACGGAGACGTTCAGCGGGCCGGCCTTGGTCTCGGACCGCTCGGTCCGCTTGACCACGAGCTGGTCGGCATCGACCCAGACGTCGACCTGGTCGCTGGTGATGCCGGCCCCGGTCAGCTTCTGCTTGATCTGGTCGAGCTGGTCCGCGGTCACTCCCTGACCGCTCGCCTTGGCCATGTCGGCGACGCTGAGCGTGCCCGAGTAGTGGGTGGTGGCCTTGCCGTTCACCGTTTCCGGACCGACCTCCGCGACCTTGCCACTGGCGATCAGCGTCCGGACGCCCTGCACCGGGTCCGCGTTCTGGAGCTGGTCGGTCGAGCCGCCGGTCGCCTTGGCCATGTCGGCCTTGTCGAAGCGCACCCAGTGCGGGCCCCCACCGCTCTGGACCATCTGTCCGCCCAGGCGCATGTACATCGCGTCCTTGGTGTACAGGTACCGCACACTGGGCCCGCCGGTCACCGGCTCCAGGACCTTGGCCATCGGCGAGCCCGACAGGTCCATCGTCAGGTCGGCTTCGAGGCCGTCGGACCAGCCGACCGCACCCTTGCCCTTGATGGTGACCGCGCCCACCGTGATCACCTCGTCGATCTTCGCCGACTTGGCCGCGCCGGTCTTCTGGGTGACCTGCTCCAGGTAGACCGCCGGCGTCACCTTGGTCGGCTTCGAGGCGGCCTCCGACGAGGCTGCGGACGACGGCGCGCCAGCCTGCGCGCCGGCCGTGGTCGGCGCGGCCGGGGCGGCCGGGGCGGCGTTCCTGCCGTCGCCGTTGCTGTCGTTGCAGGCGGTCGCGGTCAGCGCCACAGCGGCAAGGACGACGGCGACGGCGGTCTTGCGGGTTCCAGCCATGGTTCCCCCCTTGAGAACCCCCGGGCGCGAGGTGCGCCCGGGGCGGTAGCCGGTCGTGCGGGTGGAGCCCCACGGGCTCCGGTTCACCGGCCCGGCCGGATCAGCCGAGCAGCTTGAGCAGGTCCGTCGCGTCGCCGAGGTCGGCGGCGGCGGGCGCCGTGATCGCGGAGGCCTTGCCGAGGTCCGAGTACTTGACGGTGACGGCCTGCTTCTGGCCGTTCGTGTCGCCGTACTCCTGGTACTGGACGAGCTCCTGCTTGCCGTTGAGCCAGAAGTCGAAGGTGAGGGTCTTGCCGTCCTCCTCCAGCGTCTTCTGGACGGCCTTGCGCTGGCCCTCGGGGAGCGCCGACATCCCGGCCACCAGGACAGAGGTGTCCTCGACCGCCCGCAGGTGGGTGGTCTGGACGCCGCCCAGGCTCTCCTGGCCGACCTTGGACAGCTTGCCGCCCTGGGCCGCGACGGTGAGCACGACGACCGGGTTCAGCATCTGGCCCGCCGCCACGAAGCCGTCACCGGCCTCGTTGCCGGCGGGCAGCTTGACCCAGTGCTTGCCGCCCAGGGCCGCGGCCGCGTCGCCGCCGCCGAGGTAGGCGTCCGCCCCGATCACCCGGAAACTGAGCTTCTTGCCCCCCATGTCGCCGGTCAGGTCCGCGGCGGCCTTGGCCGGGTCCTTCCAGTCGGCGTCACCGGAGCCGCCGCCCTTGGCGTCGTCCGGGGCGATCATGGTGACCTTGCCGTTGCCGGCCTTCTGCATGACCAGTGCGGAGGCGGCCAGCGCCGCCTTCGGGTCTCCGGTCAGCGCCGCCGCGATCGGGTCGCCGCCCTTGGCGTCACCGCTCTTGGCGTCGTTGCCGCCCTTGCTGCCACTGCTGCAGGCGGTGACCGCACCGAGCAGGACGGCCGTCGTCGCGACGGCCGAGGCGAGGCGCACAGCGCGCATGGAGTACCCCCGTGAGGTCCGATTCGATCCATGGAAGAGCTGATATTCAGGTCTTCTCAGGACTTTTCCCAGGCGGACTCTAACGGATGGCCCGAGCCGCCACGCACCGGATGTCCCCCTCCCGTCAGCCGCCCGCGGTAGGCGTCGCGTCTTCCGTTCCGGAGGAGGGGACATCCGTGGTGGTCACGGTGGTTCCGGCACTGCCCCGCACCGTCTCACGCAGCCTCAGCAGCCGCTCGCCGGGTCCGACCCAGACGTCGAAACCGATCGCCGTCACCCCCTGCTGCCGGTACCAGTCGACCGTCGCGGTCCGCCGCTGCGGGCTCAACTCCTCGGCCTTGCCGAAGAATTCGTCCACCGACACGGAGCCCTGGTAGTGCGCGGCGGTCATTCCGTCCAGTTGCTCGCCACCGAGCGAGCCGAGTGCGACGTGCTGGGCGATCGCGTACGCGCGGCTGCCCGGTCCGGTGATCAGCGCGGTCGTCCAGCCTCCCGCGTAGCCGTCCGGATCAGGGCCGGCCGTCGGGTCCAGCGACTCGGCGCCGGCCCGGTCGGCGTGCTTGGCCGCACCGCCCTGGTACGCGAGGTCGACCGCACCGTTGCGCAGCGCCAGCTGCCCGGTGCCCGCCTCGTCGGTGACGGTCAGCTCGGCCTCGTCCCGGGGGCCCCAGACCAGGGTGCCGCTCGCGGTGCGCCGGCCGGCCGGGCCCTCCCGTACCACCTCGATCCGGGCGCCGCCGGCGTCGTCCAGTGCCTGCGCGGCCGAGAGCACCACCTGCTTGGGCGGCACGGCCGCGGGGGTGCCGGGCCTCCGGGTGTCCGGGGTGGCCAGCAGGCTGCAGCCGGTGCAGGCGCCGAGCAGCAGGAGGGCCGCCACCAGGGCGGCGGAGCGGGGGGCTGTCGGCACGGGACACTCCGTCGGTCACAGGCTCTCCACATGATCTGACCGGCAGAGCGTACGACGTCTCGGGCATCCGTTCCCATCCGAGCCGGTCCCGATCCCGCAACCGTTCCGATCGCGGCCCCGGCTCCCCGAAGGACCACGGCCCCGGAAACGACGACGGCCCCGGAAACGACGGCGGGCCCGCACCCCCGGTGAAGGGGGTACGGGCCCGCCGTACGGACTGCTCTAGAGCACTGGGGCTCAGACCGCGGCCGGGTCCTCCTCGGTGAGGAGGTTGCGGGTGCGGTTCGGGTCCACCTGGATGCCGGGGCCCATGGTGGTCGAGAACGCGGTCTTCTTGATGTAGCGGCCCTTGGCGGCGGACGGCTTGGCGCGGAGCACCTCGTCCAGCGCGGCGGCGTAGTTCTCGACCAGCTGCTCGTCGGTGAAGGAGGCCTTACCGATGATGAAGTGCAGGTTCGAGTGCTTGTCGACGCGGAACTCGATCTTGCCGCCCTTGATCTCGTTCACGGCCTTGGCCACGTCCGGGGTCACGGTGCCGGTCTTCGGGTTCGGCATCAGACCACGGGGACCGAGCACGCGGCCGAGGCGGCCGACCTTGCCCATGAGGTCCGGGGTGGCGACGACGGCGTCGAAGTCGAGGCGGCCCTTGGCGACCTCGTCGATGAGCTCGTCGGAACCGACGATGTCGGCACCCGCAGCACGCGCGGCCTCGGCACGCTCGCCGGTCGCGAAGACCAGGACCCGAGCGGTCTTACCGGTGCCGTGCGGGAGGATCACGGTGCTGCGGACCATCTGGTCGGCCTTGCGCGGGTCGACGCCCAGACGCATGGCGACCTCGACGGTGCCGTCGAACTTGGTGGTGCTGGTCGCCTTGGCGAGGCGGACGGCCTCGAGGGGGGCGTAAAGGCGCTCGCGGTCGACCTGGGCGTCCGCGGCCTTCAGGGCCTTGCTGCGCTTCATAGCTGCTCCTGAATGGTGATGGGAGTTGTGGTGTCACGGGCCTGCGCGGGCCCTACCACAAGGGACGAGAAGGGTTTCAGCCCTCGACGGTGATGCCCATCGACCGGGCGGTGCCGGCGATGATCTTCTCCGCGGCGTCCAGGTCGTTGGCGTTCAGGTCGGGCATCTTGGTGGTGGCGATGTCGCGGACCTGGGCGCTGGTGAGCTTCGCGACCTTGGTCTTGTGCGGCTCGCTGGAGCCCTTCTCGACACCCGCGGCCTTCAGGATGAGGCGCGCGGCCGGCGGCGTCTTCGTGATGAAGGTGAAGGAACGGTCCTCGTAGACCGTGATCTCCACCGGCACGATCATGCCGCGCTGCGACTCGGTCGCAGCGTTGTAGGCCTTGCAGAACTCCATGATGTTGACGCCGTGCTGGCCCAGCGCGGGGCCGACCGGCGGCGCCGGGTTGGCCGCACCGGCGTTGATCTGGAGCTTGATAAGCCCCGTGACCTTCTTCTTCTTGGGAGGCATGTCTCTCCGGGTCCTTCCGAGAGGTGATTGCTGGTGCGTGCGGAACCGGGGCGACACCCGGCCGGGAGCACACACATCGAACCAGGCTAACGCGTTCGCGCCGCTGGACCAAAACGGATCCGGGGCAGGGCGCTCGGCCCCACCCCGGATCCGAAGACCGTATGACTAGTTCTTCTGGATCTGGTCGAAGGAGAGCTCGACCGGGGTCTCCCGGCCGAAGATCTCGACCAGGCCCTTGACCTTCTTCGAGTCGGGGTTGATCTCGTTGATGGTCGCCTGCAGGGTCGCGAACGGACCGTCGGTGACGGTGACCGAGTCGCCGACCTCGAAGTCCAGCACCTGGATCTCGCTCGGCTTGATCGGCGAGGGCTTGCCGGCCTCCTTGGCCGCCTGGCGCTCGACGTCCGGGGCGAGCATCTTGACGACCTCGTCCAGGGTCAGCGGGTACGGGTCGTAGGCGTTGCCGACGAAGCCGGTGACACCCGGGGTGTTGCGCACGACGCCCCAGGACTCCGGGGTGAGGTCCATGCGCACCAGGACGTAGCCGGGGAGCTTGTTCTGGCGGATGGTCTTGCGGTCGCCGTTCTTGATCTGGACGACCTCCTCCTGCGGCACCTCGGCCTGGAAGATGTACTCCTCGACGTTCAGCGAGACGGCGCGCTGCTCCAGGTTCTGCTTCACCCGGTTCTCGTAGCCCGCGTAGGTGTGGATCACGTACCACTCGCCCGGCATGAAGCGCAGGTCCTCGCGGAACTTGGCGACCGGGTCGACCTCCTCGGCCTCCTCGGCGGCGGCCTCGACGGCCTCGACCTCGTCAGCCTCAGCCTCGGCCTCGTCGGCGGCGGCCTCGACGTCGCCCTCCACGTGCAGCGCGGCCTCCTCGGCGGGCTCACCGGCCTCGGCCTCGTCGTACGCCTCGACCTCGTCCTCGTCGCTGTCCGCGGCGTCCACGATCTGCTCGGCGGACTCTGCGTCGTCAGCCAGCTCGGCCGCGTCCAGCTCGGCGGCGACATCCGCCTCGCGGACGGTCTCGTCGGCGTCGTACAGGGGGGACTCAGACACGGTGGCTGCTTCTTTCCTGGAGATGGTGAAGGTGGCGCGCTCCGAAACCCGACCCGGCACGCTGCCGCTCGCGCGGGCGCCTGGAGAGGTCTCGGAGACTTCAACAGTACCGAGTCAACGGTAATGGCGCGTACGTCCGCCGCAGACAGCTCGACCCGGGCCGAAGGTCGGCCCGGGTCGGAAAGCTGTTTCGAAGGTGGTCGGCCGCGTCAGCCGAAGATCCAGAGGCTCATCTTGGAGAAGCCGTAGTCCAGGCCGGCCACGAAGGCCATCACGACCACGACGAACACGACCACGACGGTGGTGTAGTTGGTGAGCTCGCTCCGGGTGGGCCAGACGACCTTGCGCAGTTCGGCGATGATCTGGCGGTAGAACAGCCCCATACGGGCGAACAGGCCCTTCTTGGCCCGCTTGCCGGACTTCTTGTCGCCGGAGCGGTTGGCCCGCTTGCGGTCGCGGCGCGAGAGCGCCTTCTCCTCGCCCTCGGCAGGCGTGGTCTCGGCAGCGCCGTCGGCACCCTCGGGGTTGCCGCTCTCAGGCGTTGCGGTGGAGCCCGTGGTCTCCGTCACTCGTCCTCACCTGAATCCGGGTCCTGCCGAATCCGTCGCCGCGCACCCGATGGAGCGCGACCGGCCGGCTTAGCGGTGCTGATCGGTGCCATCTCCGCATCAAGCCCGCTCGCTCTGTGGAGCGAACGGGCTGACAACGGATCAAGCAGCAGGGCAAGAGGGACTCGAACCCCCAACCGCCGGTTTTGGAGACCGGTGCTCTACCAATTGAGCTATTGCCCTACGGTGCCTCGCGGCTCCGGTGGCGACCAACCTACCGCATCTCTCCCCGCTGTCTGCACAGACGGTGAAAGCTCCGGTCTTTTTCGGCGGGCCGTCGAGGAGCGAGTGTACGTGGTCGAGGGG
Organism: Kitasatospora sp. NPDC034023; assembly: GCF_055575795.1. Lineage (NCBI taxonomy): Bacteria > Bacillati > Actinomycetota > Actinomycetes > Kitasatosporales > Streptomycetaceae > Kitasatospora > Kitasatospora sp. NPDC034023. The sequence goes on from NZ_JBVIRY010000023.1 coordinate 74,697, forward strand.
TGTTTGGTCGAACCTCTTCTTCCGGGAGGACCGATCGCCCGGCGGATGTCCGGTCCGACGGGGCGCCCGCCGACGGATCGTCGGGCGCCGCGATGCGGACGGAGCCGTACGGATACTGGAACCTCGATGCCCGGTCCGTCCCGGTTCTGCGACGATGCAGGCATGAGCGCTTCCACCCCGCAGCCCGACCAGTCCATTCGCCCCGCCGACCGCCGGGTCTCCGCCCGGATCGGCGCGATCGCCGAGTCCGCGACCCTCGCCGTGGACGCCAAGGCCAAGGCCCTCAAGGCCGCCGGCCGCCCGGTGATCGGCTTCGGTGCCGGCGAGCCCGACTTCCCGACGCCGGACTACATCGTCGAGGCGGCCGTCGAGGCCTGCCGCGACCCGAAGAACCACCGGTACACGCCGGCGGGTGGCCTGCCCGAGCTGAAGGCCGCGATCGCCGCCAAGACGCTGCGCGACTCCGGCTACGAGGTGGACGCCTCCCAGGTACTGGTCACCAACGGCGGCAAGCAGGCGATCTACGAGGCCTTCGCGGCGATCCTGGACCCGGGCGACGAGGTCATCATCCCGGCCCCGTACTGGACCACCTACCCCGAGTCGGTCCAGCTGGCCGGCGGTGTCCCGGTGGAGGTCGTGTCCGACGAGACCACCGGCTACAAGGTCTCGGTCGAGCAGCTGGAGGCCGCCCGCACCGAGAACACCAAGGTGGTGCTGTTCGTCTCGCCGTCCAACCCGACCGGCGCGGTGTACACCGAGGCCGAGGCCGAGGCGATCGGCCGCTGGGCGCTGGAGCACGGCCTGTGGGTGCTCACCGACGAGATCTACGAGCACCTGGTGTACGGCGACGCCACCTTCACCTCGCTGCCGGCCCTGCTGCCCGAGCTGGCCGACAAGTGCGTCGTCGTCAACGGTGTCGCCAAGACCTACGCGATGACCGGCTGGCGGGTGGGCTGGGTGATCGGCCCCAAGGACGTCATCAAGGCCGCGACCAACCTGCAGTCGCACGCCACCTCGAACGTCTCCAACGTCGCGCAGCGCGCCGCCCTGGCCGCCGTCGCCGGCGACCTGGACGCCGTCGCCGAGATGCGCACCGCCTTCGACCGCCGCCGCAAGACGATCGTGCGGATGCTCAACGAGATCGAGGGCGTCTACTGCCCCGAGCCCGAGGGCGCCTTCTACGTCTACCCGTCGGTGAAGGGCCTGCTGGGCAAGGAGATCCGCGGCACGCGCCCGCACACCTCCGGCGAGCTGGCGACCCTGATCCTGGACGAGGCCGAGGTCGCGGTCGTCCCCGGCGAGGCCTTCGGCACCCCCGGCTACCTGCGGCTCTCCTACGCGCTCGGCGACGCCGACCTGGCCGAGGGTGTCAGCCGGATCCAGAAGCTGCTCGGCGAGGCCCGCGACTGACGTCGGCCCGACATTCGGGATTCACCCGGTACACCGCCCTCTTTCACCCCTTCGGGGGAGGGAAAGAGGGCGGTTCCCGTTTGGGGGTCCCATACGGCAGTATCGGTGAATGGAACGCCTGTTGAACCCGCGAGACGTCAGGGGCCTCCCGAAGGCCCACCTGCACCTGCACTTCACCGGCTCGATGCGCCCCGCCACGCTGCTGGAGCTGGCCGACAAGCACGGCGTCCGGCTGCCGGAGGCGCTCAGCTCCGGTGAGCCGCCGAAACTGCGGGCCACCGACGAGCGCGGCTGGTTCCGCTTCCAGCGCCTCTACGACACCGCCCGCTCGGTGCTGCGGGACGAGGCGGACATCCGCCGGCTGGTCCTGGAGACCGCGCAGGACGAGCGGCAGGACGGCTCCCGCTGGCTGGAGATCCAGGTCGACCCGACCTCGTACGCGCCCCGGCTGGGCGGACTGATCCCCGCGCTGGAGCTGATCCTGGACGCGGTGGAGAACGCCGCCCGGGCCACCGGGGTGGGCATCCGGGTGCTGGTCGCGGCCAACCGGATGAAGTCCCCAATGGACGCCCGGACGCTGGCCCGGCTGGCCGTCCGCTACGCCGACCACGGGGTGGTCGGCTTCGGCCTCTCCAACGACGAGCGCCGCGGCTTCGCCCGGGACTTCGACCGGGCCTTCGCGATCGCCCGCAACGGCGGCCTGCTGGCCGCCCCGCACGGCGGCGAGCTGGCCGGCCCGGAGTCCGTCCGGGACTGCCTGGACGACCTGGACGCCGGCCGGATCGGCCACGGCGTGCGGGCCGCCGAGGACCCCCGGCTGATGGAGCGGCTGGCGGCCCGGCAGATCACCTGCGAGGTGTGCCCGTCCTCCAACGTCTCGCTCGGCGTCTACGAGAGCCCCGAGGAGGTCCCGCTGCGCAAGCTCTTCGACGCCGGGGTGCCGCTGGCGCTGGGCGCGGACGACCCGCTGCTGTTCGGCAGCCGGCTGGCCGACCAGTACCACCTGGCCCGGGACGTCCTGGGCTTCGGCGACGCCGAACTCGCCGAGCTGGCACGGCAGTCGGTGCGCGGCTCGGTCGCCCCGGAGGCCGTCCGCAAGGAGCTGCTGGCGGACATCGACGCCTGGCTGGCGAACGGGCACGCCCCCGCGGACGCGCCCGCCACCGCCGCCGCGACCTCGGCCTCGACCTCGACCTCGACCTCGACCTCGACCGCCTAGAGCGCGACGCCCACCATCACCGGCTCGTTCACCAGCTCCACCCCGAAGGCCTCGCGGACCCCGTCCCGGATCTCCCGGGCCAGGGCCAGCAGGTCCTCGGCGGTGGCCGAGCCGCGGTTGGTGAGCGCCAGGGTGTGCTTGGTGGAGAGGGTCGCCGGGCCGCTGCCGTAGCCCTTGCCGAAGCCCGCCTTGTCGATCAGCCAGGCCGCAGAGGTCTTGGTGCAGCCCTCCGGGGCCGGGTAGGCGGGGGCGTTCTCGGCGCCCGGGCGGGTGCGGAAGGACTCGTACTGCGCGGCCGTGAGCACCGGGTTGGTGAAGAAGGAGCCCGCCGACCAGGTGTCGTGGTCCGCCGGGTCCAGCACCATGCCCTTGCCGGCCCGCAGCTTCAGCACCGCCTCGAACGCCTCGGCCAGCGGCACCCGCTCGTCCTGCCCGACGCCGAAGTGCTTGGCCACCTCGGCGTACTTGACCGGGCTGGAGAGCCCGGCGTGGTCCGCCAGGGCGAACCGGACCCGCAGCACCACGTAGCGGTCCGGCTCGGCCTTGAACCGGCTGTGCCGGTAGGAGAACGCGCACTCGGCGTTCGAAAGCGTGACCGCCTCGCCGGTGGCGCGGTCGTACGCGACCACCTCGGTGATCGTCTGGGCGACCTCCTGGCCGTACGCGCCGACGTTCTGCACCGGGGTGGCGCCGGCCGAGCCGGGGATGCCGGCCAGGAACTCGATGCCGGCCAGGCCGTGCTCGCACACCGCCCGGGCGACCGCCTCCGACCACACCTCGCCGGCGGCCAGCTCCAGCACGGCGCCGTCCAGGACGAAGCCGGTGGTGGCGATCCGCAGCACGGTGCCGGAGAAGCCGGCGTCGCCGATCACCAGGTTGGAGCCGCCACCGAGGACCAGCAGCGGCTCGCCCGCCGCGTCGGCCTCGCGGACGGCGGCGATCACCTCGTCGTCGGTGTGGGCCGTCACCAGGCGGCGGGCCGGGCCGCCGAGCCGGAGCGTGGTCAGCGGGGCGAGGGGGGCGTCGTTTTCTACCAGCACGCCCACCAGCGTACGGGGGGAAAGCGGGCAGTTAATCGCCCGCTCGCCTCCGGCCGCTCCGGATCCGGTGCCGACGTTCCTCGCTCCGGCGCTCCTTCGTCGCTGGTCACTCCTCGCTTTCGACACCGGCGCGCCCTTCGGCTCGGGGCGGGCAGTTAATCGCCCGCTCGCCTCCGGCCGCTCCGGATCCGGTGCCGACGTTCCTCGCTCCGGCGCTCCTTCGTCGCTGGCCACTCCTCGCTTTCGACACCAGCGCGCCCTTCGGCTCGGGGCGGGCAGTTAACCGCCCGCTCACCTCCGGCCGCCCTTCCGCCGCACCGGCTCAGGCGCGGGCGGCCTCGGCCCGGTCCGCCACCGGCTGCCCGGTGGCAGCCGCAGCCGGGGCTGCGGACTTGCGCCGGCGCGGGATGAGCACCGCGGCGAGTGCTCCGGCCGCGACGGCCGCCGCGCCGACGTAGAGCGCGGGCACCAGCCCGTCCGCGAAGGCCTGCGCCGACTGGTAGCCGCCCTGCGCCGAGAACACGGCCGAGAGCACGGCGACCCCGAGCGCCCCGCCGACCTCGCGCAGCGCGTTGTTGGCGCCGGAGGCGATCCCCTGCTCCTGCGGCCGGACGCCGGCCATCACCAGTTGGGCGGTCGGGCCGAAGTAGAGGGACATGCCGATCCCGCAGATCACGATGGCGGGGACCTGCGTGAGGTAGTCGTACCCGGTGCTCCCGTCGACGACCAGGGCGAACAGCCCCAGGCCGGCGGCCTGGAGCGCCAGCCCGGCGGCCACGATCGGCCGGCCGCCGATCCGGTCGGAGACGATGCCCGCGATCGGCGAGATCAGCAACGGCATCGCGGTCCACGGCAGCATCCGGATGCCGGCCTCCTGCGGGCTGTAGTGGCCGACCCCCTGGAGGTACTGGCTGATCAGGAAGATCGAGCCGAACATCCCGAGGTACATCAGCAGGCTGGCGGCGTTGACGGCGGAGAAGGCGCGGCTGCGGAAGAGCCGCATCGGCAGCATCGGGTGGGCGGCCACGCGCTGCTCGTACCAGACGAAGGCGGCGAGCAGCACGGCGCCGCCGATCAGGGAGCCGAGGACCAGCGGGCTGGTCCAGCCGTCCGGGTTGCCGCGGATCAGGCCGAGCACCACTCCGAACATCCCGAGGCTGACCAGCACGGTGCCTGGCACGTCCAGGGCCCGGTCCGCGCCCCGGCTCTCGCCGAGCCGGAGGAAGGCCAGCGGCAGCAGGACGAGTCCGACCGGGACGTTCACCCAGAAGATCCACTGCCAGGAGAAGTGCTCGGTCAGCGAGCCGCCGATCAGCGGTCCGGCGGCGACGGCGAGGCCGCTGACGCCCGACCAGATGCCGAAGGCCAGCCCCCGCTTGGCCTCGGGCACGGCGGCGGTGAGCAGGGTGAGGGTGAGCGGCATCATCACCGCGGCGCCGACGCCCTGGACCGCCCGGGCGGCGATCAGCTCGCCGATCTCCGGGGAGAGCGCGGCCCCGGCGGAGCCGGCGGTGAAGATCGCCAGGCCGATCAGGAACATCCTGCGGCGGCCGAAGCGGTCGCCGAGGGCGGCGCCGAACATCAGCAGCACGGCGAAGCTCAGGGTGTAGGCACTGACCGTCCATTCGAGGTCGGACAGCCCGCCGCCGAGTTCCTCGCGGATCGACGGCAGTGCGGTGGTGACCACCAGGTTGTCCAGGGCGGCCATGAAGCTGGCCGCGCTGACGATCACCAGGGTCCAGATCGCGGTCCTGCCGAGGGCCGGTTTCTCCGTCATGACTTCCCCCAGGTTTCTCTAGGTTTCCCTAGGTAGTTATTGATCAATAACTTTCATGCCCCGAAAAGAGGCCGCACGGACACCGCCGTGCGACCCGCCTACTCGGCCCCTTCGCACCCGTCGAGGCCGGTCCACATCCGGTGGTCCGGCGGGTAGCCCAGCGCCACCAGCGTGTTGATCAGCATCCCGTGGGCGAAGAACCGCGTGGCGTCCTTCATGTCGCCGCCGATCCGGATCCTGACGCGATCGAACAGGCCCTCCCACAGCCGCCGGGCGCTCTCCCCGATCTCCTCCTCGCCGGCCGCCCGGGCCGCGGACACCGAGACGTAGAGCTGCATCTGCATCATGAGCTGGTCACGGTCCTCGACCAGGCCCATGTACGCCTCGGACATCGCCTCGGCGGCCGCCTCGCCGGTCAGGCCGGCCGAGGCCTCGTCGAAGACGCGCCAGGTCTCCTCGACGCAGCGCTCGGCGGCCGCCTCGAAGATGGCCTGCTTGCCGGGGAACAGCCGGAACAGGTACGGCTGGGAGACGCCCACCCGGCGGGCGATCGCCTCGGTGGAGGTGCCCCGGTAGCCACCCCGGGCGAACTCGATCATCGCGGCACGGACGACGCTCTCGCGCCGCTCCTCCGCGCTCATCCGCATGCTCGACCTCGCCATGAGTCTCAAGTTAGTGGCCAATCACTATCTACGCAAGGCCCGCGACCGCGACCGGGATTCCGCCGTACGGCCCCGGTCACGGCCAGGTCGGTTGATCGGCCGACCAGTCGAGCCGATCATTCGGGCCGGCCCGGTCGGCCGGCCCGTCGACCCCGCCGGTCTCAGCCGAGCCGGACGATCGCCCGGGACATCCCGAGGACCTTCTGCCCGCCCGTGGTCGCCAGCAGGTCGACCTGCACCCTGCGGTCGTCCAACTTCTTGGCGACCTTGGCCGAGACCTCGATCACCGCCCCGACCCCGTCGTTCGGCACCGGCACCGGACGGGTGAACCGCACGCCGTACTCGACCACCGCGGCCGGGTCGCCGACCCAGTCGGTGACCACCCGGATCGCCTCGGCCATGGTGAACATGCCGTGCGCGATGACGTCGGGCAGGCCGACCTCCAGGGCGAACTTCTCGTTCCAGTGGATCGGGTTGAAGTCACCCGAGGCGCCCGCGTAGCGCACCAGTGTGGCGCGGGTCACCGGGAAGGACTGGGCCGGCAGCTCGGTGCCGACCTCGACCTCGTCGTAGCTGATCGCCATCGTGTTCACTCCCCCGCCTCGTCGGCGGCCCGGGCCACCAGGGTCATGACCGCCGTCAGCACGTGCTCACCGGTCCCGTCCAGCACCTCGCCACGCACGGTGAGCACGTCGTTGCCCGCCAGCGACTTGATGTTGTCGATGGTCACAACGACCGAGAGCCGGTCGCCGGCCCGCACCGGGCGGGTGTAGGCGAACTTCTGGTCGCCGTGCACGACCCGGTTGAAGTCCAGGCCCAGCTCCGGATCCCCGACCACCTGGCCGGCCGCACTGTAGGTGACCACGAACGGGAAGGTCGGCGGGGCGATCACGTCCGGGTGGCCCAGTGCCTTCGCCGCCTCCGCGTCGGTGTACGCCGGGTTGGCGTCGCCGATCGCGATCGCGAACTCGCGGATCTTCTCCCGGCCGACCTCGTACGGCTCGGTGGGCGGGTAACTACGCCCGATGAAGGAGGGGTCGAGCGCCATGGCAGCTCCTCGGAACGCGGATGGATACGAAGCGGTCGGATACGAAAATGACTCCGGGCCACACCCCCCATGAGGGATGCGGCCCGGAGTCGAGACCTGATTCACACAGGCCCGATGCCCTACAACGAGGTCAGCGGGTCTCGCGGTGCGCGGTGTGCGAGTTGCAGCGGGGGCAGTGCTTCTTCATCTCAAGACGGTCCGGGTCGTTACGCCGGTTCTTCTTGGTGATGTAGTTCCGCTCCTTGCACTCCACGCAGGCCAGCGTGATCTTCGGGCGGACATCGGTGGCAGCCACGGGAGTGCCTTCCTTGGACAACGAATAAGAACACGACAAGAGTAGCCGACCGGGAGTGCGATCTCCCGACCGACTACGCGGGGTAGCGGTGACCGGACTTGAACCGGTGACACAGCGATTATGAGCCGCTTGCTCTACCAACTGAGCTACACCGCCACAGTGATCCGCAGCACAGCCGAAACTGACCGCTTCTCACCAGAGCCCCCATGCGGAATCGAACCGCAGACCTTCTCCTTACCATGGAGACGCTCTACCGACTGAGCTATAGGGGCGAACGAGGAAGAGATTACACGTTTCGCGCCCGGAGGTGAAATCCGTATCCCGCGGCGAAGACCGCAGGTGGGCGAGGTGCACGGACGAGCGATCCAAGGTCGGGCGTTCGATCGGCCGGTGAGGAGTGCGGCCCGACCCGATACGACTATTGCCCGCCTCCCGGCTCCCCGCCCCTGCGCGCCATAGGCTCGACGCTCATTGATCGGAATCGACTGGCCGACCGTACGGGCCGGCGCGAGAAGGAGCCGGCGATGGACAGCGCAGCCGCCGACGGGCCACACCACGGGCCCGGCCCGGCGGCCAACCCGCTCGGGCACGGCCCGGTCCTGCTGCTCACCGGCGCCCGACTGGCCGACGGGCGAGTGGTGGACGTCCGGATCAGCGGCGACCGGATCCAGGCCGTCGGCACCGTCGGCAGCCTCGGCCCGCTGCCCGCCCTGCCCGGCGCGCCCACCGTGACCACCGGCGCCCGGATCGACCTCAAGGGCTACCTCCTGCTCCCGGCCCCCGCCGAGGCGCACGCCCACTACGACACGGCCTTCTCCGCCGCCCTGCCCACCCCGCCGCCGGACACCCCGGCCGACCTCACCCGCCGGGTCACCGAGGCCGCGCTCACCTCGCTCGGCTACGGCGCCACCGCCCAGCGCACCCACGTCCGGATCGGCGACGTGCACGGGCTGCGCCCGCTGGAGGCGGTGCTCACCGCCCGGCAGGCCCTGCGCGGGCTCGCCGACCTCCAGGCGGTCGCGATGCCCCGGCTGCTCACCGGCCGGGCCGGCGCGGACGGCCGGGCGCAGCTGTGCGAGGCGCTCAAACTGGGCGCCACGGCGGCCGGCGGCTGCCCGGAGCTGGACCCGGACCCGGCCGGGTACGTGCAGCTGCTGCTGGAGGCCGCCCGGGAGGCGGACTGCCCGGTGGACCTGCACACCACCGCCGCCGACGCGGCCCAACTCGCCCGGCTGGCGGGCGCCCTGGCGCCGCTGCGGCCGCGGGTGACGCTCGGGCCGTGCGGCGCGCTGCCCCACGGCGCGTCGACGGTGCTGGCGACCAGCGGGGTGCGGGTGGTCTGCCTGCCGCAGAACGGCGGCTGCACCGGCCTGGAGGGCCGGGCGGCGGGCCTGCGGCCGGGCCTGCTGCGGGAGTTGACGGCGGCCCGGGTGCCGCTGGCGGCGGGCAGCGGGGCACTGCGCGACCCGTCCAACCCGGTCGGCCGGGCGGATCCGCTGGAGGCGGCGTACCTGCTGGCGGCGGGCGGGGAGTTGGAGCCGGAGGCGGCGTACGACGCGGTGGCGAACCAGGCCCGGGCGGCGCTCGGGCTGCCGCCGGTCCGGGTGGACGCCGGGTTCCCCGCGGAGCTGCTGGCGGTGCGCGGGGACAGCCTGGCCGGGGCGCTGGCGGGCGGGCACAGCCGGCTGGTGGTGCACAGCGGCCGGGTGGTCAGCCGGACCAGCGCGGTACGGGAGTTCGCGGACACCGTGGCGCTGGCGCTGCCCCGGCAGTCCGGGAGCACGGAGGACTGAGGGGCGGCCGGGGCCGGGGGCTCGGGGCGACCGGCTCGGGGGCGACCGGCTCGGGGGCGGCCTGACCCGCAAAAGGGGCGCGCGACGGTTTGTCGCGCGCCCCTCCCCCACCTACCGGCCGTCCTTCGACGGCGGCGTGAGCGGCCCCTGGCCTCCCCCACACGGAGCAGGTCCCGCTCGCCTCGGCACCGACGCTACGCCCACGGAGCACCACCGCTGACCGGCCTTGACGCCCCCCTGTCGCCCCGCGGCCCGCTCTTGACGCCCCGTTGACACCCGGACGGCGGAACGGGCGCGCTACGGCACGTACCGGTACCCGATCCCCGGCTCGGTGAGCAGGTGCCGCGGCCGGGCCGGGTCGCGCTCCAGCTTGCGGCGCAGCCCGGCCAGGTAGACCCGCAGGTAGTTGCCGCGCCCCTCCTGGGCCGGGCCCCACACCTCGCGCAGGATCTGCCGTCCGGGCACCAGCCGGCCGGGGCTGGCGAGCAGCAGGGTGAGGATCCGCCACTCGGTCGGGGTGAGCCGCACCGGGCCGTTCGGGCCGTTCACCGCGGTGGCCGCGAGGTCCACGGTGTGGTCGCCGATCACCGGCCGGGCCGGCGGGACACCGCCCAGCGGACGGCGCAGCACCGCGCGCAGCCGGGCCAGCAGTTCGTCCATCAGGAACGGCTTGGTGAGGTAGTCGTCGGCGCCCGCGTCGAGGGCCCCGACCTTGTCGGCGGCGTCGCTGCGGCCGGAGAGCACGATGATCGGCATCGCGCTGTGGGTGCGCAGGCCGCGCAGCACGTCCATCCCATCGAGGTCGGGCAGGCCGAGGTCGAGCAGGACGGCGTCCGGGAGCGAGTGGGCGGCGCGGTCGAGCGCCTCGCCGCCGCTGGCGGCGGTGCGGACGGCGTACTGCCGGGCGCTCAGGTTGATCCGTAAGGTGCGCAGCAGGGCCGGTTCGTCGTCGACGACCAGAATCTCACTCATACGGTGGCTCCTCCCCAGGGGCGACGGGCTCGGTGGCGACGGGCTCGGTGGCGTGCGCGGTGGCGGGGTGCGCGGTGGCGGCGGGCAGGGTGAGCAGCATGGTGGTGCCGCCGCCGGGGGTGTCCTCGACCTCCAGGCTGCCGCCCATGGCCTCGGCGAGGCCGCGGGAGAGGGCGAGCCCGAGGCCGACGCCGGTGGTGTTGTCGGTGTCGCCGAGGCGCTGGAAGGGCAGGAAGACCCGGTCGCGGTCCTCGGGGGCGATGCCGGGGCCGCGGTCGATCACCCGGATCTCGACCTGGTCGGCGTGGTGGCTGGCGGTGACCAGGACGGGTGCGCCGGGGGCGTTGTACCGCAGCGCGTTGGTGATCACGTTGGCGAGCACGCGTTCCAGCAGCGGCGGGTCGGCGAGCACCGCCGGGGCCGTGTCCAGGTCCAGCGGCTGGACCGGCGCGTACGGGTCGGGGAGGCTGTCGAGCGCCCGGGGCAGGATCTCGTCCAGGTGGGTCTCGGTGAGGTGCAGGGTGAGCGCGCCGGCCTGGAGGCGGCTCATGTCGAGCAGGTTGTCGACCAGCCGGGTGAGCTTGACCAGGGACTCGTCCGCGGTGGCGAGGAGTTCGGCCTGGTCCTCGGGCGAGAACTCGACGTCGGGGCTGCGCAGCGAGCCGACCGAGGCCAGGGCGGCGGCGAGCGGGGTGCGCAGGTCGTGGCTGACGGCGGCGAGCAGGGCGGTGCGCATCCGGTCGGCGGCCTTGATGGGTTCGACCTCGGCGGCAACCACGGCGAGCCGGTCGCGTTCCAGGGCGGCGGCGACGTGGGCGGCGAAGGCGGTGAGCACGCGCTGGTCGGCGGCGGGCAGCCGGCGGCCGGTGAGCACCAGGACGGCGTCCGCGCCGACCGGGACCTCGGTGGTCTCCTGCGGGCCGTCGTCGTCCTGGTGCTCTCCCGCGCAGTGCGCGAGCACCTCGCCGTCGGCCCGGGAGAGCAGGGCGACCGCCCGCATGCCGAAGGCCGTCCGGGACTTCTCCAGCAGGGCGGGCAGCGCGTCGGCGCCGCGCAGCACGCTGCCGGCCAGGGTGGAGAGGGTCTCGGCCTCGGCGGTGGCCCGGGCGGCCCTGCTGGTGAGCCGGCCGGCGTGGTCGACCACGGTGGAGACGGTGAGCGCGATGGCGGCGAAGACCACCAGGGAGACGATGTTGTTGGTCTCGCCGATGGTCAGGCTGTGGATCGGCGGGATGAAGTAGTAGTTCAGCAGGACCGAGGCGATCAGCGCGGCCACCAGGGCGGACATGGCGCCGCCGAGCAGGGCGACGGTGACCACGCCGAGCTGGAAGATCAGCGCGTCGGTGGTGAGGTTGATCCGGCCGTCGGCCTGGGAGAGCACGGCGGTGAGCAGCCAGGGCAGCACGAAGCCCGCCACGTAGCCGACCAGGGTGCGGCGCCGGGAGTGGCGGCGGCCGAGCGCGGGCAGCCGGCCGCGGCCGGTGAACTCGTGGGTGACCATGTGGACGTCGATGTCCTCGGAGGCGTCCACGGTGGTCTGCCCGGTGCCGGGGCCGGTCAGGAAGCGGTTGATCCGGCCGCGGCGGCTGGTGCCGAGTACCAGCTGGGTGGCGTCGTGGGCGCGGGCGAAGGCGAGCAGCGCGGTGGGGACGTCGTCGCCGACGACCACGTGGTAGCTGCCGCCGAGGGTCTCCACCAGCTGCCGCTGCTGGGCGAGCGCGCCGGAGGAGGCGCCGGCCAGGCCGTCGCTGCGGGAGACGTGGACGGCCAGCAGCTCGCCGCCGGCGGTGCGGTCGGCGATCCGGGCGGCGCGGCGGATCAGGGTCTCGCCCTCGGGGCCGCCGGTCAGCGCCACAACGACGCGTTCGCGGGTCTCCCAGACCCGGTCGATCCTGTGGCTGGCGCGGTAGTCGCGCAGGCCCTCGTCCACCCGCCCGGCGACCCACAGCAGGGCGAGTTCGCGCAGGGCGGTGAGGTTGCCGACCCGGAAGTAGTTGGAGAGCGCGGCGTCCACCTTCTCCGCCTTGTAGACGTTGCCGTGGGCCATCCGGCGGCGCAGCGCCTGCGGGGCCATGTCGACGAGTTCGATCTGGTCGGCCCGGCGGACCACCTCGTCCGGGACGGTCTCGCGCTGCGGGATGCCGGTGATCTTGCGGACGACGTCGTTCAGCGATTCCAGGTGCTGGATGTTGACGGTGGTGATGACGTCGATCCCGGCGGCGAGCAGTTCCTCGACGTCCTGCCAGCGCTTGGCGTGCCGGCCGCCGGGGATGTTGGTGTGCGCCAGCTCGTCGACCAGGACGACGGACGGGCGGCGGGCGAGCGCGGCGTCGAGGTCCATCTCCTCGAACTCGGCCCCCCGGTAGGAGCGCTGGACCCGCGGCAGGATCTCCAGGCCCGCCAGCATGCCCTCGGTGTGACGCCGGCCGTGGCACTCGATGTAGCCGACCACGACGTCGGCCCCGCGCTCCTGTCTGCGCCGGGCCTCGTCCAGCATCCGGTAGGTCTTGCCGACCCCCGGCGCGGAGCCGAGGTACACCCTCAGCCGGCCGCCGCGGATGGCGGAGCCGGTGGTGAGGTCGCGGGCCATGGGCACTGCTCTTTCCGTCGAGGATCCGACAGTTGGGATGGTGCGGGCGTGGTCGTGGGTGTGAGTGCGGGTGCGGGCCTGGGTGTGGGTGTGGCGCGGCCGGCCCGGTCACGGGAGAGGTTCTCCCGTGACCGGGCCGGCCAGGTCACGCAGGCTTCTGACGTAGCGTCATTTCTGCTCGCCCAGAGCCTTGTTGAGCAGCACGATGTTGACCGCCTTGCTGCCGAGGAAGCCGAGCGAGCGGCTCTCGGTGTAGGTGTCGACCAGCCGGTTCAGCTTGTCGGCCGGGAGGTTGCGCTCCTTGGCGACCCGGTTGACCTGCTCCTTGGCGTAGGCCACGGAGATGTGCGGGTCGAGGCCGGAGCCGGAGGCGGTCAGCGCGTCGGCCGGGACGCTCGCCGGGTCGACGCCGTCGAACGCGGCGACGGCGGCGCGGCGGTCGTTGACGGCCTTCAGCAGGTCCTCGCTGTTCGGGCCCTGGTTGGAGGCGCCCGAGTTGTCGCCGGCGTAGCCGTTGGCGGCGGGGCGCGGCTGGAACCACTTCGGGTCCGGCTTGGCCTCCTCCTTCGGGTCGTCCGGGTTGGCCTTGGGCAGGTTGAAGTTCTGGCCGATCAGGCTGGAGCCGACTTCCTTGCCGTCGGACGTCACGATCGAGCCGTTGGCCTTGTCGCTGAACGCGACCTGGGAGATCCCGGTGACCAGCAGCGGGTAGGCGACTCCGAGGATCACGGTCAGCACGAGGAGCACGCGCAGCGCGGTGAAGTGGGTCCGCACGGCGGCGGGCAGGGGCTTGGACATGGTGGTGGACTCCTCTCTCAGCTGAGGCCGGGGATGAACTGGACGAGCAGGTCGATCAGCTTGATGCCGACGAACGGGACCACCAGACCGCCGAAGCCGTAGATCCCGATGTTGCGGCGCAGTAGCGAACTGGCGTCGGAAGGCCGGTACTTGACGCCGCGCAGGGCGAGCGGGATGAGGCCGATGATGACCAGGGCGTTGAAGATGATCGCCGAGGTGATCGCGGACTGGGGGCTGTGCAGGTCCATGATGTTGAGGTGGCTCAGGCCCGGGTAGACGCCGGCGAACATCGCGGGGATGATCGCGAAGTACTTGGCCACGTCGTTGGCGATGGAGAAGGTGGTCAGCGCGCCGCGGGTGATCAGCAGTTGCTTGCCGATCTCGACGATCTCGATCAGCTTGGTGGGGTTGGAGTCGAGGTCGACCATGTTGCCGGCCTCTTTGGCCGCCATGGTCCCGGTGTTCATCGCGACGCCGACGTCGGCCTGGGCGAGGGCGGGGGCGTCGTTGGTGCCGTCGCCGGTCATCGCGACCAGCTTGCCGCCCTCCTGCTCCTTCTTGATCAGGGCCATCTTGTCCTCGGGCGTGGCCTCGGCGAGGAAGTCGTCGACGCCGGCCTCCTCCGCGATCGCCTTGGCGGTCAGCGGGTTGTCGCCCGTGATCATGACGGTCTTGATGCCCATCCGGCGCAGCTCGTCGAAGCGTTCCCGCATGCCCTCCTTGACCACGTCCTTGAGGTGGATGACCCCGAGGACGCGGGCGGGCTCCTCACCGATCCTGGTGGCCACCACCAGCGGGGTGCCACCTGCGGCCGAGATCCCGTCGACGAGCGTGGAGACCTCGTCGCCGACCCGGCCGCCGTTGTCGGCGACCCAGGTGGAGACGGCGGCGGCGGCGCCCTTGCGGACCTGGTGGACCCCGTCGGCCTCGTCGAGGTCGACGCCCGACATGCGGGTCTGGGCGGTGAACGGGACCCAGGTGGCGTGGGTCAACTCGCCCTGGGCGCGGGCCCGCAGGCCGTACTCGGTCTTGGCGAGGACCACGATCGAGCGGCCCTCGGGGGTCTCGTCCGCCAGCGAGGAGAGCTGGGCCGCACTGGCCAGTTCGTCCGTGGAGACACCGCTCACCGCGAGGAACTCGGCGGCCTGGCGGTTGCCCAGGGTGATGGTGCCGGTCTTGTCGAGCAGCAGGGTGTTGACGTCGCCGGCGGCCTCGACGGCGCGGCCGGACATCGCCAGCACGTTGCGCTGGACCAGCCGGTCCATGCCCGCGATGCCGATCGCGGAGAGCAGCGCGCCGATCGTGGTCGGGATGAGCGCCACGATCAGGGCGACCAGCACGATCATCGACTGCGGGGCGCCCGCGTAGGTGGCCATCGGCTGGAGCGTGACGACCGCGACCAGGAAGACGATGGTCAGCGAGGCCAGCAGGATGTTGAGCGCGATCTCGTTCGGCGTCTTCTGCCGGGCGGCGCCCTCGACCAGGGCGATCATCCGGTCGATGAACGACTTGCCGGGCTCCGAGGCGATCTTCACCACGATCCGGTCGGACAGCACCTTGGTGCCGCCGGTCACGGCGGAGCGGTCGCCGCCGGACTCGCGGATGACCGGCGCGGACTCACCGGTGATCGCCGACTCGTCCACCGAGGCGACACCCTCGACGACGTCACCGTCGCCGGGGATGACCTGGCCGGCCTCGACCACCACGTGGTCGCCGAGCTGGAGCGCGGTGCCGGGGACTTCTTCCTCGTCCTGCGTGGCGGGCCAGTTGGTGAGCCGGCGGGCGACGCTCTCGGTCTTGGTCTTGCGCAGGGTGTCGGCCTGGGCTTTCCCGCGGCCCTCGGCGACGGCTTCCGCCAGGTTGGCGAAGACCGTGGTGAGCCAGAGCCAGACCGTGATCGTCCAGGCGAACACGGACGGGCTGGCGATCGCGGAGATCGTGGTGACGACCGAGCCCACCTCGACCACGAACATCACCGGATTCTTGACCATCACCCGGGGATCGAGCTTCCTCACCGCGTCCGGCAGGGACGCGACGATCAGCTTCGGGTCGAGGAGGCCGCTCTGCACTCTGTGCGGCGCGGCGGGCACGGCCTCGGTGTCGGCCGGTACGGGGTTGAGCGTGGGGGTGGACATCAGGAGGTGAGACCTTCCGCGATCGGCCCGAGAGCCAGGGCCGGGAAGTAGGTGAGGCCGACGACGATCAGGATCACGCCCGACAGCAGGCCCACGAACAGCGGCTTGTGGGTGGGCAGGGTGCCCGGGGTGGCCGGGACCGGCTGCTGCTGCGCGAGCGAGCCCGCCAGCGCCAGGACGAAGACGATCGGCAGCAGCCGGCCGAAGATCATCGCCAGTCCGAGCGCGGTGTCGTACCAGTCGGTGTTCACGGTGATGCCGCCGAAGGCCGAGCCGTTGTTGTTGGCGGCCGAGGTGAACGCGTACAGCACCTCGGAGAAGCCGTGGGCGCCCGAGTTGAGCATCCCGGCCCGCTCACCCGGCAGGGCCATCGCCACACCCGTGCCGATCAGCACGATCGTCGGCGTGGTGAGGATGTACAGCGAGGCGAACTTCATCTCCCGGCCGCCGAGCTTCTTGCCCAGGTACTCGGGGGTGCGCCCGACCATCAGGCCCGCGACGAACACCGCGACGATCGCCAGCACGAGCATGCCGTACAGGCCGGAGCCGGTGCCGCCGGGCGCGATCTCGCCCAGCATCATGTCGAAGACCGTCAACCCGCCGCCGAACGGCGTGTACGAGTCGTGGAAGGAGTTCACCGCACCGGTCGAGGTCAGCGTGGTCGACGCGGCGAACAGCGAGCTGGCGGCGATACCGAACCGCTGCTCCTTGCCCTCCATCGCGGCGCCCGCGGCCTGTAGGGCGCTGCCCTGGTGCTGCGACTCGGCGAGGGTCAGCAGGGCGGTCGACGCCACCCAGAAGAGACCCATCACCGCGACGATCGCGTAGCCCTGGCGGTTGTCGCCGACCATTCGGCCGAAGGTTCGGGGCAGCGCGAACGGGATCACCAGCAGCAGGAAGACCTCGACCAGGTTGGAGAAGCCGGTGGGGTTCTCGAACGGGTGCGCCGAGTTGGCGTTGAAGAAGCCGCCGCCGTTGGTGCCGAGCAGCTTGATGGCCTCCTGGGAGGCCACCGGGCCGCCAGGGATCTTCTGCACCTCGCCGCTGAGCGTGGTCACCTCGTGGAAGCCGTGGAAGTTCTGGATCACCCCGGAGGCGGCCAGGACCAGGGCGAACACGATCGAGATCGGCAGCAGCAGCCGCAGGTTGATCCGGACCAGGTCCACCCAGAAGTTGCCGACCCGGTCGGTGCGGTTGCGGGTGAAGCCCCGGATCAGCGCGGCCACCACCGCGATGCCGACGGCCGCCGAAACGAAGTTCTGCACCGCCAGGCCCGTCATCTGCACCAGGTGGCCCATCGCGGACTCACCCGCGTAGGACTGCCAGTTGGTGTTGGCGACGAACGAGATCGCGGTGTTCCAGGCCTGGTGGCCCTCCATCTGCGGCACGCCCAGGCTCAGCAGCAGGTAGCCCTGGAGCCGGATCAGGCCGTACAGGAACAGGACGGAGACGGCCGAGAAGGCCAGCACCGAACGCAGGTACACCGGCCACCGCTGATCGGCGTCGCCGTCGACCCCGATCACCCTGTAGATGCCGCGCTCGACTCCGAGGTGCTTGGAGGTGGTGAGCAGTTTGGCGATGTAGTCGCCCAGGGGGCGGTAGCACAGGGCCAGCGCGCCGACGAGGGCGAGGGCCTGCAGCCAGCCCGCGAGAGTGGATCCCATGTCAGAACTTCTCCGGGAAGATCAGCGCCACGACGAGATAGCCGACGAGCGCGACAGCCACGACCAGACCAGCGATGTTCTCGGCACTCACAGCTTCTCCACCCCCCGCGCGATCAGGGCGATGACGGCGAACACGGCGACCGTGACACCGACGTAGATGAGATCGGACATGGGCTCCACCAGCGTGGTTCGGGAGATGCCGCGACCTGGCCGTACGGCTCGCGCGGCGCCGGCGGACGACCGGCAGATGCAGCAAACCAGCCGTCAGAGGCGCGTTATCGAGCCCTGACGCCCTCCATACGGGTGACCGCGCCACGTTGACGGGACCTTGACGCGAACGGGTGGTGGGACGGCGAACGGGTGGTGGGGCGGTGTGCAGGTGATGGGACGGCAAACGGGTGGTGGGACGGTGTGCAGGTGGGACGGCGAACAGGTGGGACGGCGAACAGGTGGGACGGCGAACGGCCCCGGGCGGCAGGCTGCCGCCCGGGGCCGTTCACGCGGGTCTCCCCCGGTCACATCCGCATCCGCAGCCGGCAGACCACCGCGTCGGTGTGCCGGCGCAGGGCGCGGTCGATCACGGCACCGCGCCGGTTCTGCAGCGCCCGCTGGAACCAGCGGGCGGGCTCGACCTCGGGGATCAGCACGGTCAGCCGGTCGTAGACGTGCTCCGCCCCGAGCTCGTTGACGAAGTCGGCGATCGGCCGGCCCAGCCGCCGGCGGCCGTCCGGGATCTCCACCAGCGGCACGCCCGGCTGCCACAGCTCCCAGTCCCGGCGCAGCGCCTCGGCCGCGGTCGGCTCGTGCACGACGGTCACCGCCATCACCTCGTCGCCGAGCGAGAGCGCCGCCGACAGGCCGTCCCGGGTGAGCCGGGTGATCGCGGTCACCGGGACGATGACCAGGCTGCGCTGTCGGGTCACCGGGCCGGGTACGCGGCCCAGCTCCAGCCGTTCGCCGATCCGCGCATAGCTGCGGTGGATCGCCTCGAACAGCACCACCAGCAGCGGCAGGGCCACCACGATGCCCCAGGCGCCCTCGGTGAACTTGGTGCCGGTGACGACCAGGGCGGCGACGCCGGTGAGCAGCGCGCCGAAGCCGTTCAGCGCGGCCTTGCCCCGCCAGCCCGCCGGGCGGTGCAGCAGCCAGTGCCGGACCATGCCGACCTGGCAGACGGTGAAGCCGACGAACACGCCGATCGAGAACAACGGCACCAGGCTGTTGACGTCCCCGCCGGAGCCGACCAGCAGCGCCGCCGACACCGCGGCCAGGAACAACACGCCGTACCGGTACACCTGGCGGTCGGCGCGCAGCGCGAACACGTGCGGCAGGTGGTTGTCCCGGGCCAGCAGGTCCATCAGCACCGGCAGCCCGCCGAAGGACGTGTTGGCGGCCAGCCCGAGCAGGACCACGGTGGCGAACTGGACGACGTAGAAGCCGGCGCCGTGGCCGAGCGAGGCGTCGGCGAGTTGGGCGAGCACGGTGACGCCCTCGACCGGCTGGAGGTGGAAGCGCCCGATCAGCACGGCCAGGCCGATCAGCATCACGCCGAGCAGGGCGCCGAGCACGACCTCGGTGTGCTGCGCCCGCTTCACTCGCGGGGCGCGGAAGGAGGGGACGGCGTTGGCCACCGCCTCCACCCCGGTCAGCGCCGAACAGCCCGCCGCGAAGGCCTTGAGCAGTAGCAGCGCACCGACCGTGGTGGCGTTCCCGGCCAGCGCCGAGGCGTGCCCGGCGGCCGCCGCGGTGCTCGCCGGGCCGTCCCGGAACAGACCGACCACGATGATCGCCAGGATCGCGAGGACGAAGACCGCCGTCGGCGCCATGAACCAGCGCGCCGACTCGGCGATCCCCCGCAGGTTCACCGCGGTCACCAGGGCCAGCACACCCAGACAGAGCCAGACCCGCTGGCCGTACAGGCCCGGTACGGCCGAGGTCAGCGCGGCCACGCCCGCGGTCACCGAGACCGCGACGTTCAGGATGTAGTCGATCACCAGCGAGGCGGCCGCGGTCAGCGCCGTCCGGCGGCCCAGGTGCGCCTTGGCCACCGCGTAGGAGCCGCCGCCGTCCGGGAACGCCGCGATCACCTGCCGGTAGGAGGCGACCAGCACCGCCAGCAGGACGGCGATCGCCGCGGTGACCGGCAGCGTGAAGCCCAGCCCGTACGCGCCGGCGGCCGCCAGCACCAGCACGATCGACTCCGGCCCGTACGCCACCGAGGCCATCGCGTCCAGCGACAGCGCCGCCAGTCCGCCGAGCGCGCTGAGCCGGTGCCGCTCGTCGCCCGCGCCGGTATCCGGCGGCTCGGGTTCGGCCGTGACGGCCGGGGTGGTGGTGGCGCTGGACATCGGACGGAACCTCCGCGGTCGGTAGTTGCTCCGATCCTGCGGTCCGTGCGCCCGGCGCCTCCCCGGCCCTACGCGTTCCTGACGCGGCCACGAGCAGCTTTGACGGGCCCTTGACGCGCCCGCCGTCCTGCGTGGAGGGGCTGTTGGCGGGGGTGGGCGAGCCGTTTGTCCCGGCGGGCGCCGGTTGGGAAGACGATCAGCTCAGTCGAAGGACTCCCACCCCCGGGCCCCCACTCTGCTGCCTGACTCACGCAATTGCAAGCAATGTGCAAGAGCTGGGCCCGTCGGCATCCGGGCACGACAAAACAGCCCCTGATCTGCGTTTCCGCAGATCAGGGGCTGTTCTCTATCCTGTGGCTGGTGCAGGGTTCGAACCTGCGTAGCTTACGCGGCAGATTTACAGTCTGCTCCCTTTGGCCGCTCGGGCAACCAGCCAGGATTTTTGCCTTCCGGGGTGTTCGCCCCGTTCGACTTGGTAAACCATACCCGATGCCGGGGGGTGGTTCGCCACTCGATAGGCCTCGCGATGAGGCACGCGATGAGGCACGCGATGATCAAGGATCGCCACGTGCTCGCCGCGGGCGAGGGCGGGGCGGCGCTGGATAGGCTGGGGCGGCGGGCGTCCGGTGGGGCAGCCCTTGTCAGTGCAGCCAGAGCATCAAGGAGACCAACACCCATGGCCGACTCCAGTTTCGACATCGTCTCGAAGGTCGAGTGGCAGGAGGTCGACAACGCGATCAACCAGACCTCCCGTGAGATCGCGACGCGCTTCGACTTCAAGGGCGTGGGCGGCGAGATCAGCCGCTCCGGCGAAAAGATCGAGATGAAGGCCAACGGCGAGGAGCGCGTGCGCGCCATCCTCGACGTGCTGCAGACGAAGTTCGTCAAGCGCGGCCTGTCGCTGAAGGCTCTGGACGCCGCCGAGCCTCAGCTCTCCGGCAAGGAGTACAAGATCTTCGCCAACATCAAGGAAGGCATCACCACGGAGGACGCGAAGAAGGTCGCGAAGATCATCCGTGACGAAGGCCCGAAGGGCGTCAAGGCGCAGGTTCAGGGCGACGAACTGCGCGTCAGCTCGAAGAGCCGCGACGACCTCCAGGCCGTGCAGAACCTGCTCAAGAGCAAGGACCTGGACTTCGCGATCCAGTACGTGAACTACCGCTGATCGCGAACCGCCGCCAGCCACTGGCCTCCGGTCGGCGGGACGAACGGCACGGCCCCGCTCCCCGGTATTTGGGAGCGGGGCCGTTCGTGCCTGCCTCACACGGTCGGGCAGTCGTCCGAACGCAGCCACCGCACGTACGCCGAACCGCGCGCGCCGGCTCAGTCGGCCCCGGCCCAGCTCCCGGTGCTGCGGTGCGCGCCCAGGCCGACCGAGTCGAACTCGTCGACCCGGCCCTCGTCGGTGCGCGCGCCGATCCGCCGCAGGGCTCGGGAGATCGGGAGGCCCTCGGGCGGCTCGGGCTCGAACTCGCCGACGGTGAGCGGGCCGAGGACGATCCGGCCGTTCTCCCAGACCGCGGCGCACTGGGTGCCGCTGCCGCCGAAGTACTCGGCCTCGACGCAGGCGATCGGGCCGGCCTTCGACCAGGCGGCGAGCCGGAGTTCGAAGCCGTCCGCGTACCGGCCGAACCCGGCCCAGCCGGCGGGCTTCCGCACGCTGCCGTCGCCCTGGAGCGCGGTGAGGACGGCGGAGGTGACCGGGATCAGGGCCAGCCCCTGTGCCAGGGGCACCACCCGGGCCGCCGGGACCTCCGCCGCCGCCACCCTCAGCAGCTCCAATGTTCCTATCAGCGCTTGGAGTTCGTAGGCCATGCCGGCCATGGTGTCCCACCGCACTGACAGTCGGCCCGGAATTTATGATTCCGTGCCCAGTCGGAGACCGTAGAGCAGACTGAGCACCGTCAAGCACCGGGCCTCGGCCGCGAACGCCCCGGCGCCGGCGGCCGGTCACCCACTCGGGTGCGTGCCGCATGCGGCGGCCCCGGCACCCGCGTGGACTGGCCGGGTACGGCCCGCCCCGGGGCCCTCCCCCGACTCCCGCGCCGCGGCCGGCACCGGGTGCCGGACGCCCGCCGAGCGGGTCGCCGCCGCCTTCACCGCGGCCGGCCTGCACGACGTCCGCCTGGAGCTTCGCCGACTCGAGGAGGTCTTGAGGGAGTTCGAGGAGTATGGAGTTCCGGCAGAGCCCGTCCGCCCCCAGAGGGAGAACCCGTGCCCCGACCCTTCACCGTCGAGGACTACACCGCCCGGATGGTTCGGGCCGGCGCCGAGGCGACCGCCGCCGGGCTGGCCGGCCTGGTCGTCGCCGCCGGCCCCGACCTGGCCTACCTGTGCGGCTACACGCCGACCGCGATCACCGAGCGGCTGACCACCCTCGTCCTCACCGTCGGGCGCGAACCCACCCTGGTCGTCCCCACGTTGGAGCGCCCGGACGCCGAGAAGGCGGTCGGCGCCAAGGCCGTCCGGCTGCTCGACTGGTCCGACGGCGAGGACCCGTTCGCCACCGCCGGTCCGCTGCTCGACCCGGCCGGGCGCTACGGCGTCTCCGACAACGCCTGGGCCATGCACCTGCTCGGCTTCCAGGCCGCGCTGCCCGGCGCCTCGTTCACCTCGCTCACCGAGACCCTGCCGATGCTGCGCGCGGTCAAGGACACCGAGGAGCTGGAGCGCCTGGCTTCGGCCGGCGGCGCGGCGGACGCCGCCTACCGCAGGATCCTGGAGGCAGCATTCGCCGGCCGCCGGGAGACCGACGTGGCCGGCGACCTCGGCGCGCTGCTCATCCAGTACGGGCACAGCCAGGTCGACTTCACGGTGGTCGGCTCCGGCCCCAACGGCGCTGATCCGCACCACGAGGCCGGCGACCGGGTCATCCGAACGGGTGACACCGTGGTGTTGGACTTCGGCGGCCTTAAGGACGGCTACGGCTCCGACACCACTCGGACGGTGCACGTCGGCACGGACGTCCCGGCGGAGGTGCGGAAGGTCCACGACCTGGTCCGGCTCGCCCAGCAGACCGCCTTCGAGGCGGTCCGCCCCGGGGTGAGCTGCCAGGAGATCGACCGGATCGCCCGCCGGGTGATCACCGACGGCGGCTACGGCGAGTACTTCATCCACCGCACCGGCCACGGCATCGGTACGACCACGCACGAACCGCCGTACCTGGTCGAGGGCGAGGAGCAGCCGCTGGTGCCCGGGATGTGCTTCTCGATCGAGCCCGGGGTCTACCTGCCCGGCCGGTTCGGGGTGCGGATCGAGGACATCGTCACCGTCACCCCGACCGGCGGCCGCCGTTTCAACAACACCCCGCACGAGCTGGGCATCGTGGCATGAGCGCGATGCCCGGCACGGCGCCGACCGCGAGGTGGGCCGCGGTACCGACCGCGGCACCGACCGCGAGCTCGGCAGCGAGGCGGGCGGCGAGGCCGGCAGCGGCGCTGACCGGATCCGACGTTCTTACGATCCGGTCATACTTCATCCAGAGTCCTCCAAGTTTCGATTGCTAGTTTCGGTGCGCATGACCAAGACCCTCCGCCCCGCCCCGCCCCCCGTGCGGGCCGAACAACCGCGCCCGGTGCCTCCACCCCGCCCCCGCGTGACGGGCTGGTCGAGACTCCGGTTCCTGGCGTGGCCGCTCTACCTGACCGGCCTCCTCTGGTTCCTGAGCGCCGAGGGCATCCCGGCCGCCAACGACGTGCTGTTCCTCTGGCTGATCGGCGCCCTGCTGACCGCCGCCGTGCACAGCGGGCACGGCCCCCGCGGCTTCCTCCTGGTGCTGCGCGACTGGGTGCCGGTGATGGCCGTGGTCTGGGCGTACTCGCTGCTGCGCGGCTACGGCGCGCACACCCCGTGGGCCCCGCACTGGCTGCCACAACTGCGCTTCGACGAGGCCCTCGGCTTCGGCGAGACCTGGACGGTCCGGCTCCAGCACGCCCTCTACACCCCCGGTTCGCCGCGCTGGTACGACTACGCGGCGATCGGCGTCTACCTCTCGCACTTCTTCGTCGTCTTCCTGCTGCTCGCCGCGCTCTGGCGACGCGCGCACCACCGGTTCCGACAGCTGCTCGCCTGCTACCTGACGCTCACCTTCGCGGGCTTCGCCACCTATCTGCTCTTCCCGGCCGACCCGCCGTGGCTGGTCGCCCAGGACGGCAACCTGCCGCACGTGACCCGGGTGGTCTGGGAGGTCATCTCGGTGAGCGGGCTGCCGCAGGCCGACTCGCTGCTGGAGAACGGCAGCCAGTTCGCCAACGATGTCGCCGCGATGCCCTCGCTGCACTCCGCCTACCCGGCGATGCTGCTGTTCTTCTTCTGGCCCACCGTCCGGCCCTGGCTGCGGGCGGTGCTGGTCGCCTATCCGCTCGCGATGACGTTCACCCTGGTCTACGGCGCGGAGCACTTCATCATCGACGTCTTCGTCGGCTGGGCGTACGCGGCCGCGGTGGTCTTCGGCCTGCGGTGGCTGCGCTGCCGCCGTACGGCGCCGGCGGAGGGCACGGCACACTTGGCCGGGTGAAGCCGCACACGCCGATGAAGCCCACCGCCGAACAGCTGCTGGCCGCCAAGGACACCACCATCCCGGACATCACCGGGCCCGGGCTGCGGGTGCTGTTCTGCGGCATCAACCCGGGCCTGTGGTCCGGCGCCACCGGACACCACTTCGCCCGGCCCGGCAACCGCTTCTGGCCCGCGCTGCACCGCTCCGGCTTCACCGGGCGCCAGTACCGGCCGGACGAGCAGGAGCAGCTGCTCGCGCTCGGCCTGGGGATCACCAACGTCGCCCCGCGCACCACCGCCAAGGCGGACGAGCTGACCGCCGAGGAACTGCGCGAGGGCGGTGCCGCGCTCCGCGACCGGGTGCGGCGGCTGCGCCCGCGGGCCCTGGCCGTCCTCGGCATCGGCGCCTACCGGACGGCCTTCGGGCAGCGACGGGCCGCGATCGGCCGCCAGCCCGAGGGCATCGGCGACACCGAGGTGTGGGTACTGCCCAACCCCAGCGGCCTCAACGCGCACTACACCCTGGACGCGTTGGCCGGGGAGTTCCGCAAGCTCAGGGAGGCCGTCGAAGCCATCGAGGGCGGCGGGGTCGGCGGGGGCGGCGAGGGCGGCGGGGGCGAAGGGGACGCGGCAGCCGTCGAGGGCTGAGCCGCCGTCGCGGGCTGGGCGGCTGCCGAGGGCCGGGCGGAGGTGAGCCCCGCCGGCAGCGGGACCTCGCGCAGCTCGCGGATCAGCGCCCGGACGGCGGCCGCCCCGGCCAGCTCGGGCGTGGTGACGTACCCGACGAAGCGGCTGGGCGGGCGCGGCCCGAGGTCGGTCACGGCGAGGCCGGCCGGGGCGCCGAGCAGCGCCGTCCGGGGCATGATCGCCATGCCGATGCCCTGGGCGACCAGCGAGAGGGCGACCGTGTCGTCCTCCACGTCAACGGTCGCGGGCGGGATCCAGTCCTGCCGCTGCCACCAGTCCCGGGTGTACGAGCCGCAGTTCTCGTCCCAGTCGACCAGCGGGAGCTCGCGCGGCGCCGGGTGGCCCTGTGGATGCGCGAGCGCGTACGTCTCCTCGTACAGGCGCGCCGCGACCAGGCCCGGGACGGGCGGCGGGCCGCTTGCGTCCAGGGTGGCGAGCCCGAGGTCGGCGCGGCCGTCGGCGACCTCCCCGGCGGTGCCGCGGCCGATCTCCCGGACGATCCGGACGTGCGTGCCGAGCCCGGGGTGGCGCTCGGCTAGCCGGGCCAGGACGGGCGGCAGCAGGTGGGCGGCGGCGCTGCGGAAGGCGGCGATCCGCAGCGTGCCGGTCAGCGGCCCCTCCGTTCCGGCACCGCGCACCTCGGGACCCATGGCGTCCAGCAGCCGCAGGATCCGGCGGGCGTACGCCAGGGCCCGGAGGCCGGCGTCGGTGGGGCGCGCGCCGTGGCGGCCGCGGTCGAACAGCACCGTGCCGAGCTTCCGCTCGCAGGCCCGCACGGCGTGCGAGACGGCGGACTGGGTGGTGTCCAGGCGGCCGGCGGCCGCCGTGAAGCTCCGCTCCTCGTCGACGGCGACGAGGGTCCGCAGCTCGTGCGGGGCGAGATCGGTCATGCGCCCGAATCTAGTCCCCGATCCATCGATCCCGTTCATGGAAGCCGCCGTTCCATCGACGTGAGCCCCTGCCCGACCGCTCCCCCGCTTCCTACGGTGATCACGTCCCGCCCGTCCTCACCCGTCCGGAGCGCCCCGATGTCCCGCCCCACCGCCCACGCCGTCCACCTGGTCTCCCGCCCCGACGGCGCGCCGACCGCCGAGAACTTCGCCTTCGTCGAGGAGGCCGTCCCGGCGCTCGCGGCGGGCGAGGCCCTCGTCGAGAACCTCTACCAGTCCGTCGACCCGTACATGCGGGAGGAGATGAACGAGGGCGGCTGGGAGCTGCACGCCCCGCTGGAGGGCCGCACCCTCGGCCGGGTGGTGGAGTCCCGGGCCGACGCCCTGCCCGTCGGGGCGCTCGTCCACCACCGCCAGGCCTGGCGCACCCACTCGGTGGTCACCGCCGAGCGGGCGAGCCTGCTGCCCGACTTCGCCGGGGTCCCGCTCAGCGCCCACCTGTCGGTGCTCGGCGGCACCGGCCTGTCCGCCTGGGTCGGCCTGACCCGGATCGCCCGGCTCCAGCCCGGCGAGACGGTGTTCGTCTCGGCGGCCGCCGGCGGCGTCGGCACCGCCGCCGGACAGCTCGCCCGCCTGCTCGGTGCCGGACGGATCGTCGGCAGCACCGGCTCCGCCGCCAAGGCCGCCCGCCTCACCGCGCACCTCGGCTTCGACGCCGCCTTCGACTACCACGACGGCCCGATCGCGGAGCGCCTGCGCGAGGCCGCCCCCGAGGGGCTGCACGTCTACCTGGACAACGTCGGCGGCGACCACCTGGAAGCCGCCGTCGGCGCCCTGCGCGACCACGGCCGGATCGCCTGGTGCGGCGCCGTCGCCCAGTACGACCGCCCGCAGGACCCGCCGGCCGCGCCGCGCAACCTCTACGACGTGGTCGGCAAGAGCCTGCGACTGGAGGGCTTCCTGGTCCGCAACCACCTCGACGCCCGGCCCGAGCTGTACGACTTCCTCGTCCCGCACCTGCGGTCGGGCGCCGTCGTCCCGGACGAGACGATCGTGGACGGCTTCGACCGCGTGGTGGACGCCTTCCTCGGCATGCTGCGCGGCGCCAACACCGGCAAGATGCTGGTCCGGATCGCCGACTGAGCCCTCCACCGACTGAGCCCTTCGGCGGGCGGGGCGGGACGGACGGGCGGCGGGGCGGACGGGCGGCGGGGCGGACGGGCGGCGGGGCGGGCCTCGGGATCACCCCGGCAGTACGGCCAGCTCGAGGGCGGCGAGCCGGGCCGGGTCGGCGACCACCTCGTAGCCGGCCACCCGGCCGTCCGCGACCGCCACCCGCAGCACCAGCCGCAGCCGCCCGGCCGGCGCGATCAGGATGCCCGGCACCCCGTCCACCAGGGCCACCGCGCCGTGGCGGGCCCGGCGGCCGAAGACCGTGGTCTCCCGGGCGACCGTCGCCGCGCCGCGGGCCACCAGGGCGCGGCCGGGCGGCAGCGCGGCCGGGTCGGCCCGGCGCACCACGTCCGGGGCCAGGACGGCCAGCAGCCCGGCCAGGTCCCCGTCCCGGGCGGCGGCCAGGAAGGCCTCCACCACCCGCCGGTGCCCGGCCAGCGGCTCCGGGGGCAGCGCGGCCGTGCCCCGCACCCGCTGCCGGGCTCGGCTGGCCAGCTTCTTGGCGGCCACCGGGGTCCGTCCGACGATCGGCGCGATCTCCTCGAAGGGCACCGCGAAGCCGTCGTGCAGCACGAAGGCGACCCGCTCGGCCGGGCCCAGCCGGTCCAGCACCACGAGCAGCGCCCGGCCCACCGACTCGACCAGCAGCGCCTCCCGCTCCGGGTCCGCGCCACCGCCCGCCGCGTCCGGCAGCGCCTCGCCGGTCGGCTCCTCGCGGCGCGCGGCGCGGGCCCGCAGCAGGTCCAGGCAGATCCGGGAGACCACGGTGGTCAGCCAGCCGGGCAGGTTGTCGATCTCCGCCGGGTCGGTCCGGGCCAGCCGCAGCCAGGCCTCCTGCACGGCGTCCTCGGCCTCGCCGGTCGACCCGAGCATCCGCTGGGCGATCGCCCGCAGCCGCCCGCGCTCGGCCTCGAACCGCGCCGCCGCGCCTGCGGCCGCCGCTCCGCCGGTGATCGCGTCCCCGGCCGCCGCTCCGCTGGTAATCGCGTCCCCGGCCGGCGCTCCCTCGGTGATCGCTCCCGAAATCCCGTCCCGGTCCATCGGTCACCTTTCCTCGGCCCGGCTCGTCACCGCTATGACGATCCGTCCTCCCCCGAGGTGACCAGGAGACCACCATGACCTCCACCACGCTGCTCCACCTGGACTCCAGCATCAGCCCGGCCGGCTCGGTCAGCCGCGCCCTGACCGGCCGCTTCGCCGCCGCATGGCGCGCCCGGCACGGCAGCGCCGCCCGGCACCGCTACCGCGACCTCGCCGCCGACCCGGTGCCCGCGGTGCGCGCCGGTTACGACAGCCTCGGCCGACGGACCGAACGCAAGGGCCCGCTCCCGCCGGCGGACGTCGCCGCGCTGGTCGAGAACCCGGACGAGGCGCGCGAGTGGGCGCTCAGCCGGCCGCTGATCGAGGAGCTGCGGGCCGCCGGCACCCTGCTGCTCGGCAGCCCGATGTACAACTTCACCGTCTCGACCGGCCTCAAGGCGTGGATCGACCGGGTCTCCTTCCCCGGCGCCTTCCTCGACCCGGACACCGGCGAGCGGCTGCTGCGCGGCACCCGCGTGGTGGTCGTCGCCGTCCGCGGCGGCGGCTACGGGCCGGGCACCCCGCGCGAGCACTTCGACTTCCAGCTCCCGTACCTGCGGGCGTACTTCGGCAGCCTCGGAATCGCCGAGGAGAACCTGCACGTCGTCACCGCCGAGCTCACCCGGGCCGTGGACGTTCCCGCGCTGAACGGCCTGGAGCCGCTCGCCGCCGAGTCGCTGGCGGCGGCCGAGGCCGCCGTCGACGAACTGGCCGCGACGCTCTGAGCCCGGCGGCAGGTTCGTCCACTACAGCGGGGTGACGGCCTTCAGCACCAGCAGCAGGGCCACGGCGGCGTTGAGCGCGCACAGCGCCGACGCCGCCGTCCCGATCGCGGCGACCATCGCCGCCAGGCCCGCCGGGGTCTTGGCCGGCGGCCAGTTGCGGGAGGTCGGCACCGGGCCGAGCAGCGCGGCGACCCGGCGCGGCACCGGACCGGCCGCCGCGGTCGGGGCGGCGAAGGCCGCGAAGCCGGGCGCCGGGGCGGCGTGCGAGACCAGGGCCGCCCGGGCCACCGCCCGCGCGGTGATCCGGCGGTCCCCCACGGCCTGTGCCGAGTCCTCGTCCGCCCACCGCTCCGCGCTGTACGCCACCGCGTCCTGCAGTGGCCGCAGGAAGGGGTTGACGCAGGCGGCGAGCTGGGTGGTCAGCAGGTACCGGTGGTGACGGTGGCGCAGGTGCGCCCGCTCGTGGGCGAGCAGGGCCTCCCGCTCGTCCGCCGCCAGGCCGTCCAGCATCCCGGTGGACACCACCACCCGCCCGGGCGAGCCGGGCAGCGCGTAGGCGTACGGGCTGCGGTCCGGCAGCACCGCGAGGTCACCGGTCGGCCCGGGCCGCGCGGGCAGTCCGGACAGCGCCCGCCGGGCCCGGGCGCGCACCCGCAGGTGCCGGACGAGCGTCCGGGCGCAGGCGAGGCCCACCAGCGCCAGCAGCCACATCGCGGCCGTGCCGACCGTCTCGTGGTACGGCAGCGCGGCCCGCACCTCCGGGTCTGACCAGCTGTCCGGGAGCGGGTTGCCGGGGATCTGCGCGGTGCCCACCACGCCGATCAGCCCGAGGCAGAGCACGCTGCACACCGCCATCACCGCGCTGATCACGGTCATCAGCCGGGCCGCGCCGCGCGGGTGCAGGTGCTGCTCGGTCAGGCGCGCGATCGGAACCGCGGTGAGCGGCAGGATGAGCGGGAGGAAGACGAAGAAGCCCACGGGTCAGCTCTCGCGGTCGGTCGCCGCCGGATCGGCGGAGGCGGCGTCGAGCAGCGCCCGCAGCAGTTCCTCGTCGTGCGGCAGCAGCGCAGTGACGAAACTGGCCAGGACGGCGTCCCGGTCGGCCTCCCCGTCGAGCATCCGGCGCATCCGCAGCGCCGCCAGCCCGGCGGCGTCGGAGGAGGCCAGCCACAGGTAGGAGCGGCCGGAGCGGGACCGGGAGACGGCGTTCTTGGCGTGCAGCCGGGACAGGATGGTCATCACCGTGGTGTACGCCAGGTCGCCCTCCAGGCGTTCCTGGACCCACCCCGCGCTGGCCGGGCCGGGCGCCTGCTGGAGCACCGCCAGCACCTGCGCCTCCAGCTCGCCCTGGCCGCGTCGTCGGGCCGGCGCTTCCCCGGCCGCCGGGGCGTGCCTCTCGTCTGCCATGACGGCCCACTCCCTCCGGATGCCGCGCCCGGACCGACGGGCACGGCTTCATCCTAACGAGCGGAGGGCTGCTCCGAAGCGGTCAGTGCGCGGCTCCGGGGCCGTACGGGCGGCGGCGTTCGCGGCGGCGTTCGCCGTGGCGTCAGCCGTGGGGTCAGCCGTGGCGTTCGGCGTCCCCCGCGCCGCTGCCCGCTCAGGTCCGGGCCCGCTGGGTCACCGCGATGCAGACCAGCACCACCACCGCCGTGACCGGCGCGGCGGCCGGCAGGTGCTCGCCGAGCAGGAGCACCGACCAGACCAGCGTCAGCAGCGGCTGCCCGAGCTGCAGCTGACTGGCCCTCGGCACGCCGATCCCGGCCATCCCCCGGTACCAGAGCACGAACCCGCCGAACTGCGACACCGCCGCGACGTACGCCAGCCCGGCCAGCGCCTTCGGCCCGAGCTGCACCGGCTCGGTGGCCAGCCCGAACGCCGAGGTCAGCAGCGTCACCGGCAGTGCGGCCAGCACCGCCCAGGCGATCACCTGGGCGCCCGGGAGGTCCCGGGAGAGCCGCCCGCCCTCCGCGTACCCGGCCGCGCAGATCACCAGCCCGACGAACAGGTAGAGGTCGGCGACGGTCGGCCGGCCGTGGCTCTGCAGCAGGGTGAAGGCCAGGACGGCCACCGCCCCCGCCAGCGCGGCCGCCCAGAACGCCCGGGACGGCCGGCGGCCGGTGCGCAGCGCCGCGACCACCGCGGTGGCCAGCGGCAGGACGCCGATCACCACCGCCGAATGGGCGGTCGAGGAGGTGCGCAGGGCGAGCGTGGTCAGCAGCGGGAAGCCGAGGACGCAGCCGACCGAGACCACCAGCAGGGCGGGCCAGTGCCGCCGCTGCGGCAGCGGGGCGGCGGCGGCCAGCAGGTAGAGCGCGGCCAGCGCCCCGGCCAGGACCCCGCGCAGGCCGGTCGAGGTCCACGGGCCGAAGCCGGTCAGGGACCACGCGGTGGCCGGGAAGCTGAGCGAGAAGGAGGCCACCCCGAGGGCGGCGAGAGCGGTGCCGGAGGCCGCGCCGCGCTGCGGTGCTATCGCCCGGAGCTGGGTAGCGCTATCTTGTGCCGTCATGAACGAGCGTAGCAGTGTGACCGAACTCGCCGACACGCTGCGGCGGGAGGTCGAGCGCTACCCGGAAGGACGGAAGCTGCCCGCCAGCCGGGCGCTGATGGAACGCCACCAGGTCAGCCCGGTGACGGTCTCCCGGGCCATCGCGGTCCTCGTCGCCGAGGGACTGGTGGTCTCCAGGCCCGGCGCCGGGGTCTTCCGGGCGGCGGCCTTCGCCGCGGCCCCGACCGCCCCCGCCGCACCGCCCGGCCGCACCGGCGACCTCTCCTGGCAGGAGATCGCGCTCAGCGCCGACTCCGGCCCCCGCGACCTGATCGCCGCCCCGGTCCTCGCCACCCTCCGGGTGCCGCCGCCCCACGTCATCGACCTCAACAGCGGCTACCCGCACGCCTCACTGCTGCCCGAACGCCTGCTCGCCACCGCCCTCGCCCGGGCCGGCCGGCGCCCCGGCGCCTGGGACCGCCCACCCGTCGACGGCCTCACCGAGCTGCGCGGCTGGTTCGCCCGCGACATCGGCGGCCACGGCGGGCCGATCGGCGCCGGAGACGTCCTGATCACCTCCGGCGGGCAGGGCGGGCTCACCGTCGCCATGCGCTCGCTGGCCGCGCCCGGCGCGCCGGTCCTGGTGGAATCGCCGACGTACCCGGGCATCCTGGCGGTCATCCGGGCCGCCGGGCTGCGGCCCGTCCCCGTCCCGATCGACGCCGACGGCGTCCGCACCGACCTGCTGGCGGACGCGTTCGCGGCCACCCGGGCCCGGGTCTTCGTCTGCCAGCCGCTGTTCCAGAACCCCACCGGCGCGGTGCTCTCACCCTCACGGCGGGAGGAGGTCCTGCGGATCGCCCGGGCGGCCGGGGCCTTCGTCGTCGAGGACGACTTCGCCCGGCTCCTGGTCCACGCGGACGCCCCCGCGCTGCCGCGCCCGCTCGCCGCCGACGACCGGGACGGGGTCGTGGTGCACCTGCGCTCGCTCACCAAGGCCGCCTCCCCCAACCTGCGGATCGGCGCCCTCACCGCCCGCGGCCCCGCCCTGGCCCGGCTGCGGGCCACCCAGGTGGTGGACAGCTTCTTCGTGCCCCGGCCGCTCCAGGAAGCGACGCTGGAACTGGTCGCCGACCCCACCTGGGCCCGCCACCTGCGCACCCTCGGCACCGAACTGCGCGACCGCCGCACCGCCGCCGTCGCCGCCCTGCACCGCGAGCTGCCCGGCCTCCTCACCATCCACCGCCCCGGCGGCTACCACCTGTGGCTGCGCCTCCCGGACGGCACCGACGACGGCGCCCTCACCGCCGCCGCCCTGCGCACCGGCGTCCAGATCACCCCCGGCCGCCCCTACCACCCCGCCGAACCCCAGGCGCCCCACGTCCGCCTCAGTTACGCCGCCGCGGAGAGCCCCGCCCGGGTGGCCGAGGGCATCCACCGCCTCCGACTGGCCTACGAGGAGACCGCCGGCTGAACCCGGGTGGCGCAGGGGCCCGCCCAGGCCTCGCCGCGCCCCCTGACCCCTGCAACCGCGGGTGGCGGTCGGCTACCGCCCGTACCCCGCCATCCGCTCCAGGCGGGCGATGCGCTCCGCCATCGGAGGGTGGGTGGAGAAGAGCCTGGCGCCGGCCTCGCCGGGGCGGAAGGGGCTGGCGATCATCATGTGGCTCGCCGTCTGGAGCTGCGGCTCGGGCGGCAGGGGGAGCCGGCGGGTGCCCTCGTCGAGCTTCCGGAGGGCGCCGGCGAGGGCGAGCGGGTCGCCGGTGATCCGGGCGCCGTCGGCGTCGGCCTGGTACTCGCGGGAGCGGCTGACCGCCATCTGGATCAGTCCGGCCGCGAGCGGTCCGAGGATCATGATGGCGAGCACCCCGAACAGCCCGGGCCCGTCGTCGTCCTCGTCGCGCCCGATCGGGATCAGCCAGGCGAAGTTCACCAGGAACATCACCACCGAGGCGAGCGCCCCGGCGACCGAGGAGATCAGGATGTCCCGGTTGTAGACGTGGCTCAGCTCGTGCCCGAGCACGCCCCGCAGCTCGCGCTCGTCCAGGAGCCGTAGGATGCCCTCCGTGCAGCAGACCGCCGCGTTGCGCGGGTTGCGGCCGGTGGCGAAGGCGTTGGGGGCCGGGGTCGGGGAGATGTAGAGGCGGGGCATCGGCTGGCGGGCGGCCGTGGAGAGCTCGCGCACGATCCGGTACAGCTGCGGCGCCTCGAACTCGCTGACCGGCCGGGCCCGCATGGCGCGCAGCGCGATCCTGTCGCTGTTCCAGTAGGCGTAGGCGTTGGTTCCGAGGGCGATCAGCAGGGCGATCACGAAGCCGGTGCGGCCGAAGAAGCTTCCGATCACCAGGATCAGCGCGGAGAGGCCACCGAGCAGGACGGCGGTCCTCAGTCCGTTGTGCCGGCGGTGCACGTCAGGCCCTCCATTGGTGCGGTGGGGAAGCCCTTGCCTCGTCCCTCTTGCCCGGTCAACGGGCGGGGCCTGGGACCTTGTTCCCTTGTGACCGACGCGACACCGCCGCGCCGGCCCGTCGCACCGTCGTACTGCCGCCCCGCCGCGCCGCTGCACTGCCGCACCGCCGCACCGCCGCACCGGAACGGGCACCGCCCCGCCGGGGCGGGCACCGGCTCAGAACAGCGAGCCGCCCGCGACCTGCAGGACCAGCTGGGGCGCCACCGACAGGACCACCGCGACCGAGGCGGTGAGCCCCAGGGTCGCGGTCAGGCTCGCGGGCAGGCGCTGCTCGGCCTCGACCACGGCGCCGCCCGCCGGCCGGTCCGCCGCCGGGGCGAACAGCCGGGCCGTCCACAGCAGGTAGTAGTACAGGGCGACGACCACGTTGGCGGCCATCACCACGGCCAGCCAGCCCAGCCCGGCGTCGACGGCCGCGCGGAACACCACGACCTTGCCGAACAGGCCGATCACGCCCGGCGGCAGTCCGGCCAGGCAGAGCAGGAAGAAGGCGAGTGCCAGCGCCGTCCAGCGGCGGCGGGCGAACAGGCCGCGGAAGTCGTCCACGCTGGTCCCGGCCCGGCGGCCGACCGCCGCGACCACCGCGAAGGCGCCGAGGTTCACCACGCCGTAGATCAGTGCGTACGCGGCGGTGGCGCCGAGCTGGTCGCTCCCGGTGGGCGCGTAGCCGGCCGCGGCGAGCGGCACCAGCAGGTACCCGGCCTGGCCGACCGAGGACCAGGCGAGCAGCCGCACCGCGCTGTACCGGGTGTCGAAGCGCTGCCGCAGCGCGCCGACGTTGCCGACGGTCATGGTGACGGCGGCCAGCACCGCGAGCGCCGCCCCCCAGGTGTGCGCGTACGGCCGGAAGGCGATGGTGGTGGCGAGGGCGAGCCCGGAGAGCCCGGCCGCCTTGCCGACCACCGACAGGTAGCCGGCCACCGGCAGCGGCGCGCCGGTGTAGGTGTCGGGCACCCAGAAGTGGAACGGGACTGCGGCGACCTTGAACGCGAAGCCGACCAGGGTCAGCACCGCGCCCGCCTCGGCCAGCGGCTTGAGCTGCGCGGGGGCGTGCTCCAGGCCCTGGGCGACGGCGGCGAGGTGCAGGCTGCCGCTCGCCGCGTAGACGAAGCCGATGCCGAGCAGCATCACGGCGGTCGCGGTCACGGAGGAGACGAAGAACTTGAGCGCGGCCTCCGCGCCCCGGCCGTCCCGGCGCAGCGCGACCAGGGCGAAGGCGGGCAGCGAGGCGACCTCCAGGGCGATCACCAGGGTGGCGAGGTCGCGGGAGGCGGGCAGCAGGGCGGCGCCGGTGGCGCTGGAGAGCAGCAGGAACCAGTACTCGCCGCGGGGCAGCTTCTCGTTCTCGACGGTGTGGGCCGAGAGCAGCGCCGCGATCAGCGCGCCGCCGAGGACGAGCAGCTGGAACACCAGGGCGAAATGGTCGGCGACGTAGGAGCAGCCGGCGTTGTCAGTGCCGCCTGCTACGTTCTGCACACAGAAGGTCGCTCGGGGTGACCCACCGGTGAGGGGAAGAAGCGCGATGAGGGCGAGGGCGAGTCCGGCCACGGTGAGGCGGCCGAGCCACTTCTTGTGCCGCTCGGGCAGGAACAGGTCCGTGACCAGCACGGCGAGGGCGGCCACGGCGGCGATCAGCGGGGGCGCGATCGCCACCCAGTCCACGGACTGGATCAGGCTGCCCGGGTTGGCTACGGCGAGGGAGGTCACAGTGTGCTGCCCCGTGGAGTGAGGTCCGAGTGCGGCGGTCTGGGCTGCGAGCACGGTCAGCCACCCCCGAGGAGGTGCTTGACGGCGGGGTTCGAGAGGCCGAGCAGCAACGCGGGCCAGAGGCCGGCGAGCAGGGTGAGCGCGGCCAGCGGCGTCCAGCTGACGGCCTCGTACGGGCGCAGGTCGGCCACCTCGGCCACCGGCGCGGGCTGCTCGGGGTCACCCATGCAGACGCGCTTGACGACGATCAGCAGGTAGGCGGCGGTGAGGAGGGTGCCGAGGCCGGCCAGGACCATGTAGGTGACGAAGGCGGGGCGCGACAGGGCGTCGGCCGGGTCGAACGCGCCGAACATGGCGAGCAGCTCGCCCCAGAAGCCGGCCAGGCCGGGCAGGCCGAGGCTGGCGACGGCGGCGAAGGCGAGCAACGCGCCGAGTCGCGGCGCCCGGCCGTACAGGGCGGCGCCGGTGGCGCCGGAGAGGGTGTCGAGGTCGGCGGTGCCGTAGCGGTCCTTGAGCGCACCGACGACGAAGAACAGCAGGCCGGTGATCAGGCCGTGGGCGATGTTGGCGAACAGTGCGCCGTTGACGCCCACCGGGGTGAGGGAGGCGATGCCGAGCAGCACGAAGCCCATGTGGCCGACGGAGGAGTACGCGATCAGGCGCTTGAGGTCGCCCTTGGATCCGGGGCGGGCCAGCGCCAGGCAGGCGAGTGATCCGTAGACGATGCCGACGGCCGCGAAGGCGCCCAGGTAGGGGGCGAGCGTGGCGGTGCCGTCCGGCACGACCGGGAGGAGGACGCGGACCAGACCGTACGTGCCCATCTTCAGCAGCACACCGGCGAGCAGCACCGAGCCCACCGTCGGGGCGGCGGTGTGCGCGTCGGGGAGCCAGCTGTGCAGCGGCCAGGCGGGGGCCTTGACGGCGAGCCCGACCAGGATCGCCAGCGCGGCGATCACCTGGGTGGTGTGGCTCAGTCCGCTGCCGTGCGCGGCGGCCAGGGCCTGCATGTCGAAGGTGCCGGCCTTGCTGCCGATCAGCAGGAAGCCGAGCAGCATCACGGCCGAGCCGAGCAGCGTGTAGAGGATGAACCGGTTGGCGGCCGGGGCCTTCGCGCCGCTCCCCCAGCGGGCGATCAGGAAGTACATCGGGATCAGCACGATCTCGAAGGCCAGGAAGAAGAGCAGGAGGTCCAGCACCGCGAAGGTGGCGAGCATGCCGACTTCGAGGAGGAGGAACAGCCCGACGAAGGCCTGCGCGGACGGACGGGGCTCATCGGGGACTCCGCCCCGGGCCTCCCCGTTCGGCAGCCGCTTCTCCGAGTACAGCGCGCAGAGGAAGGTGAGCAGCGCGGTCAGCACGATCAGCGGCAGCGAGATGCCGTCCACGCCGAGGTGGAGGCGCACGTGCAGGGCCGGGATCCAGGACACGTCGGTGGTGGCCTGCATCCGGGCGGGTTCGTCGTGGTCGAAGCCGGCCGCGAGGGCGACGGTGAGCAGGAGCACCGCGCCGGTGACGACAGTGTTCAGCCGCAGCGCCCGCCGGTCGGCGGCGGCCCGGTCCGGCCCGAACACCGGCGCCAGGGTGAGCGCGGCGCCGAGCAGCGGCAGCACCAGGAGGGCGATGAGGACTGCGTTCATCGGGGGCTCCTACGTGCGGCGGTCGAGGGGACGGAGGTGAAGGACAGCACCGGCTACACCGCCACCAGGACGGCCAGCAGGACGACGGCGGCCAGAAGGGCGCTGAGGTAGGTCTGCGCGTTGCCGGTCTGCGCGAGCCGGACGGCCCGGCCGAGCAGGTTGGCGCCGATCCCGCTGCCCTGCACGTAGCCCTCGACGACCTCGCGGTCGAGGAAGCGGACCAGCCGGGCGGCGGCGACCACCGGTCGGACGAACAGCGCCTGGTACAGCCGGTCGACGCCGAAGCCGTGCCGGGCAGGGCCGAACAGCGGGCCGAGCAGGGTGCGCCCGGGGTCGGCGACGATCACCTCGGCGGCCGGCGCTCCGGCCTGCTCGGGCACCCGGCCGGCGGCGGCCGGAGCCGGCCTGCCGGTGCCCAGCCGGGCGGTCGCCGAGCGCCAGGCGCCGTACGCCGCGAGCACGCCGACCACGGCGAGCCCGGTGCCGGTGACGGCGGTGACCCCGGTGGGTCGCAGCGAGCCGCCGTCCAGCAGCGCGGGCAGCCAGTCCGAGCGCAGGCCGGCGATGCCGAAGCCCATGGTCGGGACGGCGAGCACCCAGAGCGGCCAGCGCATCGCGGGCGGCTCGGTGCTGCCCGGGTCGGCCTCGTCCAGCTCGGGCGAGTACGGCGCGTCGGCCTCGTGGTCGGCCACGACAGTGGCCCGGTCGGCGGCGGGCAGCACCTGCGGTGCGGCAGCGGCGGCACCGGCCGGGCTGTGGAACGCCACCAGGAAGAGCCGGGTCGCGTACGCGGCGGTGAGCAGCGCGGTGAGCGCGGCGGAGATCAGCACGATCCACCCGGCGACCTGCGGCACCGCCGAGGCCGGGCCGAGCCCGTTGGTGAGCGCCTCGCCCTTGGCGGCGTGCTCGGCGGCGGTCAGCACCGCCTCCTTGCTGAAGAAGCCGGAGAACGGCGGCAGCCCGATCAGGGCGATCAGCGCGATGCCCATCGTCCAGTAGGCGTCCGGGACGCGCTTGCGCAGCCCCGGGATCCGGGACATCGCGGAGATCGAGTTGGTGTGCGCGGCGTGGATCACCACACCGGCGGCCAGGAACAGCAGTGCCTTGAACGCGCCGTGGCTGACCAGGTGGAAGACGGAGGCCTCGCGGTCGCCGCTGGCCAGCGCGCCGGCCATGTAGCCGAGCTGGCCGACGGTGGAGTAGGCGAGCACCCGCTTGAGGTCGTCCTGGGCGAGCGCGCACAGCGCCGAGCCGATCATCGTCACGGCGGCCATCACCGCGAGCACGACCAGCGCCGCGCCGGACAGCAGGAAGACCGGCATCAGCCGGGCGACCAGGTAGATGCCGGCCGCGACCATGGTGGCGGCGTGGATCAGCGCGGAGACCGGCGTGGGGCCGGCCATGGCGTCCGGGAGCCAGGTGTGCAGCGGGAACTGCGCGCTCTTGCCGGCGACCCCGGCGAGCAGCAGCAGCGCGATCAGCGTCGGGTGCCCGAGCTTGCCCTCGCCCGCGGCGGCCAGCACGTCCGTGATCCGGAAGCTGCCGGCGTCCGCGCCCAGCAGGAAGATCCCGAACAGGAAGGGCACGTCGCCGAGCTTGGTGACCAGGAAGGCCTTGAGCGAGGCCGAGCGGGCGTCCGCGCTCTCCCAGTGGTGGCCGATCAGGAAGTACGAGCAGAGGCCCATGACCTCCCAGCCGACCAGCAGCACGATCAGGTCGCCCGAGTAGACCACCAGGAACATCGCCGCGGTGAACAGCGAGACCAGCGCCGCGTACGAGGGGTAGCGCGGGTCCTGCTTCAGGTACGCGGTCGAGTAGACCTGGACGCAGGTGGCGACCAGGCCGACGAGCACCGAGATCAGCGAGCTGAAGCCGTCCAGGTGGAGGGCGAGCGTGATGTCCGGGCCGCCGGTCGGGGTGAGCCGGGTGGCCGCGTCGAGGGTCTGGCCGGTGCCGAGCTGGAGGGCGACCACCAGGGCGAGCACGGCCGAGACGGCGACCGGGGCGATCGCCAGCGGCCGGGCCAGCCCGGGCGCCTTCTTGCCGGTGGCCAGGGTCGCGGCCGCGCCGAGCGCGGGCAGCACGGGGACGAGTACGGGCAGGGCGAGGTTCATGCGGCGGCCTGGCCCTTCAGCGCCTCGGCTCCGGTCGGCGTCTCCTCGGCGGCGAGCGACTCGGCCGGGTCGCCGAGCGCGGTGGCCCGGTCGATGTCCGCCGTGCCCCGGGCCCGGAACAGCAGCAGGACGATGGCGAGCCCCAGCCCGATCTCGGCGGCGGCGACGGTGATGGTGAACAGGGTGAGCGCCTGTCCGGCGTGCAGCGAGTCGCGCAGCCAGGCGTCGAAGGCGACCAGGTTGAGGTTGACGGCGTTGAGCATCAGCTCGACCGACATCAGTACCAGGACGGCGTTGCGCCGGGCGAGCACGCCGTACACGCCGACGCTGAACAGCAGCGCGGCGAGGACGACGGGGTAGGCGAGGTGCATCAGCTCTTCTCCTCCGGCTCGGCGGAGGCCGACTCGGCGGCGGCCGGCTCAGCGGCGGCCTGCTCGGCGGCGGCCGGCGCGGCCGGCTTGGGCGCGGTCGCGGCGACCGTCCCGTTGGACCCGACCGGCCGTCCTGCGCGCAGCTTGCCCGCCCGGGGCACCGGCACCCGCCGCTTGTCCCCGCGCGACAGCACGATCGCGCCGACCAGCGCCGCCAGCAGCAGGACGGACAGTGCCTCGAAGGGCAGCACCCAGTTCCGGAACAGGCTCGCCCCGGTGACGGCGGCGGAGCCGCCGCCCGCGCCGAGGTCGATCCAGGAGGTCCGGAAGGCGTCGACGACCAGCGTGACCAGCGTCCCGGCCGAGGCCAGCGCCACGACCAGGGCCACCCAGCGGTTCTTGGAGTCGGCGTCCGGCGAGCGCCTGATCGGCGCCTTGGTGAGCATCAGCCCGAACAGCACCAGGACGACCACCGAGCCGAGGTAGATCAGCACCTGCACCCAGGCGATGAACTCGGCCGTGAGCAGCAGGAACTCCACCGCCAGCCCGCCGAGCGCGACGACCAGCCAGAGCGCGGCGTGCACCAGCTGCTTGGTGGTGACGGCGACCACGGCCGAGCCGAGCACGGCGATGCCGACCAGCAGGAAGACGATCTCCTGCCCGGTCGGGGACAGGAACGAACGGGCGGCCGGCTCCAACGAGCCGGTCGCCGCGAGAAGCGTGGCGGCGGTACTCATGCGTCGTCACCCTTCTCTTCCAGCGCCGCGGCGGCTGCGGCCAGCTTGTCCGCGGCCTTGCGCGCGGTGGCGATCTCCTTGGGGTCCTCGGCCGCCGGGTCCAGCGCCGGCGGCGCCGGGACGGTCCACATCCACTCGCGGAGCTTGTCCCGCTCGTGGGTCAGCTCGTGGATGTCCGTCTCGGCGTACTCGAACTCCGGCGACCAGAACAGCGCGTCGAAGGGGCAGACCTCGATGCAGATCCCGCAGTACATGCAGAGCGAGAAGTCGATGGCGAACCGGTCCAGCACGTTGCGGGTGCGGGCCCGGGCGTTCGGCTCGGCGGCCGGCAGCGTCTCCTTGTGGGAGTCGATGTAGATGCACCAGTCCGGGCACTCGCGCGCGCAGAGCATGCACACCGTGCAGTTCTCCTCCAGCAGCGCGATGACGCCGCGCGAACGCGGCGGCAGCACCGGCTGCACGTCGGGGTACTGCGCGGTGACGCTCTTCTTCGTCATCGTCCGCAGCGTCACGGCCAGCCCCTTGGCGAGGCCGATACCCGGAAAACTCATGAGATCGCCACCTTGATGATGCCGGTGAGGGCCAGCTGGACCAGGGCGAGCGGGATCAGCACCGTCCACGCGAAGCGCATCAGCTGGTCCTCGCGCAGCCGCGGGTAGGTGACCCGCAGCCAGATGACCACGAAGGCCAGCGCGAAGGTCTTGAGGATCATCCAGAGCCAGCCGAGCTGGTCCGCCATCGGCCCGTGCCAGCCGCCCAGGAAGAGCACCGCGGTCAGCGCGGACACCACCAGGATGCCCACGTACTCGGACAGCAGGAACAGCGCGAACCGCAGACCGGTGTACTCGGTGTACGCGCCGAAGATGATCTCCGAGTCGGCGACCGGCATGTCGAACGGCGGGCGCTGCAGCTCGGCCAGACCGGCCGTGAAGAACACGAACGCGCCGATGACCTGCCAGGGCAGCCAGTACCACTGCCAGGAGTCCACGATCCCGGGCAGCGAGAGGGTGCCCGCGGCCATCGCCACCGAGGCCGCCGCCAGCACCATCGGCAGCTCGTACGACATCAGCTGCGCGGCCGTGCGCAGACCGCCGAGCAGCGAGAACTTGTTCGCCGAGGCCCAGCCGGCCATCAGCTTGCCGATCACGCCGACGCCCATCACGGCCAGCACGAAGAACAGCCCGGCGTCGATCGCCTGGCCGACGAAGCCGTTCGGGCCGACCGGGATCGCCAGCAGGACGAAGAGGTACGGCAGCAGCGAGACGGCGGGCGCCAGCTGGAAGATCCGGCGGTCCGCCCCGGCCGGGACGATGTCCTCCTTCTGCGCGAACTTCACGCCGTCCGCGACGAGCTGTGCCCAGCCGTGGAAGCCACCCGCGTACATCGGGCCGAGCCGGCCCTGCATGTGCGCCATGACCTTGTGCTCGGTCTGGCCGATGACCAGCGGGACGACCAGGAAGACCACGAGGGTGGCGACGCAGCGCAGCACGGTGTCGAGCAGGTTCACGCGCCGTCTCCGTCCCGGTCGGCCGGGGCGGCCGCCGTCTCGTCCTTCTGCTCCGGCTCGCCGGGCTGCTCCGCGGGCTCGTCGCCCGACGGCGCCGGGGGCCGGTCGCCCGACGGCTTCTCGTCGTGGGCCGGCACCGGGTTGTGCCAGGGCGCGTCGGAGGACGAGGGCCGCGCGGGGGCCGGACGCTCCGGCGCGGCCTCGTCGGCGGTCTGGCTGACCGACCCGTCGGAGACCGACCGGACTCGCCGCGGCCGGTCCGCCCGCACCGCGGGCGTCTCCTCGGCGGGAACGGCGGGAGCACCGGAAGCGGGAGCGGGAGCACCGGAAGCGGGAGCGGCGGGAGCACCGGAAGCAGCGGGAGCGGCGTCGGAAGCGGCCTGGCTCGCCGAGCCCTCCGCCACCGAGCGCGTCCGCCGCGGCCGGTCGGCCCGTACGGGCGCGCCCTCGGCGGCGCCACCGGCGGCACCGGCGGCACCGGCGGCACCGGCAGCAGGGGCGGCGCCACCGGCGGCAGCGGCCGCCCGGGGCGTGCGCGCCGCCGCGCCCGCCGCCCGCGCACCGCGCGCGGGCCGCTCGGCGACCGGCGGCAGGGTGCCCTTGAGCGGCCCCCACTCGTTCGGGTCCGGCACACCGGCCGGCTGCATCTTGCGCCGGGCCGGGCCGCCGCCGTGGTCCGACTCGCCCGGCTCCTTGGCGCCCGGCCAGTCCTTGGCGACCCGGGCGGCGAGCACGAACTCCTTGCGCAGCGGGTGCCCCTCGAAGCCGTCCGGCAGCAGCAGGGTGGCCAGGTAGGGGTGCCCGGGGAAGTCGATGCCGAACATCTCGTGCGTCTCGCGCTCGTGCCAGCCGGCACCGGCGTAGACGGAGACGGCGGTCGGCAGTGCCGCCTTGTCGCGCGGCACCTTGGTGCGCAGCGCGAGGTGCCGCACGCCCGGTGCCTCGACGGCGGCCAGGTGCGCGACCACGGAGAAGCCCTCGGCGAGTTCGTCGACGGCGCTCAGCCAGTCGAAGAAGCCCAGGCCCAGGACGTCCCGGGCGTTGGTGAGCGCCTCGATCCAGTTCTCGGCCGGGACGTCGACGGTGATCAGCCCGTACGCCTCGGCGCCGGTCGCCCACTCCCCGACCGACGCCGCGTACTGCTCGGCCGTGGTCACGAGGCCCCTCCCTCACTCGAAGGCCCGGCCTCACTCGAAGACCCGGCCGAAGACCCGGCCTCGGAACCGGCCGCAGCCGTGGGCCCCGCCACCAGCGGGCGGCGCAGCGCCGCCGCGGGCGCGGTGTACCGGTCGGGCAGGGACTCCTCGGCGATCTTCTCCTGCAGCTTGAGGATGCCCTGGAGCAGCGCCTCGGGCCGGGGCGGGCATCCGGGCACGTAGACGTCGACCGGGATGATCTGGTCCACGCCCTTGGTGACCGAGTACGAGTCCCAGTAGGGCCCGCCGGAGTTGGAGCAGGCGCCGAAGGAGATGACGTACTTCGGCTCGGGCATCTGCTCGTAGAGCCGCTTGACGGCCGGGGCCATCTTGTCGGTGACCGTCCCCGAGACGATCATCAGGTCCGCCTGACGGGGACCCGGCGCGAACGGGATGACGCCCATCCGGATGAAGTCGTGCTTGGCCATGGACGCGGCGATGAACTCGATCGCGCAGCAGGCCAGGCCGAAGTTGAAGCACCAGAGGCTGTAGCGGCGACCCCAGTTGAGCACCACCTTGACCGGGTCCGGCGCGAGCCGGGCCAGCGGTCCGATGCCGCGGCGCTCGACGGCGCCGGGGCGGGCGGGGTCCGGCAGTCCGAGCGGGACGGGACCGCCCTGGGCGCCGTGCGAGTGGGAGTGCGTCACGTCCATTCCAGAACGCCCTTCTTCCAGGCGTAGAGCAGCCCGACTGCGAGGAAGCCGATGAAGAGGAACATCTCGATCAGCGTTCCGGCGCCGTACCCGGCGGTGGCGAAGACGGTCGCCCACGGGAACAGGTAGATCGCGTCGACCGCGAAGATCACGTACAGGAAGGCGTACACGTAGTAGCGGATCTGGGTGTGCGCCCAGTCCTCGCCCACCGGGTCCACGCCGCACTCGTAGGCGAGGAGCTTCTCGGGCGAGTAGACCACCGGCCGCAGCAGGCGGTTGGCGGTGAACGCCACGGCGACGAACAGCACCCCGACGACGGCCAGCACGCCCATCGCGGCGTACGCGTCGAAGTAGCCGCTGCCGACCGCCGGGTCGGCCGCGACGACAGCCGCGTGCTGCCCCTCCATGCCTTCGCCTCCACCTCGGCCGTGAATCCGCCCCTCAAGGCAGTTCTACGACGTTTCCTCTCACGGTCATAACCACGGTCGTCACCGCGGTCCTGACCACGGTCCCGACCACGGTCTCAACCGGGATCACAACCATGGCCAATGCGTGAGTCTAAGGGGACGGCTCGGCTCCACCCGAACCCTGCCCGTTCCGCAAGACGGCCCGTGGACACCCCGGTGAACGCCCGGCGTCCGGGACGGGGGTGGGGATAACCCCCGGCCGGGAAGATGTATCACCCCCATGGCACCCACCGCCCCCGGTTGGAGAAGCTTGGTCCAGTCGCACGATCAAGAGGACGGTAGATCCGGATGAAGCCGCTGCACCGCCGCGCCGAGGACACCATCGATGAGCAGGACGCTCGGATGGAGCGCCCATCGCTGTACGGCGCACGGATGTGGCGCCAGGCGGGGCACCTGCTGCTCAACCTGCCGCTGGGCATCGTCGGCTTCGTCCTCGCCGTGCTCACGCTCTCGGTCGGCCTGGGGCTGTCCGTCACCGTGGTCGGCCTGCCGCTGCTGGCCGCCGGGCTGGCCGCCCAGCGTTCCCTGGGCGCCCTGGGCCGGCGCCGGGCGCGGACGGCGTACGGCTCCGCGATCGACGAGCCGGAGCCGGTGCAGCCGCGCCGCCCGGGCGTGGTCGGCTACACCATCGCGCACGTCACCGACCTGCTGAACTGGCGCACCGCGCTCTACAACGTGCTGATGCTGCCCTGGGGCATCCTCAGCTTCGCCCTGACCCTGGTCTCGGTCCTGGTGCTGTGGCCGGTGCTGCCCTGGGTGATCCGCGGCATGGCCGCGATCGACCGGATCCTGATCGA
Source organism: Kitasatospora sp. NPDC034023 (assembly GCF_055575795.1). Lineage (NCBI taxonomy): Bacteria > Bacillati > Actinomycetota > Actinomycetes > Kitasatosporales > Streptomycetaceae > Kitasatospora > Kitasatospora sp. NPDC034023. The sequence goes on from NZ_JBVIRY010000023.1 coordinate 119,644, forward strand.
GTCGCTGCTCTTCCCGGGCGCCCTGGCCGAGCGGGTGCGCGAGCTGGAGGACGACCGCGGCACGGTGGTCGACACCGCCGCCGCCGACCTGCGCCGGATCGAGCGCGACCTGCACGACGGGGCCCAGGCCCGGCTGGTGGCGCTGGCGATGGATCTCGGCATGGCCAAGGAGCGGCTGCGCGAGGTGGAGTCCGAGGAGGACGTGGTGGCCGCCACGAGGATGGTCGACAACGCGCACGGCGAGGTGAAGCTGGCCTTGCAGGAGCTGCGGGACCTGGCCCGCGGCATCCACCCGGCGGTGCTCACCGACCGCGGTCTGGACGCCGCGCTGTCCGCGGTCGCGGCCCGCTGCACCGTCCCCGGCGGGGTCAAGGTGAACGTCGACCTGACCGGCCGGGACGGTGAGCCGGAGCGCCCGGACTCGGCGGTCGAGGGCATCGCCTACTTCACCGTCAGCGAGCTGCTGACCAATGTCTCCAAGCACGCCGGAGCCCGCACCGCCTCGGTCGACGTCTGGCGCTCGGACCACCAGCTGATGGTGCTGGTCCAGGACGACGGCAAGGGCGGCGCGGCCCCGTACCCGGGCAGCGGTCTGGCGGGGCTGGCCGAGCGGGTCCGCGCGGTGGACGGGGTCTTCCTGGTGGAGAGCCCGAAGGACGGCCCGACCTCCGTCACCGTCGAGCTGCCCTGGCACACCCGCACTGCCCGCCGCTGACCCCGCCGCTGACCCCACCGCTGACTGTCTGGACGGGCGCCGGGCCCCCGTCGAGGCAGTGACGGGGGCCCGGCGCCGGTCCGGTACGGCGGGCGGGCCGCGGAACCCTTGCGCGGCGTGCGGCCCGGCGGCGCCGTACCGGGGTTACGGGGTTGCCAGCTGGCCGAGGGTGACGTCGGCGGTCTGGGTGTTGCCGTCCCGGGTGTAGGTGACGGTGACCTTGCTGCCGGGGGTGAGCGAGGCGAGCGTGGTGGTGAGCGCGTTCAGGGAGTCGACCGGGGTGTCGCCGATCTTGGTGATGACGTCCCCGGCCTGCAGCCCCGCCGAGGCGGCCGCGCCGCCCGGGCTGACCGCCACGATCACCGCACCGGCCGGCTGGAACTGCTGGTTGAAGCTGGTCCGGGCGGTGATGCCGAGCGCGGCCCGGCCGGAGTTGGTGACCTTGCCCTGCTTGATCAGCTGGTCGGTGATGTTGGTGATGGTGGACGCCGGGATGGCGAAGCCGATGCCGGGGGCGGCCGCGCCGTTGGCCTCGGGTTCGGTCGCGGCGAGCGTGTTGATGCCGATCACCTGGCTGTCCAGGTTGACCAGCGCGCCGCCGCTGTTGCCCGGGTTGATCGCGGCCGAGGTCTGCACCATGTTGCCGATGGTGGCGCCCGGCGAGCTGCCGCCCTGGGGCTCGGAGACGGTCCGTCCGGTGGCCGAGACGATGCCCTGGGTGACGCTGCTGGAGAGCCCGAGCGGGCTGCCCATGGCGAGGGTGATCTGGCCGAGCTCGACCTTGCCGGAGTCGCCGAAGGTCGCGGGCTTGAGGCCGCTCGGCGGGCTGGCCAGCCGGATCACCGCGAGGTCGGAGTCGGGGTAGCTGGCGACCAGGCTCGCGTCCAGCGACTTGCTGGTGTTGGCGAGGGTCACGGTGAAGGTGGTCGCGGTACCGACCACGTGGGCGTTGGTGACGATGTCGCCCTTGTTGTCGTAGACGATCCCGGAGCCGAGGCTGTCGCCGGTGGTGATCTGCACCACCGAGGGCAGCACGTCGGCGATCACCTTCTGGTACGCGTCCTGCAGCTGGTTCCCGCTCGACGTGGGGGGCGAGGAGGCCTGCTTGGTGCCGGATCCGGACGCGCCGGACGCGGGCGAGGACGACGAGGAGGAGGCGGAGGAGGACGAGCCGCTGCTACACCCGGCCAGGGCCAGCGCTGCGGTCACCGCGACCGGTGCCAGCAGCCGCGCCTGCGCCGTCCTGGGCCCGGTGGGCCGGGGCCCGGTCGGCCGGGGGCGGGTGTGTTCCTGCTTACGGCTCACCTGGCTGCCTCCGATTCGTCACCACGCCGAGGGCGCGGGCATGAGAGCACGGAAATCTTTGTCAGCATTTCACCGGTTTATCCGGTTCGCTGGCCGGACTCGCCCGGAAAGCCGACCTAAACCGAACACCTAGGATTCGCCGCATGACTTGGTTGATCACCGGCGGTGCCGGATACATCGGCGGGCACGTCGTCCGCCAGCTGCTCGACGCCGGTGAGCGCGTCGTGGTCCTGGACGACCTGAGCACCGGCGACGCGTCCCGCCTCCCGGCCGGGGTCCCCCTGGTCGAGGGCTCCACCCTGGACCGCGCCGTCCTGGACGCCGCGATCCGCGAGCACGGCGTCCAGGGCGTCCTGCACTTCGCCGCCAAGAAGCAGGTCGGCGAGTCGGTCGAGCAGCCGTTCCTGTACTACCGCGAGAACGTGATCGGCCTGCAGACCGTCCTGGAGGCCGCCGCCGAGGGCGGGGTCAAGCGCTTCCTGTTCTCCTCCTCCGCCGCGGTCTACGGCATGCCGGACGTCGACCTGGTCACCGAGTCCACCCCCTGCGCCCCGATGAGCCCGTACGGCGAGACCAAGCTCGCCGGCGAGTGGCTGGTCGCCGCGGCCGGGAAGGCCCACGGCATGTCCACCGTGGCCCTGCGCTACTTCAACGTGGCCGGCGCCGCCTCCCCCGAGCTCTCCGACGCCGGGGTGTTCAACCTGATCCCGATGGTCTTCGAGCGGCTCACCGCCGGCGAGGCCCCGCGGATCTTCGGCGCCGACTACCCGACGCCGGACGGCACCTGCGTGCGCGACTTCATCCACGTCTCCGACATCGCCTCGGCCCACGTGGCGGCCGCCAAGCGGCTGGCCGCGGACCCGGCCGGGACCACCACGCTGGTGCTCAACATCGGCCGCGGCGAGGGCGTCAGCGTCCAGGAGATGCTGGCGGTGATCGGCGAGGTCACCGGCTACGACACCACCGCCGAGGTGACGCCGCGCCGCCCCGGCGACCCCGCCCGGGTGGTGGCCTCCGCCGACCTGATCCACCGCGAGCTGGGCTGGAGCGCGCGCCACGGCGTGGCGGAGATGGTCGCCTCCGCGTGGGACGGCTGGTGCGGCCGCCACCCCGAGGCCCGCAAGGCCTGACGGCACCCGGGTCCGACGGCCCGGTGGGGCGGCGGGGCCGGTGCCCCGCCGCCGGCCCACCCCAGCCGGCCCGCCCCAGCGGGCGGGCACGGCTCAGCGGGCAGGCACCGCCGTGCCGTAGAAGGCGTCCAGCGCGTACACGCAGCGGTCCTTGGAGCCGACGAAGACCCGGCCGCCGACCGCCACCGGTGAGCCGGTGAGCTCGCCCTTGGTGCCGAGTTCCCAGCGCAGCTGACCGCTCGCCAGGTCCAGGGTGTGCAGCGAGTGGTCCCGGCTGCCCAGGTGCACCAGCCCGTCGGCCACCGCCGGGGAGCCGACGATCTCGCCGCGCGCGGTGTAGCGCCAGCGCTCCCGGCCGGTCGCCGCCTCGAAGGCGTACAGCACCTCACCGCTGCCGACGAGCACCATGCCGTCCCCGACGACCACCGGCTCGGCGCCCTGGCGGCTGCCGGTGACCCCGCGCCAGCGGTCCAGGCCGGTGGCCGCGTCCAGCGCGTAGACGGTGCCCAGGTAGTCGGCCACGTAGACGGCGTCGGCGTCCAGGGCGGGCGGGGTGAACAGCACCACCGGGGCCTCGAAGCGCCAGCGCTCGACCCCGCTGGCCGCGTCCAGCGCGTACACCCGGGTACCGGCCGTGACGTACAGCACGCCGCCGCGCTCGACCGGGTGCGAGGGCACGTCCTCGCCGACCTGGAAGGACCAGCGCAGGCCCGCGCCGCGCGGGTCGACGCAGCGCAGCCGTCCGGCGCCGTAGTAGTAGGCCGCGCCGCCCAGCAGGACCGGGCCGGACTGCGGGTTCTCGTAGTCCTGCTGGGCGTCGTCGGCGCGCCACAGTTCGGCGCCGTTGGCCGCCGAGCGCAGCTGGACGCCGCCGCCCCTGATGCCGCAGCAGAGCACGCCGTCGGCGGCGGAGAGCGAGTAGACCCAGCCGTCCAGCGAGGTGCGCCAGCGCTCGGTGCCGTCCGCGGCGTCCACGGTGTACAGGTGCGGGCCGTCCGCGGCGTGCGCCCGGCCGGCGTCCACCGCGAGCGCCCAGGCGACGTCGCGGGTCTTGTAGCGGCGCTCGCCGGAGCCAATGTCCAGCGCGTGCACCTCGAAGCTGGAGACGAAGAGCATGCCGTCGGCGACCACCGGGGTACCCCAGACGTCGTTGGACATCCGGAACCGCCAGGGGCGCCAGCGGGCGGCCGGGGCCGGCGGGGTGGGGGCCTGGACCGGCTGCGGCGGCGCGGTGGGGGCCGCCCGGCGGACCCAGTCGGTCGCGGCCGGGGCGGTGTTCGGACCGGGCTGCTCGTGCTCGGCCCGCGGCCCCGGGCCTATCCGTACCGAGGCGCCGGACAGCTGCACCTCGACGGCGCCGCCGCCGGTCGGCGCGCGGTGCTTGTTCGGGGAGGCGATCTTCGCGGTCGGGATCTCGGCGTCGGAGGCCTGGCCCGGCCGCGGCGCGGTGTGCACCGGCCCGGCCGGCGGCTGCCCGTGCCGGACGCCCGGGTCGGTGCGCGGGTCGGCGGCCCCGTGGGACTGCGGCGGGACCAGCGGCGGCGGGGGCGTGTACGACGGCGCAGGCGCCTGCGGCGGCTGCGGCGGCTCGGCCTGGACCGGCCGGGGCGGGGCCGGCTGGCGACGGCCGCGCTTGCGCTCGATCAGCTCCAGCGCATTGGCCGGCAGCCAGTCCCCGGCCTCGCCGGAGGCGTCGTCCCGGGAGAAGAGGTGCGGGGCCAGTTCGGCCTGGATCTGCGCCGGCGTGGGCCGGTGCTCGGCCGCCTGCTGCATGCAGGCCCGGACCAGGTCCATCAGCTCGGGCGGCATGCCGGTCAGGTCCGGCTCCTCGCGCAGCAGCTGGAACACCGTCTCGACCGGGTTGGAGCCGCGGAAGGGCGGGTGCCCGGTGGCGCAGAAGACCATCAGCGAGCCGAGCGAGAAGACGTCGCTGGCGCCCCGGACGGTCCGGCTGTCCCGGGCCTGCTCGGGGGACATGTAGGCGGGGGTGCCCACCGCGACGTTGGTCATGGTGAGCCGGGTGCTGGAGACCCCGGCCGCGATGCCGAAGTCGATCACCTTCGGGCCGTCCTCGACCACCAGGACGTTGGAGGGCTTGAGGTCGCGGTGGATCAGCCCGGCCGCGTGGATGGACTGCAGGGCCTCCGCGATGCCGGCGACCAGCCAGCGGGTGGCGTCCACCGGCAGCGGGCCGCAGTCCTCGACCAGGTCCTCGAGCGAGGGCGCCGGGATGTACGCCGTGGCGAGCCAGGGCACCCGGGCGTCCGCGTCGGCGTCCACCACGGCCGCCGTGTAGAAACCGCCGACCGTCTTGGCGGCCGCGATCTCCCGCGCGAAGCGAACCCGGAACAGCTCGTCCTCGGCCAGCTCCCCCCGGACGGTCTTGATGGCCACTCGTCGCCCGGACGCGGACCGCGCCAGGTAGACCAGCCCCATCCCACCCGCGCCGAGCCGCCCCAGCACCTCGAAGGGCCCGATCCTCCTCGGATCGTGCGCCGTCAGCTGGTCCACTCCGCTGCCACCTCCCCGTTGTCCGCACCCGCCGCGTGGTGCCGGACCCGATTCTCCAACGCCGCCCGGCGCATCTCCAACCTCCCCCGCCCGGAGAGCACCGCCGGGCGCCCCCGCCGCCGGGAACGGAACGGCTGGATTCTGACGCCCGCTCCGGCTGCGGCTTGCACCCGGAGCTCCGGACCGTCCACTTCGGGACGGCTCCGGACCCCTCACCAATCGTCACGTTCTGTCACCCGACCACCCCTCAGTGGACTCGCCGTCACGCTGTGAGGTCAAAAGCACACGGGGGGGCTTCAACAGGGGCTTCGAGGCCCGGTGAATATCCGTCCGAAGTGGTTGATGCCGCTATACCAACCCCCGTGCGGAGTAATAGTCGCATCACCGAATCGCGCCAAGATCGTGCCACGGTAAGCTGACGGCATGACAGGACAAGTTCGCACCGTCGACGGTCGCGTCGCCGGGCGACGCGGACAGGAGACGCGGCAGAAGCTGCTCGACTGCCTCCGCGAGATGCTCAGCACGTCGCCCTATCGGGACGTCAAGGTCATCGACGTCGCCCGTATGGCGGGTACCTCCCCCGCGACCTTCTACCAGTACTTCCCGGATGTCGAGGGCGCAGTCCTCGAAATCGCCGAGGAAATGGCCAAGGACGCCGACACCCTCAAAGAGCTGGTGGCCGGAAAGTCCTGGGCAGGGAAGTCCGGACCGACCACTTCGGAAGAACTGGTCGACGGATTCCTCGCCTTCTGGCGCAAGAACGACGCCATTCTCCGAGTGGTCACGCTCGGTGCCGCCGAAGGGGACAAGCGGTTCTTCAAGATCCGCATGACCGTCCTCAACGCGGTCGCCAAGCCGCTCGCAGAGGCCGTCAAGGAACTCCAGGCGAAGGGTCAGGCCGACAAGTCGCTCGACCCGAACGCCGTCGCCGGGGCCCTGGTCTCGCTGCTCGCTTCGGCGGCCGAGCACCAGAAGGCCTTCACCTCCTGGGGCGTCAAGGTCAAGGACCTCAAGCCCAACCTCGCTCCCCTGGTGTACCTGGGCGTCACCGGCAAGAAGCCGCCCAAGTAGACCGACCAACCGACCCACCATCCGCTCCGCGCGCAGCCCCGGCCTCCTGTCCGGGGAACGACGGACGGCGGCCGTGTCCTCGGGGGAGGTCCGCCGACGTACCGCACGCGCGCCAGACATGCCGGTGGGCGGGCACCCCCTCGTACGGGGTGCCCGCCCACCGGCATTCGTCTGTCAGGGCTCCTTACGGCCCGCCTCCCTGCCCGCCCCGAGCGGCGTCACGGGCGAGCGGGCGAACTCCCGCCCCGAGCCGCGTCACCAGCGAGCGGGCGAACTCCCGCCCCGAGCCGCGTCACCAGCGAGCGGGCGAACTCCCGCCCCGAGCCGCGTCACCAGCGAGCGGGCGATTCAGGGGCAGCGCACGACCTGACCGGCGTACGCCAGGCCGCCGCCGAAGCCGAAGAGCAGGACCGGGTCGCCGGGCGAGAGCTCGCCGCGCTCGACCAGCTTGGAGAAGGCCAGCGGGATGGAGGCGGCCGAGGTGTTCCCGGAGTCGACCACGTCCCGGGCCACCACCGCGTCGCCGAGGCCCAGCTTGCGGGCGATGGCGTCGATGATCCGCAGGTTGGCCTGGTGCGGGACGAAGCCCTTCAGTTCGGCCGGGTCGATCCCGGCCCGCTCGCAGGCCTGCCGGGCGAGCGGGGCGAGCTGGGTGGTGGCCCAGCGGAAGACCGACTGGCCCTGCTGGCTGATCACCGGGTCCCAGCCGGTGATCACCACGGCGTCGCCCTTCTCCGGCTCGGAGCCCCAGACCACCGGCCCGATACCGGGCTCGGCGCCCTCCTCCTGGGCCTCGACCACCGCGGCACCCGCGCCGTCGCCGAAGATCACGCAGGTGGAGCGGTCGGTCCAGTCGAGCGTGTCGGACATCCGCTCGGCGCCGATCACCAGCGCGCGGCGGGACGCGCCGGCCCGGATCGCGTGGTCGGCGGTGGCCAGGGCGTACGAGAAGCCGGAGCAGACCGTGTTGATGTCGTACGCGGCGGGCGAGCGCACGCCCAGCCGGGCGGCCACCGCGGCGGCGGTGTTGGGACTGCGCTCGATCGCGGTGCAGGTGGCGACGACGACGAGGTCGATCTCCTCAGCCGTCCGGCCGCTGTTGGCGAGCGCCTTCTGGGCGGCCTCGGCGGCGAGGTCGACCAGGGTCTCGCCTTCGGCGATGTGCCGGGTGCGGATGCCCACCCGGCTGCGGATCCACTCGTCGTCGGTGGCGACGAGCGCCGCCAGGTCGTCGTTGGTGAGGACCTTGGGGGGCTGGTAGTGCCCGAGTGCCACAATGCGAGAACCGCTCATGCTGCCATGGAACCGGGTTACCCGCTGGTCAGCGGGGCACGACCGGCGACAGGATCCGCACCGGCGATCTGTAGGGGATCAACAACGGCCGTTGGGGCGCTTGGGGTCGCGCGTGTGCCAGGTAGCGCGTGTGCCGAGGTCGCGCGTGCCGAGGTCAGGCGGCCAGCGTCGCCGTGTCCCCCATCACGATGACCGGGTGGGCGGCCGGGTCCAGGGTTCGTATCAGCTCGGCCATCTTGTCCTCGGGGATCGACACGCAGCCGTGGGTGGGGCCGTCGTGGTCCACGTGGAGCCAGATGCCGCCGCCCTTCTTGGAGCCCATCGGGCGGCGCATGTCGAGCGGAGTGCTGCCGGCGACGCGGTTGTAGTTGATCGCGACCACGTAGTCGAAGGAGCCGGCCAGCTGGTCGCCGAAGAAGCCGGTGCCGGAGACCACGAAGCTCGGGTCCTTGTCGTACGGGATCTTGCTGCCCGGGTCGTCCTTGCGGCCGCCCGCGTCGGTGAGGCTGAAGACGCCGATCGGGCTGCGCAGGTCGCCCTCGTTGTGGTCGGCGGTCCAGCCGTTCTTGCCGTTGTGGCCCTGCCAGGTCTCGCCGGCCAGCCAGCGGCCCTCGGGGGTGCGGGTCCAGAGGACGACGGTGTTCTTGTCGGTGTTCTTGTCCGTGCCGGAGGCGACCAGGACCTGGGCGGTCTCGGCGGGGATCTTCGCGGTGAACGTGGCACCGAGGCCGGGTATCGCGGCCACCGAGGCGTCCGGGCGGGCCTGGCTGCGGCCGGCGGCCTGGGGGGCGGCCTGCCGGTCGGAGGCGGCCTGGACGGCCGCGGGGGCCGGGGCGGGCTGGTCGGGCTTGCTGACGCCGTCGGGGCCGGGGCCGTCGGCGGCGGTGAGGCCGGGCTTGGCCTCGTCCTGGCCGACGGTGTACCAGCCGGCGGCGGCCGCGACCAGCAGGGCGGTGCCGGCCATCACGGCCTTGCCGTGACGTTTCTGCTTCGCCTTGCGCCGCCGGCCCCGGTTGGCCGCCCGGCCGCCCGCAACGGGCGTGGCCGCGACGGGGGTGGCGGCGGGCACGACGGGGGCGAGGGGCTCGGGGGTCGGCTCGCAGGCGGCCGGTTCGGGCGCGTGGACGGCCGGTTCCGGCGCGGGCTCGTACGACGGGAACGGCTGGTCGTACGCCTCGAAGTACCCGTCAGGGGCCTGCTCGTACGACTGCTCGTACGACTGCTGGTGCGGCTGGTCGTAGGGCTGCTGGTCGTAGGGCTGCTGATAAGGCTGCTCGTACGGCTGGTACACGCCGTAGCCGTACTCCTGCCCGGCGGGCTCCTGGTACGGCTCCTGGTGCGGCTGCTGCGCGGGCTCCTGGTACGGCTCCTGGTAGGGCTGCTGAACCGGCTGCGCGTACGGCTGGTACGTGCCGTACGGCGCCTCGTGCGACTGCTGCGGCACCCCGTACACCGGCTCTTGCATCGGCTCGTACGGCGGGTACTCGGTGGCGCGATGGGAACCGGACATGCGGTCGATCCTGCCAAACGCCCTACCCGTTGGTAAACCCGGGTCTCGTGCGGAGGCCGTGAAGGCACCGCCGCCCGGGCCGGAGTGCGGCCCGGGCGGCGGGAGAGTGCGCTGGTCGGAGGGCAGGTCAGAGGCGCATCGCCTGCGGGGTCTCACGGCGCGTCAGGTCCGGGCCCTCGTACTCGCGGATGATCTCGTAGCGGGTGTTGCGCTCGACCGGGCGGAAGCCGGCGTCGCGGATCAGGCCGAGCAGGTCGTCGCGGCCGAGCTTGTTCGGGGTGCCGAAGTTGTCCGCGTCGTGGGTGATCTTGTACTCGACGACCGAGCCGTCCATGTCGTCCGCGCCGTGGCTGAGCGCCAGCTGGGCGGTGGTGACGCCGTGCATCACCCAGAAGACCTTGACGTGCGGGACGTTGTCGAAGAGCAGCCGGGAGACCGCGAAGGTCTTCAGCGCCTCGGCGCCGGTGGCCATCTCGGTGCGGGCCATCAGCTTGTTGCGCACGACGCCGTCCTTGGAGTCGTGGAAGTCGTGCTGGTAGCGCAGCGGGATGAAGACCTGGAAGCCGCCGGTCTCGTCCTGCAGCTCGCGCAGCCGCAGCACGTGGTCCACCCGGTGACGGGGCTCCTCGATGTGGCCGTACAGCATGGTGGCCGGCGTCTTGAGGCCCTTGCTGTGCGCGAGGCGGTGGATCCGCGACCAGTCCTCCCAGTGGGTGTCGTGGTCGACGATGTGCTGGCGGACCTCCCAGTCGAAGATCTCCGCGCCGCCGCCGGTCAGCGACTCCAGGCCGGCGTCGATCAGCTCGTCCAGGATCTCGTCGGCGGACAGGCCGCTGATCTTCTCGAACCAGTGGATCTCGGTGGCGGTGAAGGCCTTCAGCGAGACGGTCGGCAGGGCCGCCTTCAGCTCCCGCAGCGAGCGCGGGTAGTAGCGCCACGGCAGGGTCGGGTGCAGACCGTTGACGATGTGCAGCTCGGTGAGGGAGTCGACCTCCATCGCCTTGGCGAGGCGGACGGCCTCCTCGATGCGCATCGTGTAGGCGTCCTTCTCGCCCGGCTTGCGCTGGAACGAGCAGTACGCGCAGGACGCGTTGCACACGTTGGTCATGTTGAGGTGGCGGTTGACGTTGAAGTGGACGACGTCGCCGTTCTTCCGCGTCCGCACGTGGTGGGCCAGACCACCCAGCCAGGCCAGGTCGTCGCTCTCGTAGAGCGCGATCCCGTCCTCGCGGGTCAGCCGCTCACCCGCGTAGACCTTCGCCTCCAGCTCGCGCTTGAGCCCTGCGTCCATGCGGTGACCCGCCTCCTCCGACTTCGATTCCTTGCCGGAACGAGCGTACGCCTATGCGGAGAGCAGCTCGGCGAGCAGTGCGGGTTCGATGTTCCCGCCGCTGACCACGGCCGCCACCGACTGGCCCCCGGTCTCGGCGGCGCGGTGGAAGTACGCGGCCGGGGCGACCGCCCCGGAGGGCTCGGCGACCAGCCGGCCGCGGCGGGCCAGCAGGGCGACGGTGGCCCGGATCTCGTCCTCGGTGACGGTGACGATGTCGTCCACGTAGGCGGTGATGTGCTCGTACGGCAGCACGCCGACGGACGGGGTGCGCAGGCCGTCCGCGATGGTGCGGTAGGTGTCGGCGACCGGCCAGGAGAGCCGGCGCCCGGCCCGCAGGCTGGCCTGGGCGTCGGCCGCCAGCTCGGGCTCCACGCCGATCACCCGGATGCCCGGGCGGGTGAGCTTGAGCGCGGCCGCCGTCCCGCCGATCAGCCCGCCGCCGCTGACCGGCACCAGCACGGTGTCCAGCTCCGCCGGGGCGTCCTCGGCGATCTCCAGACCCACCGTGCCCTGGCCCGCGATGATGAACGGGTCGTCGTACGGCGGCACCCAGACGTAGCCGTGCTTCTCGGCGAGCTCGCCGGGCAGGGTGTCCCGGTCCGCCGGGGACACCAGCACCACCTCGGCGCCGAACCCCCGGGTGGCCTCCACCTTCACCGCCGGCGACGTGTCCGGCATCACGATCACGGCCTTGATGCCGAGCAGCTGCGCCGAATACGCCACCGCCTGCGCGTGGTTGCCGCTGGACTGGGCGACCACGCCGCGGGCCCGCTCGTCCGCCGTCAGCGCGGCCAGCCGGTTGTAGGCGCCGCGGGTCTTGAAGGCCCCGGTCGGCTGGAGGTTCTCCGGCTTCAGCCAGAGCCGCCGCTCCCCCTCGGCCGCCCAAGGGGCGGGAACCAGCGGGGTGCGCACGGCGACCCCCGCGATCCGCTGCCGAGCTGCGCGCAGCTCCTCCAGACCGACCAGTGCCATGCGTCACTCTCCTACAGGAGGAAGTTCACTCACCCGGTTTTCCCACTTCGTGGAGAGTACGACGGTGGTGCGGGTCCGGGCCACGCCCTTGGTGCCCGAGATCCGCTTCACCACCGACTCCAGGCCGGCCACGTCGGCCACCCGGACCTTGAGCATGTAGGAGTCGTCGCCGGCGATGAACCAGCAGTCCTCGACCTCGTTGAGGTCCTTCAGCCGGAACGCCACGTCCTCGTGGTCCGCCGCGTCCGTGAGCTGAAGGCCGATCAGGGCCGTGACGCCGAAACCGAGCGAGGCCGGGTTGACCGTCGCGCGGTACCCCGTGATGACCCCGGCCTGCTCCAGGCGGTTGATCCGGTCCGTGACGCTCGGGCCGGAGAGTCCGACCAACCGGCCCAGCTCGGCGTAGGACGCACGGCCGTTCTCCCGGAGCGCCTGGATGAGCTGTCTGTCCACCGTGTCCATATACCGTCCGCGTCCTTCCGAACCTCTCCAGACCCACAGATCATTATCCGGATTCAAAGGCGCCGTGCGCCGACCGACCCGGATATCGCAGAGAAGATACTCTCCCGCCCTCGGTCTCCTTACTCCCCCTCAGCCGAAGCGCCCTCATTCCCGTCCTCTCGGCGGGCGGCCGCGCCCAACTCGCCCTCCCAGCGCAGGTACAGGGAATGCGGCACGCCGACGGCGTCCAACACCCGTCCGGCCACGAAATCCACGAGTTCGCGCACGGTGGAGCCGCCGGCGTAAAAACCGGGCGAAGCGGGCAGGACGACCGCGCCCTGCGCGTCGAGCTCCACCAGGTGCTTCAACGTCACCCCGTTGAGTGGCGTCTCGCGCACGCACACGACGAGCGGGCGGCGCTCCTTGAGGGTGACACTGGCGACCCGCTGCAGCAGGTCCTTGCTCAGGCCCAGCGCGATCCCGGCCACCGCGCCGGTGGTCGCGGGCACCACCAGCATGCCCTTGGCCGGGTACGAGCCGCTGGACGGGCCGGCCGCGAAGTCCCCGGCGGGCCAGTAGCGGACGTCGTCCAGGCCGTCCTCGGGGCCCTCCACGCCCAGCCAGGCGGCCAGGTCGGCGCGCCAGTGGGCGTCCCGGAAGGAGATGCCGGTCTCGTCCAGGATCGTCAGCCGGGCGGCCCGGCTGACGATCAGGTCCACCGCCTCACCGGCCGCCAGCAACCCCCGGATCACCGAGGCCGCGTACGGCGTCCCCGACGCGCCCGAGACCCCGACCACCCACGGCTGACGCTTCGCATGTCCCATGGGGCATTTCTATCCGGCTTCACCCGGCGGAGCCGCATCCGCGGTCGCCCCTGGAAGGATGGGGGCATGGCAGCGACCCTCGTCGACCTCACCCATCAGGTGACCACCGCGATGCCGGTCTACCCCGGCGATCCGGCCGTCCTGCTGGAGCCCGCACTCACCACCGCCACCGCCGGGGTGAACGTGCTGGCCCTGCACCTCGGCTCGCAGTCCGGGACCCACGTGGACGCGCCGTACCACGTGGACGTCACCTGGCCGACCCTGGACGGCCTGCCGCTGGAGCGGTTCACCGGGCCCGCCGTACTCGCCGACCTGCGCGAGCTGGAGCCCCGGACGGCCGTCACCCCCGACCTGCTGGCGCCCGCGCTGGAACGGGCCGCGGACTCCGGCGAGGGCACCGTCCTGCTGCTGGCCACCGGCTGGGCCCGGCACTGGGGCACCGACGCCTACCTCGCCCACCCCAGCCTGACCCCGGCCGCCGCCGAGGCGATCGTGGCCGCCGGGGTGCGGACGGTCGGGGTGGACGCGCTCAGCGTCGACCCGACGCCCGACCCGGGCCCCGGGGACCCCGCGGTGGCCGCCCTGCTGGCCGACCTCACCGACGAGCACGACCAGGACACCGCCGCCGAACCGTCGCTCGCCGCGCACCGGGTGCTGCTGGGGGCGCCCGGCGGCGGGGTGATCGCCGAGAACCTGACCGACTTGCGGGCGCTGCTGGAGGCGCAGGAGGCCGGCCGGCCGGTGGCGGTCTCGCTGTTCCCGCTGCGGCTGGTCGCGGCGGACGGCGCCCCGGTACGGGCGGTGGCCCGGCTGGGCTGAGCCGCAGCCGGTCGCCGCCGCACGCACCTCACTTGGTCTAGACCATCCCCCGGTGGCGCCAGTACGCTGTCCGCCCATGGCTGAGATCATCGGAGTGATCGAGCGACTCTGGCGCTACCCCGTGAAATCCACCGGCGGCGAGCGGCTCGACTCCGTCGAGGTGGACGAGCGGGGCCTGGCCGGCGACCGCCTCTACGCCGTCCGCGACGCGACCGGGAAGCTCGGCTCCGGCAAGAACACCCGCCGCTTCCGCCGGATGGACGGCCTGCTCCGCCTCTCCGCCCGCCTCGGCCATCGGATCGACGGGCCCGAACTGTTCGACCCGCTCGGCCGCCCGGTCGACCGGCCGACCGCCTTCCTGCGCGCCTACCTCCAACGCGAGGACGTCGAACTCGCCCGCGAGGACGCCGTCTCGCACTTCGACCGGCTGCCGGTCAGCGTGCTCAGCACCGCCACCCTGGACTGGATGCGCGAGACCGTCCCCTTCGCCGCCGTCGACGAACGCCGCTTCCGGCCCAACATCGTGCTGCGCACCCCGCCCGGCACCCCGCCCTTCGTCGAGGACGCCTGGCTCGGCCGCCAGGCCCACGGCGGGGCCCCGGACAGCGCCCGGCTCGCCTTCGTCACCTCCAGCGAACGCTGCCCGATGACCGGCGCCCCGCAGCCGGGACTGCCGCACGCACCCGAGATCCTCAAGGCCGTCGTGCACGCCCACGACGGCCGCCTCGACGCCCTCGCCGAGGTCGCCGCCCCGGGCCGACTCCGCGTGGGCGATCGGCTGACACTGGACTGACGAACCGTCAACTCGTGCTGCGCGGCGGGCCGATCAGGCAGAAGGGGTGCCCGGCGGGGTCGGCGTAGATGCGCCAGCGGCCGGCGTCGTGGAGGTGGGTGGCACCGAGGGCGAGGACGTCGCGGTGGGCGGCCGCCAGGTCCTCGACGTCGATGTCGAGGTGGGCCTGGGCGGGGTGCTCCGGGTCGGGCCAGCGCGGCGGGCGGTGGTCGGCGACGCCCTGGAAGCAGAGCACCGCGCCGCCGTCGAGGTGCAGGGTGGACCAGTCCGTGTCCAGCGACCAGCGCGGGTCCGGGCGGTCCACCTCGCCGCCGAGCAGGGCGGCGTAGAAGCGGGCGAGGATCGCCGGATCCGGGCAGTCGAGCACGAGGCACTGCAGTTTGCCGATCACGGTTCTCCTCGGGCCTGGTTGCGGCCCTCGGATTCTGCCCCGGGGAGGGCGACCGCCCGCAGGTAGGAGTCGACGAAGAGGTCGATGGACTCCGCCAGCGAGGGCAGACCGGCGCCGAGGGCGGGTTCGAGCACCGGCCGCAGCAGGATGTGGGTGATCAGCGGGCCGAACAGCAGCTGGACCAGCACCGGGAGCGGCAGTGGCCGCAGCCGTCCGGCCTCGATGTGCGGCCGCAGCAGCCGGTCGAGGCCGTCGAACATCCGCGGCAGGTTGGCCGCCATCATCTTCGCGGCGGGACCGTCGGGGCGGCTGAACAGGTCGGCGAGGACGGCCGGGACGATCCGGGGCTCCTGGGCGAAGGCCGCGGCAAAGGTGTCGTAGAACGCCCGGACGGTGTCCGCGAGGCGCTCCGGCGGGTCGGCCGCCAGGGCCTCCAGGTCCGGCAGTGGGCCGTAGTGCTCGAAGACGGCGGCGAGCAGACCGTCCCGTCCCTCGAAGACGGTGTGCAGGCTGGGCAGCGAGCACCCGGCCCGGTCGGCGACGGCGTCCAGGGTGATTCCGGCGAGGCCGCGCTCGGCCACCAGCAGGGCCGCCGCCTCGATCGCGCGCTCGCGCACCGGCGGCCGCCCGCCCGGGTCGACCCCGGCCTGCCGGACCGCTTCGTCCAGCGCCGCGCGGGAGCCGCCGAGCCGACGCAGCAGTGTGCTGCGGGAGATGCCGGCCGCCGCGGCGATCGCCGTCAGCGGGACGTCGGCGACGTCCTGGCCCCGCTCCTTCGCCGCCGCGACAGCGGCCGCCACCAGATCCTTCATGTGAAGCATCGTACTACTTGACACCTGAGACGGTTCCAGAGAGTCTATTAATGCAAGTTCCACACGGACAGTGATCTGTCGAACACTGAAGGGAGACGGCCATGAGCGTCGTGATCTCCGGGGGCGGTCCGGCCGGAATGATGATGGGCCTGATGCTGGCCCGCGCAGGAATCGAGGTGACGGTGCTGGAGAAGCACGGGGACTTCCTGCGCGACTTCCGCGGCGACACCGTCCACGCCTCCACCGTGCGACTGATGGACGAACTCGGCCTGGGCCGGGAGTTCGCCGCACTGCCGCAGAGCCGACTCGGCAACATGGTGGTGCCCGTGCCCGGAGTCGGCCCGGTCGCCCTGAGCGCCTTCGAGCGGCTGCGCGCGCCGTACGACTACATCGCGATGATCCCGCAGTGGGACCTGCTCGACTTCCTCGTCGCGGCGGCGCAGCGGGAACCCACCTTCACGGTGCGGATGAACACCGAGGCGACCGGCCTGCTCCGGGAGGGCGGCCGGGTGGTCGGCGTGCGGTACCGCACCCGGGACGGCGAGGAGGGCGAACTGCGCGCCGCGCTCACCGTCGCCGCCGACGGACGGCACTCCACCCTGCGCCAGGAAGCCGGACTGCAGCCCGAGGAGTACCCGGTGCCCTTCGACACCTGGTGGTTCCGCCTCCCCCGGCACGCCGACGAGCAGGCCGCGCCGCCCAACCTCGCCCCCGGCTTCGGGCACGGCGACATGGCGCTGAGCCTCACCCGCGACGACTACTTCCAGATCGCCTACTTCAGGGCCAAGGGCACCGACCCCCAGCTGCGCGCCGAGGGCATCGAGCGCTTCCGCGAGCGGATCGCCCGGTTGCTCCCCCAATACGCCGACCGGGTCGACCAGTTGACGAGCCTGGACGACGTCCACCTGCTCGACGTCAAACTCAACCGGCTGGACCGCTGGTACGCCGACGGACTGCTGCTGATCGGCGACGCCGCCCACGCGATGTCCCCGGCCGGCGGGGTCGGCATCAACCTGGCCATCCAGGACGCCGTCGCGGCCGCCACCCTGCTCGCCGAACCGCTGCGGCGCGGCCGCCCCACCGTCGCGGCCCTGGCCCGGGT
This sequence comes from Kitasatospora sp. NPDC034023, assembly GCF_055575795.1. Classification (NCBI taxonomy): domain Bacteria; kingdom Bacillati; phylum Actinomycetota; class Actinomycetes; order Kitasatosporales; family Streptomycetaceae; genus Kitasatospora; species Kitasatospora sp. NPDC034023. The sequence continues at coordinate 136,666 of NZ_JBVIRY010000023.1, forward strand.
GCAGCGCCGCCGGTGGCGGCCGACCGTGATCATGCAGCGCCTGCAGCGGGTCCTGCACCGCGTGATGTTCGAGCCCGTCCTCACCGGCCGCCGGGTCGGCCCGCCCACCCAGCTGGTGCTGCTCGCCCGCTACGTCCCCGGCTTCCCGCTGCTGCTGTCCCGCATGGTCGCCTTCGGCCCGCTGCCCGAGCACGCCCCGGCCTTCGCCCGACGACCGGCGGCGTGAGCCGGCGGGCCGCCGGGAATGACCGATGGCATGACGATCCCTCACCGCTCGACCGGCACCGGCGACCACCACGTCCTGGTCCTGCACGACTGGTTCGGCACCAGCGCGGGCTGGGGCCCGTTCCTCGACTACCTCGACGGCGGCGCCTTCAGCTACGCCTTCCTCGACTACCGGGGCTACGGCGAACGCAAGGACGTCCCCGGCGACTACACGCTCGCCGAGATCGCCGCCGACGCGCTCGCCCTCGCCGACCAGCTCGGCTGGGACCGCTTCTCGGTGGTCGGCCACTCGATGGGCGGCAAGGCCGCCCAGCAGGTGCTCGCCGAAGCCCCGCTGCGGGTCCGCAAACTGGTCGGCCTGGCTCCGGTGCCCGCGGGGGCCTACCCGCTGGACGAGGCCGGCGAGGCGCTGTTCTACGGCGCCGCCGAGGACCGGGAGAAGCGGCTCACGATCCTCGACCTCGTCACCGGGCGACGAGCCGGCCGGGTCTGGCTCGACCGCATGGTCGACCAGTCCCTGCACCTGTCCACGCCCGAGGCCTTCGGCGGCTACGCCCGCGACTGGACCACCTCCGACCTCGAGGACCGGATCAGCGGCCACCCCGTCCCGGTCAAGGTGATCGTCGGCGAACACGACCTCGCCCTCACCGCCGACGTCATGCGCGGCACCTGGCTCAGCCACTACCCCAACGCCGAGTTGGAGGAGCTCGGCGGCACCGGCCACTACCCGATGTACGAGGCACCGGTGGCCCTGGCCGCCTCCCTGGAGGGCTTCCTGCACAACTGAGGCCCCGGCTGCGCAGCGCAGGAAGTCGGCGGGGCCGACTTCCTGCGCCTGGAGTGGCGCAACGGATCGGGATCAGCAGGCGGGGCGCAGGGTGAGTCTGCGGGCGGCGAGGAGGGCGGCGCGGGCGATGGCGGCACCGGTGCGGGCGGTGGCCGGGTCGGGGACGGGTCGCCGGGGGACGAGGCCGGCGCAGGGGCGGCAGATGCCCGGGCTGGGCACGGGGGCGCGGCACTCGCGGCATTCGGTGCGCGGGGGCGGGGCCGCGGCCGGACGGCCGGGTGGGGGCAGTTTGCGCTCCAGGCGACTGCGGAGGATTCCGACCGGGGAGTGCACGGGCTGCGGGAGGCCGGGGACGAGGGCCTGGGTGAGGTCGGCCTCGGTGGCGCCGCGCGCCAGCCACTCGGCGACGAGGGGTGCGAGGGCGAGGGCCTCGCGCTCGCCGAGGCGCAGGCGGGGCTCTCGGCGGATGACCCGGTAGAGCGCGGCGACCGCCTCCTGGACCTGCGGGTCGGGCGGTGGCGTCAACTCCTCTGCGGGGAGGGTGGGTACTTCTTCCGGGTGACGATCTCGTTCGGAAGAACGGTGAAGCTGCGCGTCCGGACGCTACGATGAATGTGCATGGGGAGTGTTGGCTCCTGGTGCCGGGCCCCGGGGTGTTCCAGCACCGCCGGGGTCAACTCTTTCCGCGTACGCCACGGAACGTAACACGTCGATCGCGCCCCGTGTTAACCGGATTGACGAATAGTCAGCGCTCGAAGCGCCAGGGGGCGCACGGGATTTGGGCGCGCGCCGGGTAGACGATGGCGCATGGACTCTGGACCCGTACGCATGGGGTGTCTCATGTTCCTCGCTTACGTTCGATACATGACAGATAAGCGAGTTGACGACACGTCGCCCGTGCTGGTGGTCGGCGCCTCCGGGACGGTCGGACGGCACGTCGGGCTGCAGCTCGTGGCCGCCGGGGTGCGGGCGCGGACCCTGACACAGCGGGCCCTGCTCGGCCCGACGTCCCTGGAGGCGGCAGCGCAGGGCGTCGGCGCGGTCCTGCTGGGGTGGCCGTTCCCGACCCCGGAGGGGGCGGCGGAGGCCGTCGGGGTGCTCGCCCGGGAGGTCGGGCGAGTGGTGTTCCTGTCATCGGCCGTCCCCGGCCGACCGGACGGCACGATCGAGACGCTGCTCGCCGGGAGCGGGGTACGGCACACCGTGCTGCGGGCGCACGGCTTCGCCACCGCGCTGCAGTGGTCGGAGGAGATCAGGGCCGACGGCGCGGTGCGGGGCTACGGCGGTACGGCCGGGCTGAACCCCGTGGACGAGAGGGACATCGCGGCCGTCGCCGTCCGGGCCCTGGTCGAGGACGGCCACGACGGCGCCCGGTACGTCCTCACCGGCCCCGACTCGCCCACGCAGGCGGAACAGGTGAGCATCATCGGCAAGGCCGCAGGCCGCCCGGCGCGCTGGCAGGAGATCCCCCGCGAAGCCGCCCGCCACCGCATGCTCTGCACCGGCCGGCCCCCGGCCATCGCCGACGGCGCACTGGACTTCATCCACGCCCGCATCACCGCCCCCGAGCCGGTGACGACAACCGTCCAGGACCTCACCGGCCACCCGGCCCGCAGCTTCCACACCTGGGCAACGGACCACGCCGCCCTGTTCCGCTGAACGCGGCGGGACGTCACGCAGGCCGCAGCCTTCGCCGGCGTCACGGTGAAGACCATCCGGGCTGGGGGGAGCCGCACGCATCCTCGACCGGTACGTCGAGTTCGGCGGTGACGGCGGTGCGGAGCGCGTCGTGTGTGGGGCCGAGGGCGTGCTGCGGGTCCTGCCAGTGCGTGGGCGGGTAGAGCCACACCGGGCGCTGGACGAGGTGGGCGGGCTCCCAGTCGTAGCGGGGCCAGATGTGGGCGTGCAGGAACGGGTCCTTGTTGCCCAGGATTTCGAGGTTGACCCGGCGGAAGGCCGGATCGGCGGCGCGGCACGCCCGTTCGACGGCCTCGCCGAGGCGGTCGAGGTCGGCGAGGTACGCGAGGCGGCGCGGGCGGGGCAGGTCGCTGAGACGTTCCGCGCCCGGCGTATCGGTCAGCAGGACCGAGTAGCCGGGCAGGAACTGGACGTCTCCGATGACGGCGAAGCCGGCGTCCAAGCGCCGCAGCACGGTGGGGTTCTCGCCCCGGAGCGCACTGCCGATGCGGTCGGCGCGCCAGTCGGCCGCCCGTAGCTCGACGCCTTGCGCATCATCTCGAAGCAAGGATCAGATTCCGAGGCCGCGAATGATCAGGTCCAGCAGGGCGAAGACGAACAGCGAGATGCCCACGAACCCGTTGGTCTGGAAGAACGCCCGGTTGAGCTTCGACAGGTCGTTCGGCTTGACGATGGTGTGCTCGTACAGGAAGGCGCCCGCGACGACCACGAGGCCGACCCAGAACGCCACTCCGGCGCCCGTCAACAGCGCGAACCAGCCCAACAGGAGCGTTGTCAGGACGTGGCACACGCGCGCGCCCCGGATCGCCGCCGGGATGCCGAAGCGGGCCGGTACGGACCGCACGTCTCCCTGCCGGTCGGATTCGACGTCCTGGCAGGCGTAGATGAGGTCGAAGCCGCCGATCCAGATGCCGACGGCCACGCCGAGGACGATGGCCTCCCAGGACCACGTGCCCGTCACCGCGAGCCAGGCGCCGACCGGCCCCATGGCCTGGGCGAGGCCGAGGATCGCCTGGGGGAAGTCGGTGAACCGCTTGCCGTACGGGTAGACGACCATCGGCACGACGGCGACCGGGGCGAGGGCCAGGCAGAGCGGGTTGAGCATGGCGGCCGCGCCGAGGAAGACCACCAGCGCGACGGCGGACCCGGCGTACGCGGTCTTCAACGACACCGCGCCGGTGACGAGTTCGCGCGAGGCGGTGCGCGGGTTGCGGGCGTCGATCTCGCGGTCGATGATCCGGTTGGCGGCCATGGCGAAGGTCCGCAGCCCGACCATGCACACGGTGACGACGAACAGCTGCCCCCAGTGCACCCGCTTGTCGGCGAGGAACATGGCCGTCAGTGCGGCGATGTACGCGAAGGGCAGGGCGAAGACCGAGTGCTCGATCATCACCAACCGCAGGAACGCCTTCGTACGCCCCGGGGTTTCGACAGCGGCCGTGCTCACAGCCCGTACTCCTTCCAGCGACGCGAGACCAGCACGGCGGTGGCCGGGTCCGAGGAGACCATCTCCGGCCAGCCGCCGTCGCGGGTGTAGCCCTCTTCGGGCAGTTTGCGGGTCGCGTCGATGCCGGCCTTGCCGCCCCAGAACTGCTGGTAGGAGGCGTGGTCGAGGTGGTCGACCGGGCCTTCGACGACGGTGAGGTCCCGGCTGTAGTCGACGTTGCCGAAGGCCCGCCAGGCGACTTCCTGGTAGTCGTGCACGTCGCAGTCGGCGTCCACCACGATGATCAGCTTGGTCAGCGACATCATGTGGGCGCCCCAGATCGCGTGCATCGTCTTCTGGGCGTGCTTGGGGTACTTCTTGTCGATCGAGACGATCACGCAGTTGTGGAAGCCGCCGGCCTCGGGCAGGTCGTAGTCGACGATGTCCGGGATGATGATCTTCAGCAGCGGCAGGAAGAACCGTTCGGTGAACTTGCCCAGCGGGCCGTCCTCCGTCGGGGGGCGGCCGACCACGATGGACTGCAGGATCGGGCGGCGGCGCATCGTCACGCAGTCGATCGTGAGCGCCGGGAACGGCTCCTGCGGGGTGTAGAAGCCGGTGTGGTCGCCGAACGGGCCCTCGGGCAGCATCTCGCCGGGCTCCAGCCAGCCTTCCAGCACGACCTCGGCGTCGGCGGGCACCTGCAACGGGACGGTCTTGCAGTCGACCATCCGGACCCGCTCGCCCGCGATGAAGCCGGCGAAGAGGTACTCGTCGATGTCGCCCGGCAGTGGCGCGGTGGCGGCGTAGGTGACGGCCGGCGGGCAGCCGAAGGCGATCGCGACCGGGAGGCGCTCCCCACGACGGGCGGCCACCGCGTAGTGGTTGCGGCTGTCCTTGTGGATCTGCCAGTGCATGCCGATGGTGCGGCGGTCGTGCCGCTGGAGCCGGTAGAGGCCCAGGTTGCGGATGCCGCTGTCCGGGTCCTTGGTGTGGGTGAGGCCCAGGTTGAAGAAGGAGCCGCCGTCCAGCGGCCAGGTGAAGAGGGCGGGCAGCTCGTCCAGGTTGACGTCGTCGCCGGTGAGGACGACTTCCTGCACCGGGGCGTCGCCGGACTTCACGTTCCGGGGCGGGACGTGCGCCATGGAGGCGAGCTTGCCGAAGGCGTCACGGAAGCCGGTGAAGCCTTGCGGCAGTTCGGGCTTGAGCAGGCCGGCGATCTTCTCGGAGATGTCGTCGGGGCCCTTGAGGCCGAGCGCCTTGGCCAGGCGCTGCTCGGTGCCGAAGACGTTCATCGCGAGCGGCATCGACGAGCCCTTGACGTTCTCGAAGAGCAGCGCGGGGCCCTTGGCCTTCTGCACGCGGTCGACGATCTCGCCGATCTCCAGGTGGGGATCCACCTCCGCCTTGATGCGCTTGAGGTCGCCTTCGCGGTCGAGGGCCCGGAGAAACGAGCGGAGATCGTCGTATGCCATGCCTGTCAGTATCCGCCACCAGATAGCCTGGCTTGCGTCAAGGGCCCCGGGAAGGCGCCCGCCAATGCCGCCCGCTGGGGGGAGCTCGCAGCCATGTTGCGGATTCTGCTGACCATCGTCCTTCCGCTCGCGCTCTGGGTGTGGGCGTTCGTCGACTGTCTGACGACGCCCGAGGACGAGGTGAGGCATCTGCCGAAGGTGGTCTGGGTGCTGATCGTGCTGCTCTTCCCGCCGCTCGGCCCGATCGCCTGGCTGATCGCCGGCAAGCAGCGCTTCCTGCGGGCCGCGACCGCCGACGGCTACCCGGGGTACCCGGCCGCCGACGGCCCGGGGCGGCCCGCCGCGCGTGGCGGGCGTCCGCTCGCGCCGGACGACGACCCGGAGTTCCTCGCCTCGTTGAAGAAGAGCGACAAGGACCACGAGTCCATGCTCAAGGAATGGGAGGCCGATCTGCGCCGCCGGGAGCGGGAGCTGCGCGACCGCGACGAGCCGGAGGACGGCCGAAAGAGCTGATCACGGGGGTTCTCACGATCCCTCCAACGGCCCACCCGGGCGACCTCGGGTGGGCCGTGGCCTTTTTGGCGCTTCCCTACGACTGAACGCCGTCTCACGCGGATGGCCTCGATCCGGGCGCCCGGCTTGAGTGGACCTTGAGCGGCACCCCAGATGACCGACCTACATTACTGAGGGACGGCCCTGACCTGCGCTTTTGTTCATGCTCAGATCATCGGACCATCATCTGCCCGACAACCCCCGGTATTCGAACGAACACCCAGCGCTCCGGCTCCGACCCGCCCGCTTCTGTGCAAGCCTGACAGCTAAACGAACCCGACCTTGTACGGAATCGACGCCGAAACCAGCGCACGGCCCCTCGTACAGTCATAAGTGAAGAAAGTGATTCGCGGCCGGGGGCACAGCAGACGTTGGCTGTCGGACAGTTCCCTCACCCTTGGAGTGGTTCGAGATGACGGTTGTGCATGAGGCGCCGGTCGACGGCGAGGTTCCCGAGGTCTCGGCCGACGCCCGCGGTCGGGTCGCCGAGCTGCACGAGCTGCGCGAGAAGGTCCGCCGCGGCCCCAGCGACAAGGCCACCGAGGCCCAGCACGCCAAGGGCAAGCTGACCGCCCGCGAGCGCATCGAGCTGCTGCTGGACGAGGGCTCCTTCTGCGAGGTCGAGCCGCTGCGCCGGCACCGCGCCCAGGGCTTCGGCCTGGAGGCCAAGAAGCCGCACACCGACGGCGTCGTCGTCGGCTGGGGCACCGTCCACGGCCGCACCGTCTTCACCTACGCGCACGACTTCCGGATCTTCGGCGGCGCGCTGGGCGAGGCCCACGCGCAGAAGATCCACAAGATCATGGACATGGCCATCGCGGCCGGCGCGCCGCTGGTCTCGCTGAACGACGGCGCCGGCGCCCGCATCCAGGAGGGCGTCACCGCGCTGGCCGGCTACGGCGGCATCTTCCAGCGCAACACCAAGGCCTCCGGCGTCATCCCGCAGATCTCGGTGATGCTCGGCCCGTGCGCCGGCGGCGCCGCGTACTCCCCCGCGCTGACCGACTTCGTCTTCATGGTCCGCGAGACCTCGCAGATGTTCATCACCGGCCCGGACGTGGTCCAGGCGGTCACCGGCGAGAAGATCAGCCAGAACGGCCTCGGCGGCGCGGACGTGCACGCCGGCGTCTCCGGGGTGGCCCACTTCATCTACGACGACGAGCAGTCCTGCATCGAGGAGGTCCGCTTCCTCCTGTCGATGCTGCCGCAGAACAACCGCGAGATGCCGCCGTCCGTGGTGAGCGAGGACCCGGTCGAGCGGCGCAACGACGGCCTGCTGGACCTGGTGCCCGCCGACGGCAACCGCCCGTACGACATGCGCAAGGTGATCGAGGAGATCGTCGACCACGGCGAGTACCTGGAGGTCCACGAGCGCTGGGCCACCAACGTGCTGTGCGTGCTGGCCCGGGTCGACGGCCACGTCACCGGCATCATCGCCAACCAGCCGCAGTCGCTGGCCGGCGTGCTGGACATCCACGCCAGCGAGAAGGCCGCCCGCTTCGTGCAGATGTGCGACGCCTTCAACATCCCGCTGGTCACCCTGCTCGACGTCCCCGGCTTCCTGCCCGGCGTCGACCAGGAGCACGGCGGCATCATCCGCCACGGCGCCAAGCTGCTGTACGCGTACTGCAACGCCACCGTGCCGCGCATCTCGCTGATCCTGCGCAAGGCCTACGGCGGCGCCTACATCGTGATGGACTCCCGCTCCATCGGCGCCGACCTGTCCTACGCCTGGCCGACCAACGAGATCGCCGTCATGGGCGCCGAGGGCGCGGCCAACGTCATCTTCCGGCGCGAGATCAACGCCGCCGAGGACCCGGACGCCATGCGCGCCCAGAAGATCAAGGAATACAAGAGCGAGCTGATGCACCCGTACTACGCGGCCGAGCGCGGCCTCGTGGACGACGTCATCGACCCGGCCGAAACCCGCCAGGTGATCGCCTCCGCCCTGGCCATGCTCCGCACGAAGCACGCCGACCTGCCCAGCCGCAAGCACGGCAACCCGCCGATGTAGCAGCGCGGTTCACCGCAGCAAGCCCTACCGAGCACGGCACCGAGCACCGCAGCGGGCACCACCTCAGACCACAGCAACCGGGGGAGAAACCAGAACATGACCGCTTCCGCCGAACCCCTCGTCCGCATCGTCCGCGGCAGCCTCACCGACGAGGAACTCGCCGCCCTGACCGCCGTCCTGATCTCGCGCGCCGCCGCCGCGCAGCAGGCCGCCGCCTCCGCGCCGATCGAGCCGATCGCCAACTGGCAGCGCCTGGAGCGCCGTCCGGCCTACTACTCGCCGGTCAGCTGGCAGCAGGCCGCCTGACGGCCCGCGGCTTCCGCCGACGGCCGGTCACCCCCATCGGGTGACCGGCCGTCGGCCGTTCCCGGGGAGCGGGCGCACCCTTCGCGTCCGTCCGGTCCGCCCCGGTGCGCCTCGGGCCGGGAACAGCCGGCCGGCGGCTCGGTAGGATGCCTACTGGACGGTATGCCTCCGCCGCCCCGTCGGCCCCATAGGATCGGCCGCTGCCGAGGTACCAGAACTTTCCAGGGAGGCTGCGATGGCCAGGCAGGCCCGCGCGCTGGCGACCCGCCAGGCGGTACTCCTCGCGGCGGCCGAGGTGTTCGACGAGCGCGGCTACGCCGCCGCCACGATGTCCGAGATCCTGGACCGCGCCGGCGTCACCAAGGGCGCGCTGTACTTCCACTTCCGCTCCAAGGAGGAGTTGGCGCTCGCCGTCATCGAGGGACAGGGCGCCTGGATCGCCGGCTGGGAGCCGTCCTCGGACAGCTCGGTGCAGAACCTGATCGACCTCGGGTACGCCTTCGCCCGCGCGCTCCAGGACGACCCGCTGGTGCGCGGCAGCATCCGGCTGACCATCGAGCACGGCAGCTTCACCCAGCCGCAGATCGCCGCCTACCAGGGCTGGATGGACCTGGTCCGGGAGCTGCTGGAGCACGCCAGGGACGCCGGCGACCTCCACCCGGGGATCGACCTGGTCGCGGCCTCCGGGGTGATCACCGGGGCCGTCACCGGGATCCAGCTGAGCTCCCAGGTGCTGGCCGACCGGCAGGACCTGATCCAGCGGATGGCCGACCTGTGGACGCTACTGCTGCCCGGCCTGGTCCAGCCGCACGCGCTCGCCCGGCTGAGCGTGGCCGAGCGCTCCTGACCGCGCGCCCGGATCGGACCCGGGCCGGGCCGGTCAGAGCCGGTAGCCGGCCCGGTTCTCCGCCGCCACCAGGGCCGGCAGCGCGGCCGTCCACACCCGGCGCACGGCCTCCGGCCGGGGCCGGTCGGTCTCCTCGCCCGCCAGCAGCACCTGGCCGGCCGCCACCGCGGTGAGCAGCTCGGCGGTGGCCGCCAGGTCCACCCCGGGGCGCAGCTCGCCGGCCTGGGCGGCGCGGTCCAGCAGGCGGTGGACGACCGCGGTGAGACTGCGCCAGGTGGCGTCGGGGCCGGGCGGGCCGGGCGGGAAGGCGTTCCGGCGCGGGCCCTGGCGGCCGAGCCGCACGCCGGCCCGCACCACCAGGTCCTCGCGCAGCATCCGGGCCAGCTCGTGCGAGAAGTCGATCAGCCCCTGGAGGGCCGGGCCGTCGGCGCGCAGGGCACGCAGCGCGGCCGAGCCGATCTCCCGCCCGGCGGCGCCGCGCACCCCGTCGGCGAGGGCCTGCTTGGACACGAAGTGGAAGTAGAGGGCGCCCTTGCTGACCCCGGCGCGGCGGCTGATGTCGACCAGGCTCGCGGCCTCGAAGCCCACCCGCGCGAAGGTCTCCGCGGCGGCGAGCAGCACGGCCTGCCGGGTCCGCCCAGCCCGTTCCTGCTTGACCACTGGCCCCCTCCGGACTCGACCGGGCGTGATCCCCTCCCCGCCCGGCTGCTGTCGGCGCGCCCCCTGCCGGGAGCGACGCTCGCATGCGGACGGCCGCGACCAAAACCGCATGGTTGGTATCTAATCTAGCGCGTGCGTCGCCCCCGCCGTCCAGCGGGGACGGCCCCCCGCCCAAGGTCTGCGGTCATCCGTAGGGCATTGCCCCAGCCCACGGGGCGGGTAGCGTGAGCGGGCCGGGCTGCGCGGCCGGGGCACCCCAGTCGCTGAACACAAACCGGGTGGTCTGTATGTTTTGCTCGGGCGTCCATGGCGGCCGCTCGACCGACACCCTGGGAGCGGGGGCCAGTCATGCCATCGATCGTAGAGCCGGACCCCCACGGCGCGTACGCCCACCCCGGACCCGGCCTCGGCCCCGGTTCCGGCTACGACTTCCACGACCGGACCGTCTCCCGGCACCTGGTGCACCGCGCCTCGGTGTCCGAGGTCCTCCTCACCGGCTGGCAGGCCACCGGCCCGTACGACTTCCTGCTCGGCGCCCAGTGGCCCCGGCTGCACGGCTTCTACCGGCTGCCCGGGGACCGCTACCACGACCCGGTGCTGATGGCCGAGACCGTCCGGCAGGCCGGGCTGCTGATCGGCCACGCCGGGTTCGGGGTGCCGCGCGGCCACCACTTCGTCATGGACGACCTCTCCTACGCCCTCGCCGAGCCCGGCCTGCCCGGCCTGGCCGTCACCTCCGCCCCGGCCTCGCTGATGCTCGCCGTCGGCTGCGAGGACGTCCGGATGCGGCACGGCCGACTGGTCTCCCTGCGGGTGCACGCCGAGGTCACCCGGGACGGCCGGCCGATCGGCCGGGGCTCGGGCCAGCTGCGCGTGCTCGCCCCCGCCTCGTACGCCCGGCTGCGCGGCCCCGGACGGCACGCCGTCGCCCCGCCGCGGCCGCCGGCCCCCACCGCGCCCGAACTCGTCGGCCGCGCACAGCCCGCCGACGTGGTGCTCAGCCCGACCCTGCGACCGGACACCTGGCTGCTGCGCGCCGACGCCACCCACCCGGTGCTCTTCGACCACGAGCTGGACCACGTGCCCGGGATGCTGGTGCTGGAGGCCGCCCGGCAGGCCGCCCAGCGGCTGCGCCACCCCGAGCCGGTGGTGCCGGTCGAGCTGGTGACCTCCTTCGACCACTACATCGAGCTGGACCGGCCCTGCTTCGTCCGGGCCGTCCCCGAGCCGGCGGCGGACGGCCGCCGACTGCCCGTACGGGTCCAGCTGATCCAGGACGGGCGGACGGCGGCCGAGTGCCGGCTGCTCACCGAGCCCCTGGACGGGCCGCTGGACGGGCCCGCCGAGGGCCCGACGGTGCCGGCCCGGCGGGACGCCCTCGACGGCCGCACCGCCGCGCCGGGCCTCGGCAGCACTCGGCTGCCGCTGGCCAGTTGACCCCCGCTACGCGGCCACCAGCGCCGATGACGGCCGCCGCCCGGCGTGCATCACGCTGAGGTTGGTCGCCAGCCTGACCGGGTCCTGGGCCAGCCAGAGCCGCAGCGCCGCCCCCAGGGCGGCACTGGCCGACTCGATCCGGACGTCGGTGATCTGCGCGATCCGGGCCGCGCCGGGCACCAGCAGGTCCGCCAGCGCGGACGGCAGCCAGACCGTCAGGGCACACGGTGCGGGCATCGCGAGCGCCCCCAGCAGCCGGTAGGCGTCCCCCGGCGCGCTCAGCGTGGGAATGATGTCCAGCAGAGCGTCGGCCACCACCTCGGACACGTCGCTCCGGTGTCCCTGGGCGAGCCGGCGGAGCAGCATGCGCTCGGCGGCGGTGATTCGGACGGTCAGCATGACCTCTTCGCACTCCATTGCGCGATTTCCTCCTCAGTTCCCTCTCGCGCCGACCGGCGGCCGGCACGAACTACCCCTGTCACACCTCGGCCCGGCTACCTTCTGCGGAGAGCCGGGCCGGTGGGTGGTTGCGCCCCGGTCAGATCCCCGCGTACGAGTGCTTGCCGGTGACGAAGATGTTCACGCCGTAGAAGTTGAAGAGCCAGAAGGCGAAGGCCGCCAGCGCCAGGTAGGCCGCCTTGCGTCCCTTCCAGCCGGCCGTCGCCCGGGCGTGCAGGTAGCAGGCGTAGGCGACCCAGGTGATGAACGACCAGGTCTCCTTCGGGTCCCACTCCCAGTACTTGCCCCAGGCCGCCTCGGCCCAGATCGCGCCCGCGATGATGGTGAAGGTCCAGAGCGGGAAGACCAGGGCGTTGATCCGGTAGGACAGCTTGTCGAGGGTGGACGCGGCGGGCAGCCGGCGCCAGACCGACGCCGGGGTGCCCAGCGGGCCGGTGGTCAGACCGGCCGCGATCCGCTTGTCGAAGGAGTCCTTGCCGAGGTAGAGCAGCGTGGCGATGAACGCCGCGTAGAAGGCGCCGCCGCAGAAGATCGCGGTGGAGACGTGGATCGCCAGCCACGGCGAGTGCAGCGCCGGGACGAGCTGGTCGGAGTCGGTGTACAGCATCGACGTGGCGATGCCGAGCGTCAGCAGGACCGCGATGGTGACCGGCAGCCCGAGCCAGCGGACGTTCTTCCGCGCGGCCAGCAGCACGATGTACGCCGCCGCCATGGCCAGCGCGAAGGCGCAGGAGAACTCGTACATGTTGCCCCACGGCCAGCGGGACACCGAGAGGCCGCGGGTGATCACGCCGCCCGCGTGCAGCAGGGACCCCAGGACGGTGAGCGAGACCGCGATCCGGCCGGCCAGGTCGGCCTTCTCGCTGGTGCCGGCCGCGCCCGGGCCGTCCACCTCCTCCTCGCCGCGTCCGCTGGTGACCACCGTCGCGCCCTCGCCCGCCAGGGCGGTGCGGGTCAGCGTGGTGGTGCCACCGTTGGCGCCCGCGACGGTCACCGTGACCTTCTTGCCGCCCTTGGTGCCGGCGGCGGCGACGGTCTCGGCCAGGTTCCCCGACTGCTCCTTCGAGCGGACCGCGACGGCGCCCTTGCTGCCGAAGGTCCACTCGAAGATCTGGGCGAACATGGCGATCGTGTAGACCACCATCGCCGAATAGATCAGCTTGTTGGAGAGGTCGGCCAGGTGTGGGTCGACCCCCGAGGCGAGATGCACCGTCTACTCCTTGGAGTTCTGGTCGGCGGGGACTGCGGGGTCTGCGGGGTCTGAGGCCTCGGCCTCGGTGTCAGCGGATCCGGCGGCGGCTTCCTCGCCGTCCGGAGCCGGGGTGTCGTCCTCGTGCTCGTGCTTGTGCTCGTCCTCGCCTTCGGAGGCGGGGGCGTCGTCCTCCTCGGAGGCGGGGGCGTCGTCCTGGAGGTCCACCGCGAGCTCGGCCAGCTCCTCGGCGATCTTCGCCGACTCGCTGCGGCCCAGCCCGGCCAGCTCCACCTGGGTGCCGCCGCCCGGCAGGGCGACCGCCCGCACCCAGATCCGGCGGCGCTGCACGAACAGCGAGCCGATCAGGCCGAGGATCGCCAGCACCGCACCGGACAGGGCGATCGCGTTGCCCGGGCGGTGCGAGACGTCGAAGCTGGCCCAGCGCTTGTAGCCCTCGAAGGTGACGGTGCCGTAGCCGTCCGGCAGGTCCCACGCCTGGCCGGGCCTGAGCCGGATCTTGGCGGGCTGGCCGTCCTGGGTCAGCTGGGTCATCTTCCGCATGTTGAGCTGGTAGATGTTCTGCGGGAGGCCGGAGTCGGTGCCCAGGTCGCCCGCGTAGGCGTTCAGGACCAGCTCCGGCGCCGCGTCGTCCGGGAACAGCGAGATCGGACCGGTGCCCTCGAAGCTCACCGGCGCGGTCGGCAGGAAGAAGCCGCTGAAGCCGAGCTGGGTCCGCTGGCCGTCCTTCTCGCCGTAGTCGGAGACCTTCACGACGCCGGTGGAGGTCTGGTTGGCGTCCTGCGGGAGGAACGGCGTGGCGCCGCTGTAGACGACCTCGCCCTTGGCGTTGCGGACGGTGACGACCGGGGCGAAGCCGTGGCCGATCAGGTAGACCTTGCTGCCGCCGATCTCCAGCGGGTGGTTGACCTCGATCGTGGACTTCTTCAGCTTCGACGCGTCACTGCCGGTCGCGTACTCGACGTTCGCGGTGAACTGCCGGGCGGCGCCGATCTGGGAGCCGCTGGCCTGGAACTTCGCGGTGAAGGTGTCCAGCTTCAGGTAGAAGGGGTCGAGGTCGTCGCTGCCGTAGAACCGGGTGCCGTTGAAGTCGTCGAGCTGGGTGATGGTGTTGGAGTAGCCCTCGCCCTCGACCATCAGCTTGCCGCCGGTGCCCGAGGCCAGGCTGGCCCAGGCGAAGCCGCCGAGCAGCGCGAACAGCGACAGGTGGAAGAGCAGGTTGCCGACCTCGCGCAGGTAGCCCTTCTCGGCGGCCACCGCGCCGCCGGACAGGTCGGCGCGGAAGCCGCGCTTGCGCAGCAGCCGGTGTGCGGCGGCGTTCACCGTGTCGGTGTCCGCCTCGGTGCGCCAGGCCGCGTGCACCGGCATCCGGGTCAGGTTGCGCGGCGCGGCCGGCGGCTGGGCGCGCAGCACGCCGACGAACTGCCAGGTCCGCGGGACGATGCAGCCTGCCAGCGAGACGAACAGCAGGATGTAGATCGCGGAGAACCAGACCGAGCTGTAGACGTCGAACAGCTGGAGCTTCTCGTAGATCGGCGCGACGGTGCCGTGCTGCGCCTTCCACGCCTCGACCTTCAGCTGCCCCTGGCCGTTCTGGTACTGCGGGATCAGCGAGCCGGGGATGGCGGCCAGCGAGAGCAGGAAGAGCAGGATCAGGGCGACCCGCATCGAGGTCAGCTGACGCCACATCCAGCGCGCCCAGCCGAACGCCCCTATGCCGGTCGGTCCGTCGGACTCGACCGGCGCGGAGCTGAGCCGCTCGGCGGCGAGGTCGTCCGGCGCCGGGGGCTGCTCGGTCTCGGTCGTGGTGTTGCTCACGGTCAGATTCCGATCGAGGAGTCGGCGGTCCAGGACTGCAGTTCGCTCATCCAGGAATCCCAGATCCCGGTGACGAGCAGCAGACCGACCACGACGAGCATGCCGCCGCCGATCCGCATGACGAGCGGGTAGTGCCGCTTGACCCACCCGAAGGCGCCCAGTGCCCGGCGGAAGGCCACCGCGGCCAGGATGAACGGTACGCCGAGGCCCAGGCAGTAGAAGGTCATCAGCATGGCGCCGCGCGCGGCGTCGGCCTGGTTCAGGGCCAGGTTCTGGACGGTCGCGATGGTCGGGCCGAGGCAGGGCGTCCAGCCGACGCCGAAGACCACGCCCAGCAGCGGGGCGCCCAGCAGACCGACCGCCGGACGGCGGTGGGAGCGCACCTCGCGCATGCTCAGGCCGGGGACGAGGCCCATGAAGGCGAGGCCCATCACGACGGTCACCACGCCGAGGACCATCGAGATGACGCGCTTGTGCTCCTGCAGGGTGTCGCCGAACTGGCCGAACAGCGCACCGCCGGAGACGAAGACCGCGGTGAAACCGAGGATGAAGAGCGTCGCCCCGAGCGCCATCCGGCCGCGCCGCACGCCGCGCGCGTCCGCGAGGTCGGCCGCGGAGAAGCCGGTCACGTACGACAGGTAGCCCGGGACGAGCGGCAGCACGCAGGGCGAGAAGAACGACACCAGGCCGGCCGCCAGCGCGATCGGCGCGGCCACCAGCAGCGCTCCGCTCTGGAGGGTGCCGGTGTTGTCGGCGAGCTGCTGCGGCAGGCTCACTGCTTCTGCTCCGCGACCACCGGCTGCAGGATCGACTCCAGCGCGTCCTCGGTCGTGCCGCCGACGGCGCGGGCGGCCAGCTTGCCGTCGCGGTCGACGATCAGGGTGGTCGGGATGGACTGCGGGTTGAGGCTGCCCTTGGGGAACTTGAGCAGCTGGGTGCCGGCCGGGTCGAAGATGCTCGGGTAGGTGACGCCCTGCTCCTGCTCGAAGCGGACGGCGTTGGTCTTCTCGGTGTCCCGGGTGTTGACGCCGAGGAACTGGACGCCCTGGTCCTTGTACTTGTCCGCGACGGCCTGCAGGCTCTTCGCCTCGGCCCGGCAGGGCCCGCACCAGGAGCCCCAGACGTTCAGCACGACGACCTTGCCCCGGTAGTCGGAGAGCTTGGTCTGGCTGCTCTCCAGGGTCTCCCCGGAGATGTCCGGCGCGTCCCCGCGCTTGCCGGCGTCCGCCTTCGACAGGTTGGTGCCCTTGACCGTGACGAAGCCGACCTGGCCCGCGCCGCCGCCGGACGAGCCCGAGGAGGAACAGCCGGTGAGGGCGAGCGCAGCGGCCGCGGCGGTGGCGGCGGCGGCTGCGGCGACACGGGGACGGGGGCGCGCCATGGCAGACATGTGAAAAGTTTCGCATGGAGTTCCGGGCAGGTTCGGGGGGGTCCTGCCTTGCGCGTCGCACCCCCTCTGACCTGCGACGAAATCGGGTCACCCGGCGCTCGCCGGGTGACCCGAAGTCATACTTACGCACCGCTTACGGAGGCGCTCGCGAGTGTCAGGCGCCGAAGCTCTTGCCCACCGGCTTGTCGCCCTTGCGGCCCTTGCCCACCAGGTGCGCGGGCAGCAGGTCGCGGGCCGGCTCGCGGTAGCCGACCGAGACGATCTTGTCGCCCTCGAAGGTGAAGCTGGTCAGCGAGGCCAGCGAGCACTGCCGGTTGCGCGGGTCGTGCCAGAGCCGGCGGCGCTCGACGAAGGACCGGACGATCCAGATCGGCAGCTGGTGGCTGACGCAGACCGCCTCGTGCCCGCGCGCGGCGTCCCGGGCGGCGCCGAGCGCGCCCATCATCCGCACCACCTGGTCGAGGTACGGCTCGCCCCAGGAGGGCTTGAACGGGTTGGTGAGGTACTTCCAGTAACCCGGGTTGCGCAGCGAGCCGTCGCCGACGCCGAAGGTCTTGCCCTCGAAGATGTTCTCGGCCTCGATCAGCCGCGCGTCCGCCGCGACGTCCAGGCCGTGCGCCTTGGCGATTGGCTCGGCGGTCTCCTGGGCCCGCTCCAGCGGCGAGGCCACCACGTGGGTGATGTCCCGGCCGGCCAGGTCCTCGGCCACCCGGTCGGCCATCCGCCGGCCCAGCTCGGACAGGTGGTAGTCCGGCAGCCGCCCGTACAGGACGCCCTCCGGGTTGTGCACCTCACCGTGCCGCATCAGGTGGACGACGGTGATCTCTTTGGCGCTCACTTCTCAACTGCTCCTGGGGCTCGGGGTGGACTGGGCCGTGGCGGCCGGTCTCGCGACCGGGCCGTGGCGACTAGGGAGTGTTCTGAGTTTGGATCATGATGCGGGTCTCAGGCTGCGGAGCCAGATGACGGCACCGCACAGGTGCAGGCCGGCTTCGTAGCTGG